>JBGPHH010000077.1:0-15404 GCA_041484265.1 Vicinamibacteria bacterium
ATCGCATCCGCCAGCGCTTCGATGTCGAGCCGGACGCGCCCGACGCCCTCGATCTGGCGCACGATCACGCGAGTGAACGGTTCGGCTCATACGGCGAGCTCATCAAGCTCGAGGAGTTTCGCTACAGCGGCCAGCGAGCGCCTTCGCTCGAAGGCCCGACGTGGACCGAGATCCAATTGAAGCGGAAGGCGGCGGTCATCACCGCGGCCGGGTAGATCAAGCTTGGCGATCCACGTCCTGGCCATCGCCGGCGGCGTGGGCGGCGCGAAACTGGCCCTTGGCCTCTCGCGACGCCTCACGCCGGACCAGCTCACCATTGTCGTCAACACCGGCGATGACGAAACGTTTCACGGGTTGCACGTCTCCCCGGACCTCGACACCGTGATGTACACCCTCGCAGGCATCGCCAATCCCGAGACCGGTTGGGGCATCGCGGGCGAAAGTTTTCGGACGCTCGGCGCACTCGGGCGCCTTGGCGCGGACACGTGGTTCAGGCTCGGCGACCTCGACCTGGCGACACACGTGCGTCGCACCGAGATGCTGAAGAGCGGCGTCACGCTCAGCCAGGCGACGCGCACGCTCTCCTCGGCGCTCGGGATTCGGCATGCGATCGTGCCGATGAGCGACGACCCCGTGCGCACCATCGCCGTCACCGAGCAGGGCGACCTGGCGTTCCAGGAGTATTTCGTGCACCGGCACTGCGAGCCGTGCATCACGGGCGTGCGTTTCGACGGCGTGGCGACCGCGCAGCCATCGCCAGGTTTTCACGCCGCCCTTGCCACGTCGACGGCGATCGTCTATTGCCCGTCGAACCCGCTCGTCAGCATCGGTCCCGTGCTGGCGCTCGGCGGGGTCAGCCAGGCGATCAAGGCATTTCGCGGGCCACGGATTGCCGTCAGCCCCATCGTGGGCGGGCACGCGTTGAGAGGCCCGGCCGCAAAGATGATGGCGGAACTGAAAGAAGAAGTGTCGTGCGCCGGCGTGGCACGGCGCTACATCGGCCGCTGCGACACGATGGTCATCGATACGGTGGATGGGATGCACGCCCGCTCGATCGAGGCGCTGGGCATGCGCGCCTCGATCACCAACACGATCATGAACACCGACAAGGACAAAGAAGTGCTCGCCCACCACATCGTCAGCCTTATTGAGAGATGGTGAAGAGATGATTCGCGTGATCGTGCCCATGAGGCCGCTGGCGGCGTGCAAACGGCGCCTGGCCCGCGAGGTGCCAAGCGCCACGCGCGAGGCCGTCGTCCTGATGATGCTCAAACGTACGGTCAGCGCCGTCACGCAGGCGCTCGGCAAGGGCTCGTGTTGGGTTATTGGCGGCGACGCCCTTGTGCGGCATGTGGCAGAAGATGCGGGCGGCGTCTGGCTGGAGGACCGCTGGTCGGATCTCAACGCGACGGTGCTCGACGGCATGCTGCGCGCGCACGCCGCAGGCGCCGAGGCGGCCATGTTCGTCCCGGCGGATGTGCCGATGATCGCGGCCGAGGACATCCTCGCGGTCGTCGAGGCCAGCGACGGGGGCACGCGACCTGTCGGCGTCGAAGCCACCGCCGATGGCGGAACCAATGCGCTCCTCGTGCCGGCCGGCATGGACCTGCCGCCGGCGCTCGGACATCTCTCGTACAGCCGCCACCGGCAGAACGCCGAGCGGGCCGGCGCGACGCTCATGGCCGCCCCGGCAGCCGGTTTGACCTTCGACATCGATTCCCCCGCCGACCTGGCGTATGCCAACGCGCATGTTCCGGGTTTTGCCGCTGAGCTGGCCGAGTGGGAACAACTGGTCTCGCTCGACGTCGAGCAACACGCGAAATCATGACGCCGGCGGCCAAGGTCGGCGTGGGCGTTCTCATCGGCACGCGCGGGTTCGTCATGCAGGCCTTGCGCGAACGGCGCGACGCCGATCCCGCCGAGATGCTCGCCATGGCCGAGCGCGCCGAAGCGGCGGGCCTCGACTCGGTCTGGGTCGGCGATAGCCTCGTCAGCAAGCCGCGTTTCGAACCCATCGTGGCGCTCGCCGCCATCGCCGCGCGGACCTCGCGCGTGCGGATCGGCACGGCCGTCATGCTGCCCGTGATTCGTCCTGTCGTGCCGCTCGCCCACAGCCTCGCCACGCTCGACGTGATCTCGCGCGGGCGGCTCGTCGTCGGCGCGGGCGTGGGCGGCGGGTTCACGCCGGAGCAAAAGCAGGACTACTCCGCCGCGGGCGTCGCGCCCGAAACGCGTGCCCTCCGACTGACCGAGATGGTCCACGTCCTGAAGCGACTCTGGACAGAAGAGCGCGTCACCTATCATGGCCAGCAGATCAAGGTGGACGATGTGACGGTGTATCCGCGGCCTGTGCAAAACGTGCGGAAGGGCGGCGTGCCGATCCTGCTCGGCGCCCACCACCGGACCGGCAGTTCGGCGCAGTATCGGCGCGCGGCGCGCTACGCCGACGGCATCATCGGCATCACTGATTCGCCCGAGCAGTGGTCCGAGGTCATCGCGCGCGTCGACGAATGCGCCGTGGCTGAGGGGCGCGAGCCCTCCGAGCTCGACCGCGTGTTCTACATCACCGTCAACATCAACCGCGATCGAGCGAAGGCCGCAGCAGAAGCCGACCAATTCCTGATGTCGTACTACGGCGTGCGGCATTGGGAAGGGCGCTGGGGCCCGTGGGGGGCGCCGGAGGAAGTCGCCGCGCGCATGGCCGCCTACGCGGCGGCCGGCGCGCGCCACGTCATCGTGCGCTTCGCGTCCTGGAATCAGCCCGCACAGTTGGAGCAGTTCATCACCGACGTCGTGCCGGCCCTGCGGAGAATGCACTGACCGTGCCTGAGGAGACGTCGACATGTCCGCACGTCTTCTGAACGGGACTGAGATTGCGCGTCAGGTGCGAGCAGAGCTCGCGCCGCGTGTCGCCGCCGTCACCGCCAAGCTCGGACGGCCGCCGGGGCTCTGCATCCTGCTCGTCGGCAACGATCCCGGCTCGGAGATCTACGTCCGCAACAAAGGCAAGGCGGCGACCGAGCTGGGGATTCGCGCGGATACTGAACGGCTCCCCGAGACCGCTCGACTCGACGAGGTGCTGGCCATCGTCGATCGGTTGAACAGGACCAAGGAGTACGACGCCATTCTGGTGCAGTCGCCGCTTCCGGCGGCGATGGGCAGCGATGCCGAGCAACGCGTGTTCGATACGATTTCGCCGGCCAAGGACGTCGATGGGTTCCATCCGACCAATGTCGGGCTGCTCGTACAGAATCGGCCGTACCTCGTGCCGTGCACGCCGCTCGGCATCATCGAGCTGCTGGTTCGGAGCGAGACCAAGATCGCGGGCGCGCGCGCCGTCGTCATCGGCCGCAGCGACATTGTCGGCAAGCCGGCGGCGCTGCTCCTGCTCCATCGACACGCGACCGTCACCATTTGCCACTCGAAGACGGTGAATCTGCCTGCCGTGGCGGCGAGCGCCGATATTCTCGTCGCGGCCATCGGCCGGGCGGGGTTCGTAACGCGCGACTTTGTCAAACCGGGCGCCACGGTTATCGACGTCGGCATCAACCGGGTGACCGATCCGGCCGTCGCCAAACGGGTACTGGCGCAGAATCCCGATCGGTTCGCCGATTTCGAGCGAAAGGGATCGGTGCTCGTCGGGGACGTCCACCCGGAGGTCGGCGAGGTGGCCGGTGTGCTGACCCCCGTGCCGGGCGGCGTCGGTCCTCTCACGATTGCGATGCTGCTCGCCAATACGGTCAAGGCTGCCGAGGCGTCGATTGGCAAGTCGTAGCGTCCGCCTTCAGGCGGACCTAAAACCGGTTATAGAATCACGTGCTGCACATGAGGCTGGAGGTCAATGGCTGCTGATTTGAAAATGGGAACGGTTGTTCGCCGGCAGAGGCTCTCGCCAATTCTCGAGACCTTCGACCTGGCACCGGAAGACGGAAGCCGATTCCCCAAATACCAGCCCGGCCAGTACATCGCGTTGCGACGCGAATACTGCCGGCTCACCAAGGAAGTCGTCGGCAAGGATGGCCGGAAACGCTACGTGCCCGATCTCGACGAATTCGGCAACCCGAAACTCGGCCCGGTCACGCACTCGTATTCCATCGCCTCGGCGCCGTTCGAGAGCCAGGAACGCGGGCACCTCGAATTCTACGTCGTCCTCGAGCAGGATCAGTACGGAACGCTCGGCCGCCTGAGCAGCTCGCTTCTCAACATCGACACGCCCGCCAATGACAAGATCACCTACGTGAACCGCATCACGGGGAATTTCACACTCGCCAAGATCGCGAAAGATTTCAAGAGCGTAGTGCTGGTCGGAACCGGTACGGGACTGGCGCCCTTTGTGTCGATGATCAAGCAGATCGATTTCGATGCCTCTCAGGGACGGGGCCCGGGCGAGGTGCAGTACACCATGGTTCACACGAATCGGACTTACGAAGAGCTCGCCTATCATCAGGAGCTCATCGCGATTGAGGCGGCCCATCGCTTCGATTTTGTGTACGTGCCCACGGTCAGCCGGCCGACCCAGCGCGACATCGACGATGCGGGCCTGGGTCGCGGACGGGCGAACAACGTGCTCCGCTTCATGCTGGACATGCCGCTGAGGGAACAGCACGCCCTGGACGCGAGGCTGGCGAGCGGCGCGGATCCCTCCAGGGCGAGGGCCGCGCTCGAAAAGGCGACGCTGCCGGCGCTGCCCAAGCGCCTCTCGAGGGGTGCGTTGCAAAAGCGGCTCGCGCCGTCCACCACGGTGATTCTGACCTGCGGCAACCCGTCGTTGATGGAGGATATCCACTACATCGCCGATACCAATCACATCAAATTCGAAAAGGAAGACTGGTGACGGCGCGGCGGCCTACCGCGCCCATCCGTTGGTGCGGCATCGACTACGGCGAAACGATCATGAATCCGATGACGCTCCATCAGAGCGCGGTGATTCGTGAGATCTACCGCGAGCTCGGCCGGGCGGCCGAGGCTGAGGACGTCGTGAAGCGATGGTACAGCGTCCGCGCCACCATGGGGCCGCCCTCCACCGCTCCCCATCTCCTGGTCCGCGACCTCAAGCAATACGCACGGGATCGCATCGCCACCGAAGTGTTTGACGGTGACGGTGAAGTGCTGAAGCGCTACGAAGTGGAAGAAGTGATGGCCTTCGCGATACCCGACGGCGTCGAAGCCGGGTTGAAGCTGTTGCGGAGCAGGAACGTCGGTGCGGCCATCGTCAGCGAGTCGGCCAGTCTGACGGGCGTCCAGACCATCGCACGATTCCTGAAAGCCCGTGCGTTCGACCAGTACTTCCAGGAAATCATCACGCCCGCCGGACGATTCAGTATTGACGCCGAGTTGCTCGATCCGGCGTTTGTCGGTGCGACGAAGAAGGCGGGAACGATCTACGGGAAGGTCCGCGAGTACCTGAAGACGAAAGACATCCCCAGCTCGTCGGCGGCCATCATCGGCGACGACCCGCAGCTCGACGTGGAGCACTCCAAGCCGTACGGCTTCTTCGGCATCCAGTACACAGGCGTCATCGATCGGGGCGGCAGCGAGAAGGCCGACTTTGCGATGAAGGACTGGAACGACCTCGGCCAGATTCTCTGACGTCCCTCGCCCATCGAGGGATCGCGTCCACGGTCCGTGGACAGCTCGCGTGGGAAACGGCGCCTTCGGCAACTCCGCTCACGCCGCCTGGCGTAAGACGTACGACAGCCCCAATCGGTTCTTCAGGCAGCGTAGAGAGGCCACTATGCCTTACGTAGCAGCAATCGTCTTCGCCTTCGTGTCGGTGTCCAGCTTCACGAGTCAGGCCGGCACCGCACAGGATACTCTCGCGTTTGTGTTTCGGGTGAACATGCGTCAGGCGGAGGAGGGCGACCTCAAGGCCCAAGAATATGTGGCATTTGCCTTTCTATGCGACTTGCTTGAAAAGCAGCTCACGCCCGATCAGCTCGCTGAAGCGCAAAGACTGTCCCTCGAATGGGACGCAAGGTTGAAGGCAGACGAGAAGCCAGCCACCGAGCGGTGAGGCGTCGACGGTTATCCGTCACTGCACCCAACCCGCAGATGAGCCGACCCGCGCGGGCTCACGAACGCGCGCGGCTCATTCGCAACGTTGAACCCATGACTGAAAAGGAAAGATTCGAGTCACATGCGTTCAATCTTGGAAGACTTGTTGGGAATCTGCAATCCTTGGAAATGGGCGCACGACTTGCGATTGTGAAGCTCAATCGGCAGGCTGCTAGCCAGGTTCAGACCCAACTGCCACATGTGAAGGCAGGGGATCTCGTTGAGTTGAATGCGTTCACCAACAATGACGACTTGACTCAAACACTGAAGAAATACAACAAACAAACTCGGCTTGAGTGTCGGATCGATGTTGCGTCGGTCGTGCGCTTGCGCGATGCGCTCGCACACGGCAGAGCGTTCGGCTTCGGCTCAGTGAGGCACCTGCGGTTGCTCAAGTTCAGGCGGAAGAGTACTGGAGACGGAAAGGTCCAGGTTGAACTGGCTGACGATATGACGTGACGAATGGTTTAGCAAGAACATCCGCATCCCGGTTCTTCGGAATCATCATTCGAATGTTTGTGGAGCCGGGCGCACCACATCACCGACCCCATTTTCACGCCTACTATCAGGATTCGGCGGCCGTGTTCACAATGAACCCAGTCGAGTGCATTGGCGGCAGCCTCGCACGAACCCAGCAGCGACTCGTCGAGGCGTGGGCGGAGATTCATCTCGAGGAACTTCAGCGAGATTGGGACCTCTTGCAATCCGGTCAGCTTCCGTTCAAGATCGAGCCGTTGCAGTGAGCGGCAGAACAAGCATGGGTCACGCAATTCATCGCGTCCAATACTTCGAGATTGTCGGACCGTACACGTTGGTGCTCCGCTTTCAGGATGGCACCGAACAGCGAATCGACTTTCGCCCAGTTCTGGAGGGCGAGGTCTTCGCCCCGCTTCAGGACTTGGCGTTGTTCAATGCCGTCAAGATCGATCCGACACTTGGCACGCTGACGTGGCCGAATGGTGCGGATTTCGATCCAGAGACTCTGCACGATTGGCCTTCCTATCGCGAGGAACTCATCACCATGGCTCGTCGCTGGGCTGCCACTTCGAGCTCGGCTCAGCGAACCGCGCGCTAGAAGCCATTGAGCGCGATGGTTCGTCGTTCGTCTCGAATCCGGATGGTCGTGCGCGCCGTGATTCGGCTGATCCTCGTCTGGCTCCTGGTGACGGTGGGCGCGGTGCTGGCGCTCCGGTGGTGGGCGCCGCCGACGACCACCCTGATGTGGCTCGAGCCGGGTCCCCTTCGCGCGATCGACTATCGCTGGGTGAGTCGCTCACACATCTCCCCCAACCTCGCGCTCGGCGTGATGGCGGCCGAGGATCAGAGATTTCTCGAGCACTTCGGCTTCGATGTCCACCAGATCGAAAGCGCCATCGACACGTATCGTGACGGCGGCAGGCTCCGCGGCGCGTCAACGATCACGCAGCAGGTGGCGAAGAATCTCTTCTTGTGGAACGGCGGAGGCTTCCCCCGCAAGGCGCTCGAAGCCTACTTCACCGTGCTGATTGAAGTCTTGTGGCCGAAACAGCGGACGCTCGAGGTCTATCTGAATATCGCCGAGTTCGGCCCGCAGATCTTCGGCGCCGAGGCCGCGGCTCAGCGGATCTTCGGGACGAGCGCGAGCAAGCTGACACGCTCGCAGGCGGCGCTTCTGGCCGCCGTGCTGCCCAATCCGAAGCGCTTGCAGGCGGCCCATCCGAGCGACTACGTCCTCATGCGCCAGGCCGAGATCTTCGATCAGATGCGCGTGATCGAAAAGAGCGGTCACTATCGGTCCTTGGGCTGGTGAGCCGTGAACAGCGCCGCCACAGTCGGTTTGACGATCTTCCCCATCGCGTTGCGCGGCAGCGCGCTGACCACCTCGAGCGCTCTCGGCACTTTGTACGGCGCGAGCTCGGCTTTCGCCCAGCGCTGCAGCTCGTCGAGGGACAGCCGCTCGCCTTCTCGCAGTTCCAAGGCCGCTGACACCCGCTCGCCCCATTCGGGATCGGCGACACCCACGACCGCGCACTCGGCGATCGCCGGGTGCCGCCGAAGCACTTCTTCGATTTCGAGCGCCGACACTTTGTAGCCGCCCGTCTTGATGATGTCCACGCTCGTGCGGCCGAGGATCCGATACGCGCCGCGCTCGACGACCGCCAGGTCGCCGGTGCGAAACCACTCGTTCTCAAACGCCGCACGCGTCTCCTCCGGACGCTGCCAGTACTCGAGAAATACCGACGGGCCGCGCACCTGAATTTCGCCGGCTGCGCCCTCTTCCACGGGCGACCCGTTGTCGTCCACGAGCCGAACCTCGACGCCGGGCAGCGGGACGCCCACGAAGCCGGCGCGGCGCTCGCCGTGAAGGGGATTCGACAACGCCATCCCAATCTCCGTCATACCGTAGCGCTCGAGCAGCGTGTGGCCCGTGATCTCCCGCCAGCGATCGAGCAACTGGACGGGCAGGGCGGCTGATCCCGACATCATCAGCCGCAGCCGCTTCGCACCCTTCGATCGCCGCTGCTGCTCCTCCGCTGATGCCGCCTCCCACGACGTGACCAGCCGTCGATACATCGTCGGCACGGCCGTGAAGACCGTGATGTCGCCGGAGGCCAAACGATCCCACACCACGTCGGGCTCGAAACGCTTCAGCATTTCGCAGGTGGCCCCGGCCGTCAGCGCGCAGCCGAGGCCGTTGATGATGCCGTGAACGTGGTGAAGCGGAAGCGCCAAGAGCAGCCGATCGTCGGCGGTCCACTTCCATGCCGACACAAGCGTGCCGATCTGCGCGTTGATGTTACCGTGCGTCGTCACGACGCCTTTGGGGCGACCGGTGGTGCCGCTTGTGTAGACGATCATGGCCCGCCGCGAGAGGTCGAGCGTCGGCAGCGGCGCGCGATGTGGCTGGAGCGCCTGACGCTTCGGCGAACAGGCCGCACGGACGAGATCGTCGGCGACAAGCCGGGCGCCTGAATCTCGAAGGATGTAGTCGATCTCGGCCTGCGGATAGCCGACCGCGAGCGGCACGGCCACGCCGCCGGCGCGCCAGATGCCGGACTGGACGGCTGCATAGGCGAAGGAGGGAGAGGCCGAAAAGGCGACACGCGCTTCCTCGAGATCGCGGCGTCCCTCGAGCAACGCGTGGGCGACTTGCCGTGAGGCTTGATCGAGATCGCGGTAGGTGAAGACACCGTCGCAGACGATCGCGACGCGGTCCTCAGATGCCAAGTCGCTGGTCGACATCGGCCATCGCCTGCTCGAACTGGACCCGGGCGATGTCCCGCGCGCGCTCGAGCCGCACCCGATCGCACATCCAGCGAAGCTTGTCGCGGCCTCTCTCGAGGCCGCATTCCTTGCCCGTCACCCACCGAACGATCAGCGCTCTGTTGGTTTCGAGAAAGGAAATGGAGTCGGCGGCTTGTATCAGATCGCCTTCGGCCGAGCCGCCGAATTCGTGCTCGACAATCGGCTGTTGAACGCCGCGGACGAACCGCTCGGACGCGCCCTGCATCACCAGCCACGTGGCGACGACTGCCGCCGAGCGGTTGCAATGGGCGGTGTTGTACACCGGGTCGTCCCACGGGGTGTTGGCCTTGTCGAGGAAGGGCCCGCCCGGCACCGTGCGCTCCATGTCGTGTGTGAGGGCCGCGATCACGAGCGGCTCGGCGGCGTCGGGGTCCAGAGCGAGCAGCCAGTCGCCGGTGCGCCTCAGGTGGTCCACGTCGTAGTAGGCATGGATCCAGTCGAGCGCCAGCTCCCGCAGGCGCAGGAACTCTTCACTGAAGGTCCTGCCGGCGGGGAGCGCCGCCGGAGAGGGAGCGAGTATCGATCGAGAGGTTCGCGACATGGCTTGTGATGTTGACGGCCGGTCGCTTGAGATGTCAAGACTGGCGGGGCGAAGCCCCTTAAGGGCTCTCCCCGTCCATAATGGAAGCGTGCAGCGCGCTTACGAAGAGTTTCAGAAGACGTATCCGCAGTACGAGCGCACGAAGCGTCTGGACGAGTTGCGGAAGTCGGAGTACGGACGCGTCGATGAGCAGCGCCATGTGTACCTCGACTACACGGGCGGCAGTCTGCATGCCGCGTCGCAGATCCGCGAGCACGCGGCCCTCTTGAACGCCCGCGTCCTCAGCAACCCGCATTCGGCCAGCCTGACGTCCTCGGACATCACGGGCCTGGTCGAGCGAACGCGCCACACCATGCTGTCGTGGTTCAACGCCGACGGCGAGTACACGGCAATCTTCACGCAAAACGCCACGGCCGCTCTCAAAATTGTCGGCGAGTCGTATCCCTTTGCGCCGGGCGCGCAGTACCTGCTTACCGTCGACAACCACAATTCAGTGAACGGCATCCGGGAGTTCGCGTCGAGGAAGGGCGCGACGGTGACGTACGCGCCGATCACGACGCCGGATCTGCGAATCGATCGCCCGAGGCTGCACGAGCTTCTGGACCGACCGGGGTCTCCCGCGTTGTTCGCCTTTCCCGCGCAGTCGAACTTTTCGGGCGTGAAGCATCCGCTCGATCTCGTTGACGAGGCCCACGAGCGCGGATGGGACGTGCTGCTGGACGCGGCCGCCTTCGTACCCACCAGTCGTTTGGATCTGGGCGCGGTGAAGCCTGAGTTCGTCACCGTCTCGTTCTACAAGATGTTCGGCTACCCGACTGGGGTGGGGTGTCTGCTCGTACGTCACGCGGCGCTCCGCCGTCTGCGGCGTCCGTGGTTCGCCGGCGGCACGGTCAATTTCGCAACCGTCGCGGGGCAGCGTCACATCCTCGCGCCGGGCGAGGCGGGCTTCGAGGATGGCACGCTGAACTATCTGGCGATTCCCGCCGTCGAGATCGGGCTCCGGCATCTCCACTCCATCGGGATCGAGATGATACAGACGCGGATCGGCTGTCTCACTGCCTGGCTGCTCGAGCGCCTCGTGGAGCTGCGGCACGCCAACGGCCGCCCGATGGTGCGCATCTACGGACCGGTCACGACTTCCGCGCGGGGCGGCATCGTGACGATGAACTTCTACGATCCTGACGGGCATCTGCTGGACTACCGGCGTGTGGAAGAACTGGCGAGCGGTGAGCGGATCTCGCTTCGAACCGGGTGCTTCTGTAATCCGGGCGCCGGCGAAGCCGCCGAAGGTCTCACCGAAGAGGATGTCGTCGCGGCGTTAGAAGAGAGCCCGGAGATGACCCTGCCGCGCTTTCTTCAGGCCATCACCCACCGGGGCGGCAAGAGCGCCGGCGCGATTCGCGCATCGCTCGGCCTGGCCAGCAACTTCGCCGACGTGCATCAGTTCCTGCGGTTTGCCGCCGGCCTCCGCGACCAGACGCGCCTGACGCTCGGCGCCGTGACGTTCGACATCGAGTCGTGCCGCGTAATTCGCGACGGCAGCTAGCTGCGGCGGAACGGACAATTTCGCACTTCGGACAGGATCGGCCGCGTGCTCGTCTGCAGCCCGCGACCACCCACCACGCCGAATGCGCCGCCACCCCCGAATCGACCGCCGCGGGCATTCGGTCCGCCGCGGCCGCTATAGATGTACGTGCTGGTCTCATCGAGTGGCAGCGACGCGACGCTCGCGCAGAAAATCGGCCAGATGCCATCCTGGCTCAAGTACTGTTCGACGTTCGAGAGATAGAACGCCACGACCGTTCCGCCATGGTCTTTCACGTACTGACCGACGGCGCGAATGGCCTTGGGGCCGCCGAAGTTCCCCACCACGGGGACCAGCAGGTTGCTCGACTCGAAGCTCTTGAGATACGTGAAGTTCGCTTCACTGGCGAGGAAGCCGCGATTGAGGCCCGTTCCGTCGTTGGCCAGCATCAGCTCCTGGTAGGTCGGAGAGTTTCCGCCCCCAGCCCCGCCACCCCGTGAGTAGTCGAGATACGGCCCTGCCGCGAAGAAGGCCTCGCGATACACGTAGTCCACACCCTTGACGTCGTCGGCGCTCAGCGCGAACCGGTGCCGCTTCGTCAGCCAGTCGATGACCTTCTGAGAGTTCTCTTTGTAGAGATCCTCGGAGGCTGGCAGGGCATCGTAGGCAGCGAACAACTCGCCAAGGGTGGACTTCGTGCTCAGGCCCGCCGGCCGCTTGCGCGAGAACAGACGGGACAGAAATTCGGCCCGGTCCGCCGACATCTCAAAGAGGGCCTTATAGAGAAGATGCTCGTGCAGGTTGCCGCGGCGAATGTCGATGATGAACGCCATCGTCGGCTTGAGCGCCACGATGTACGGAAAGTTCTGCTCGGGACCGACGCCGAGGTACACGCCGCCGGATTTGATTGTATTGACCAGATCCGGAATGACCAGCTGGTATCCGCGCTCGTTCGAGAGGAAATTGTCCGATCGGAACGACCCGTTGGGCTCGGACAACGACTCGGTGAGCGTCCAGAACTCCTGGTCGGTGAGCTTGGAGGGAAGGCTCGGCGCTGCGCGCAGCCATCTGGCGCCCAGCAACCCTTCGGACGCCGACAACAGCGCGAAGCCGACTACGGCCAGGACAACGGTGAGGAGGCGACGTCTCGTCAGCATAGTTGGGGATGATAGTCCAAATCCCTTACGTCCACGGTCTCGGCGACTTGTAAAACCGCAGCTCTCGAGTGTATATAGAACTATGCATCGCGCGCTTGCGGCCTTTGCGGCGCTCCTCGGTATGGCCGGCATGATGGCGTGCGATCGCATCTCGCCGGTCTCTCCGACATCGTCTGTTGTCTCGTCGGCGCTGATGTCGCCCGGCGTCGTGGCGGTGGGTGACTCCGTCCAGGAGTCGTCCGCGCAGGCGTTCCTGCTCTTCGACGGATCGCTCACGCAATTGAGCGGCCTCGCCGCCGCGCAGGACTCGGGTTCCTCAACCACCGTCAGAACGATCGATTGGTCGACGGCGTGCCGTGACGGCGGCACGCGAGGCATTTCCGGAACCGTCACCGTCACTCGCGGCAACGGAAGCGGCAGCGTGCAGACGGACCTTGAACTATCGTTCACCAACTGCGACGTGGGGAAGGTGACCCTTCAGGGAAACCCTGGCATCTCCTTGAAGGGCCAGACGACCTTCGTGAACGGCATCCCTGACACGCACACCTTCCAGAAAGTCGGCGGATTGCTGTTCACCGTTGAGGGCGGCTCTCAAGGCAGCGTCCAATTCAACTGCACGGTCACGTGGAGTCGTCAAAGCGGCGTGGTCAGTACGTCCGGCACCGTTTCGTGGGAATACCCCATCGGCACGCCGGTCGCCGGGCCAGGCTGTCGCGGATAACGCGTTCAGCGAGCGCGGTCCACCCCCTGCTGGAAGAGCGGCTCAGCGCCCGCCGGGCCAGGCGCCGAGCCCCGCCTGTACATCGGCCAGACTGATGCGCTGAATACGTGCGTGTCGCTCGGCCCCGACCAGATCCCGGTCGGGAAACACGTAACCCCAGTCCGCGAGGTACAGGCGCGCGGCCGATAAGTCCGTGGCCCGCTCGTGCAGACCGCGCAGCGTCTCGAACCGGTCCTCGACGAACCACAGGCCCTCGCCGGTCGGCGGGAGACCGTGACGCGCTGCCAGTTCGCGCAAGACTTCCCACTTCTCGCGCTTGGGCCACTGCTTGCCGATCACGCGCTCGCGGGCGATCGGCACCTGTTGCCACTCGAGAAGCGCGACATTGAATCGCGCCTCCTTGGTCGTGACGACGTACCAGGTCTGACCGCTCTCGCAGAGCTGGCGAAGCCACGTCGTCATGCCGGGGAAAAATGCGTGCTTGGCGAGCCAGCCCGAAAGATCGTCTCGGACCCACGCATCCCGTACCGAATCGAGGGCGTCAGCGAGCTTCTTCGGCTCGATCGCCTTCCGGCCGACCCAGCCGTCCCGGACAGCAGCCCAGTGCTGGCGCAGCTCGACGTCGCCCGACGGGTCGCGCTCGGCCAGGATGTCGACGAGCACGACCATCTCCCAACCGGTCTCGACACCGGGCCTCAGCGTAGAAAACCTCGCGAATAGTTCCTCGCGACGATTCGGATCCGGCGTCCGGCCGAACGCCACCTGGCGGGCCCGCAGCGAGCTCTCGAAGTACTCGGGCATGCCGTCGCAGATCACGCCGTCGAAATCCAACGCCAAGACGCGAGGTAAGGCGCCCATCACATGGTTCTAGAGGTAGCTGGACGCGAACGCCTAGCACCCCTAGCACCTTTAGAACCTCTTAAGCGTGCTTGGTGAGGTACGCGAGAAAGTCCCAGACGTCCTGCTGCCGGCTGCCCGCTCGGATCCCCATCTTCTTGCGGATCTTTTCGTACTGCTCCTTTGATCCGGACGTCTTGAGCTGCTTGAGATCGACGCCCTCGGCGGCCGCCGCCTTCTTGAGGGCTTCCACCTGCTCGGCGCGCGCGTCGCCGTTCTTGTTGAGCTTGTGGAAATGATCGACCTTCTTCCCCTCTCGGACGGACTTCTCGACTTTCGGCTGAACCGTCTCGACCGCCGTGTCGAGAACCGAGATGCTCTTGAGCATCAGCGGCCGCCTGATGACTTCGACCAGCTCCGGGAAGCCGTCTTCCTTGTGAATGGCCAGGCGCCCGACGTCTTCCGGACGCGAGATGACCGTGTAGCGGCTCACGCCCTTGCACGTCGGATCGAGCTCGGTCACTTCCTTCCAGCCATCCGCCCATTCGAGGAGGAGGAATTTCTCGTTCTCCGGCGCCGGGCTCGGCGAGCTGGCGAAGGGTTGTCGCAGCAGTTCGGTTTGAAGCGGTTGCGGCAGCGCGTCGAAGCTCGATTCGACCATCGCGCCGCCGGCGAATTCGATGACGATCTTCTGAGGTTTGGCCTTGGACATGACCCTAGTTCTTCTTCTTCAACAGAGTCTTGAGCTCTGCAAATGACTCAATGGTGACGTCGGCCTTCGACGGTCCAAGATCCACGAAGCCCGTGTACTTAATCGTCTTGAAGCCTCGGTCGTGGGCCGGGTTGATGTCGGTCGAAGGCTTGTCGCCCACCATCGCCGCGTCTTGCGGTTCGATCCCGCGTTCCCGCAGCTCGGCAGCGAGCACGTCGTAGATCGTCCCTTCCTCTTTCGTGTGGCCCTGGTATCTCGGATCGACCGAGTTGTCGACCAGGTTAATCTTTCCCTGCGGGGTCACGAGCTCTTTGAAGTATTTGACGAGCCCCTTGCCCTTCAGAAACCGCGACACGATGTCGGTGCCGACCGGGCCCAAGGTCTTCTTCATCTCGGAGACGACCTGCAGTTCGATCCCTTGCGCCTGGAGATACTCGAGGGCATCGGTCAGACCGTCACCGATGTCGAGCAGTTCCTGTTCCTTCTTGCTGAAGAGCTCGATGGCCTCTTGCTCGCCGCCGAGCACGAAACTGTAGATCTCGTCTCGATGCCCTTCCTTGACGCCGCCGTAG
>JBGPHH010000078.1:0-15174 GCA_041484265.1 Vicinamibacteria bacterium
ACGGCGTGCCCTACAGCGAGGACGCCGTGCTCACCGAGTACTTCAACCGGCATGACGAACCTGGCGGTGATCAGTGGATCACGGTCTTGGCCACTGGGTTCATGCTGGCCGCGATGATTGCGGTGGTGGGCGCTCGCCAGCAGGCGAATGCCGCCGCGGCCCAGGCCACGGCGAACCGAGTCGCGGTGGATCCCGATGACATCGGCGGCGTCGTGACCGGACCGAACGGTCCGGAAGCCGGCGTGTGGGTCATTGCCGAGACGACCGACACCCCGACGAAGTTCCACAAGATTGTCGTCACCGACGATCAGGGGCAGTTCGTTGTTCCCGACCTGCCCAGAGCCAACTATAAGGTGTGGGTCCGCGGGTACGGGCTGGTTGACTCGGCGCCGGTGCAGGCCAATCCCGGCAGCCGCCTGGCGTTGACGGCGGTCCAGGCCCCCAACCCGCGCGCGGCGGCCCAGTACTATCCAGCCAACTACTGGTACTCATTAATTAATGTGCCGCCGGCGAAGGATTTCCCCGGCACTGGCGATACCGGCAACGGCATCGCGCCGGAAATGCTCACACAAGCCAACTTCGTGAGCGGCATCAAGGCGAGTTGCAACGTCTGCCATCAGCTCGGCAACAAGGCGACCCGCGAGTTGCTTCCGGCGCTCGGCACCTTCCCCACTAGCGTGGCCGCATGGGATCGTCGCGTGCAGTCCGGTCAGGATGGCGCGGGGATGAGTCGCTCGGTGAGCGCGCTCGGCCGCTCGCGCGCGCTGGCCATGTTCGCCGACTGGACCGATCGCATTGCTGCAGGCGCAGTACCGCCGGCGCCGCCGCGCCCGCAGGGCCTCGAGCGAAACGTCGTCGTGACTGGTTGGGATTGGGGTGTGCCCGCAACGTTCGCGCATGACGAGGTCACGACCGACAAGCGCAATCCGACACTGAACGCCAACGGCCCGTATTACGGCGCCGATTTCGGAACCGACAGGCTTCTGATCGTGGATCCTCTCGAGCACAAGGCCACGTTCGTCAAGCTGCCGGTCAAAGGGAATGTTCCTTCCGCAAAGCCGCAGACCATGCAGGCGCCTTCGCCCTACTGGGGTGACGAGATCTACTGGACCGACCCGGCGCACCCGCACAATCCGATGATGGACCAGTTGGGCCGCGTGTGGTCGACTCAGGGCACGCGCGTACGCGACGACCAGCCGGCGTTTTGCAAGGATCCGAATAATCCGTTCGCCAAGCTGGTGCCGATCCCGCAGGGTGGCGCAGGTGTGTCGCTCTACGATCCAAAGACGGGGAAGGTTGAGCTGATCGACACGTGCTTTGGTACCCACCACCTGAACTTCGCAGAGGACAAGGACAACACGCTCTACTTCAGCGGCGACGGCAACGTGGTTGGATGGCTCAACACCCGCGTTTACGACGAGACGAAGGACATCTCGAAGGCTGAGGGCTGGTGCCCACTCATCCTCGATTACAACGGCGACGGCAAGATCGGCGCGTACACGTTGCAGAACGAGCCTGCCGATCCGACGCTCGATCGACGCGTCCCAGCTGGGTCGTACAGCCTGGTGCCGAGCCCGATTGAGAAGGCGGTGTGGTTTGCCACGCCGGGAACGCCCGGTCGGATCGTCCGGCTCGAGATTGGCGCCAACCCGCCGGCGACGTGCAAGGCCGAGGTATACAACCCGCCCTTCGACCCGAAAGGCAAGATCGGCTACACGCCGCGCGGCATCGACATCGATCGCAACGGCGTCGTCTGGACTGGACTCGCGAGCAGCGGACACTTTGCCAGTTTCGACCGCCGCAAGTGCAAAGTGCTCAACGGACCGACGGCGACCGGCCAGCACTGTCAGGAAGGGTGGACGCTCTATCGGGCTCCCGGGCCGTCGATGGGCGGAGTGGAGCACGACAACAGCACCGACTTCTTCTACACGAACTTCGTGGATCAGTTCGACACGCTCGGGCTTGGCAGGAACGTGCCGATGGCCAACGGCACGGCGTCCGATTCGCTGCTGGTCCTCCAGAACGGTCAGTGGATTGTGATGCGCGTGCCGTACCCGATGGGCTTCTACAGCCGCGGTCTGGACGGACGCATCGACGATCCGAACACCGGATGGAAGGGCCGTGGCATCTACGCCGATTACGGCCCGAACGCGGTGTGGCACATGGAAGGCGGCAAGGGGACGCTCAGCGAGATCGTGAAGTTCCAGGTCCGGCCGAATCCGCTGGCCAAGTGAGGCGAGACGACATGCGCACGCTGATGCTCGGCGCGACGATCGTATCGATGGTCGCGCTGAGCGAAGGCCGGCCGGCGGCTCTGCAAGGGAACCCCGCAGCTGCCGTCAAGAATCCGGTCGCCAGCACCCTTGCGTCGCTAGCGGCGGGCAAGGTGTCGTTCGTCAGGTCGTGTGGATCCTGTCACGGTCTCAGCGGGACCGGCGGTGAGCCGCCGGAAGAATCGTTGGATCCGGGTCCGCCGCCGCCCAACCTCGTCGACGGCTCGTGGGACCACGGCTCGACCGACGGAGAAATCTTCGCCAACATCAAGAGCGGTATCCCGAACACGAATCCAGAATATTCGCTCAACAAGAAGTACATGGAGCCGTGGGGCGATCGCCTGACCGATCAGGAGATCTGGAACATCGTCAACTTCATTCGATCGCTTGAGAAAGAGAATCTTCAGAACAGGGGCCGACGATGAGACGCTTGAATCTGATTCTGGTTGGTGCGGTCGCGCTGCTCACTCCGTCTGTCGTTGCGCAAGAGACCCACGACCACCCGATGGCGGTCCATGGCGTGCCTGGCGGCGTGCCGGCCTTTTGCGCGAATCCGACGATGACGAGCGTGACGAGCGGCGCCTGGTCGAGTCCGGCGACGTGGTCGACCCATAGGGTGCCCGGCGCGAACGACAAGGTCAAGGTCGCGGCCGGTCATAACGTGGTCTACGACGCGTCGAGCGATCGCCGGATCGCTTGTGTTGAGGTTGACGGACGCCTCTCGTTCAAGACGGATGCGAACACGCGACTGAAGGTCACCAATCTGATGGTGATGGAGAGTGGCTCGCTCGAGGTTGGCACGGTTGCCAAGCCGGTGGCCGGGGGCGTGACGGCGGAGATCGTCATTTCGGATCAGGCGCCGGATCCGGCGGTCGATCCAGCCCAACTCGGCACCGGTGTCGAGGGGCTCGGCCGGATCAGGATGCACGGTGCGGTGAAGACGCCGACCTTCGCGCGTCTCGCGCAGGAGCCGCTGGCAGGCCAGACCGTCCTGACATTCGAACAGCCGGTGACCTCGTGGAAGGCGGGGGACCACGTCGTGATTCCCGACACGCGCCAGTTGCGGGAGGGCGAGCGCGGGGTCAGTTTCCTGTCGCAGGACGAGTCGTTGACGATCGTTGCGGTATCTGGCAATCAGGTGACCCTGTCCGTGGCGCTCCGGCACGATCACAAGGGCGCGCGGACGCCGGAGGGCACACTCGAGTTCCTGCCGCATGTGGGCAATCTCAGCAGGAACGTCATCGTGCGATCGGAGAATCCGACCGGCGTGCGCGGCCACATGATCTTCATGGCGCGCGCCGACGTGGACATGCGGTACGTAGAGGTCCGGGAGATGGGCCGCACGCGGATGGGTGTGCTCTCGAGTGCTGAGTTCGACGCCGCTGGCCGGGTGACCCAGTTTCCGACCAACCAGATCGGCCGCTACGCGATTCATTTTCACCACGACTTCGGACCTGCTGACACGCCGGCCAACGGTTATCAGTTCACGCTGATCGGAAATTCCGTCGACAGTGCGCCGAAGTGGGGCATCACGGTGCACGACAGCCACTACGGCTTGATCCAGGACAACGTCGTGTACAACACCCGGGGGGCTGGCATCGTCACCGAAGATGGCACGGAGAGTTTCAACGTCTTCGATCACAACTTCGCGATGCGGTCCGAAGGGTCCGGCGATTTTGCGCCGCGCAGCGGCTACGGCGGTGCGGCGCCCGATCCGGGAGGCGAAGGCGCCGGCTTCTGGTTCCGTGGACCCAACAACTACATTCGCAACAACGTGGCCGCTAACGGCGACGTGTTTGGGTTTGGTTTGGCTGCAGGCGCCCTCGGCACGATTCGCATCCCGAAGTTCAAGGGCGCCGATATCACGAAGGATTCGGAAACCGTCGCCGTGGACACGACCGACGCCGTGGTGCCGCAGTTTGCCAATAACGAGGCGTATGGCGCCATCCAGACGGGAGCGGCGTGGGGCTGGAACGGGACGATCGCGAACTTCCGTGTGTGGCACACGTCGCGGCACGGTGTGACCGCGATGCCGACCGACAAACTGGTCATCGACGGCGTGACAGTCCGTGGAGATGCGTCGGTGCTGACGAACGAATTCGAGAGTCCGGCAGGCGTGTGGCTGGCCAACTACATGTCGAAAAGCATTGTCGTGCGCAACGCCAACGTGCAGGGCATGAGGGTCGGCGTCGCCAGCCCGTTTTTCACAACCGATCAGACACCCGAGCCAGGCCGCGGCGACGGTTCGGCGATCATCGAGAACGGGTACTTCAAGGACTACATCGGCGTCGTTGTCGCGACCTCGTATGTGAGGAACTCAAAGGGTGACGCGCCGCTCAAGAATGCGATTGTCCGCAGCTCGACCTTCGAGCCGCTGCCGAACGCGCGCGTCTTCGCGAACAATCCTCCCGTGGCCGTCTCGATGAACTACCGGATGGCGGCGAGCGATTCGGATCCGCGCGATCCGATCTTTGTCTACGATTTCAACAAACGGGCCGGTGACAGCTTCAAGGTCTACTATTCGCTTCAGGCTCCGCAGAGTGTGGCGCCGTGCCACGACACGAGGACCGACGTCAGCGGGTGGGTGTGCAAGTAGAGATCTTTCCATTCAACCTGGAGCATCTATGAAATCGAAGGGCATCTTCGCAGTGTTCACAGTCGTCGGGTGTTTCGTTGGGTCGGCCCTCATCATGGGGCAGGCTCCGGCGCAGGGTCAGGCGCCCGCCGGTGGCGGAAGGGGCGGCGCGCCCCTGGGCCCGGTGGTGTGTCAGGGCACGCCGGCATTCGCCGCCCAACAGACGGCTAACGCTGCCGCTGCGGCCGTGGCACAACAAGCGGCGGCCGCTGCGGCTGCCGCGGCTGGCGGGGGGGCGGGTGGTCGAGCCGGTGGTGGTGGCGGTGCACCGGGTGGTGGACCGGGCGGAGCAGCGGGTGGCGGTGGCCGGGCCGGCGGTGGCGGTGCTCCAGCGGCACCTGCTGCAGCGGCACCGCCGGCAGGCCCACGCGATGTGACGATCACGGCGATCCCGGGCGTCATCGCGGCGACCGCGAAATGGACGCGTGTCTGGGAGGGTCCCGGCAACAACTCTGACGGCGCCGTGGCCTTGGCTGACGGCAGTCTGCTCATCGCGCAGGAAGACAACAGCACCGTCCTCAAGATCGACAAGGACGACAGGACGTCAATCTATCTCGCAGACACGCACGGCGCCGGCTCGCTCTCCATCGATGCGCAGGGCCGCATCTGGGCCGTGCAGCGGATGCCGAACGGCGTCGGTGCGACGGCTCCTGGCGCGGCGACGACAGCCGGCATCGCGATTCTGTATCCCGCGGCGGAGCGCAAGGTGATCAATACCTTCTCTGATGGGACGCCGTGGACCGGCCGTCCGAACGATCTCGCCGCTGACGGCAAGGGAGGCGCGTACTTCTCGCAGGGTTGCGTTTACTATGCCGGCCCGGACGGCAGGATCAAGCTCGTCGGTGAGGACCTCCGGACCAACGGGATCGTCCTCAGTCCGGATGGCAAGACGTTGTATGTGACCAACGGCGGGACGCTCGCGGCACTCGACGTGCAGGCCGACGGTTCCCTGAAGAAGAGAGCGGACTTCGAGACCGGGGGCATGGGCGGAGATGGGTCGGCCGTTGATACGGCCGGCAATATCTACATCTCGGGAGGCACCGATATCAAAGTGGTGAGCCCACAAGGTAAGCCGCTTGGCCTGATCCCGACGCCACGCAACACGATCAGCGTCGCCTTTGGCGGACCCGATCGGAAGTCGCTCTACATCATCGCCAACGGGGCCAGCGATGCCTTCGGCACTGCGGTAGCAGGGCCCAACCAGCCTGCGTTTGCCGCATGGCGGACGATCTACAAGATCCAGATGTTGTCTGCGGGTCTCAAGACCCGCGGAAAATGACGCGCGATACCATTCGCAGAAGGGTGTGACATGAAGCGAACCTTACTCGTATTTGTTGCGCTGCTGGTGGTTGTGCCAGTGACCGCTCGCGCGCATTTCAAGCTGCTCGAACCCACGTCGTGGCTCCTCGAGGACGACCGCGGCGATCCGCAGAAGGGCGGTCCATGCGGGGGTAGCAACACCGACTTCGGCAAGCCGAGCTACGTCGTCGGCAAGGTGGTTGGTGGTTCCAAGCTGCACATCAAGTTGCAGGAAACCATCTACCACCCGGGCCACTACCGCGTGTCACTGGCGGTGAACTCGCCGCTCGAGCTGCCGCTCGACCCCGAGGCTGCGACTGTGCCGACGCCGCAGGGACCACGATCCGTCTCAGCGACCGTCCATGTGCAGCCGCAGCCCCCGGTGCTGGCCGACGGGCTCTTCTACCACCAGACGCGAGCGTCGGCGCCGTTTGAAACCGACGTGACGCTGCCGAACATCAGCTGCCCGAAGTGCACGCTGCAGGTCGTGCAGTTCATGGAAGCGCACGCCTTCAACAACCCGGGCGGGTTTACCTATCACCACTGTGCCGACCTGCAGATCACGGCGGATCCGAACAAGCCGCGCGACACGGGGTGGCCGGCGGTCCGTCAATAGCTAACTTAGAGCAGGCGGCGGCGAGCTCTCAGCGCTCGAACAAGAAGGGCCCGGCAACGGGCCTTTTTTGTTTTCGGCCGTTTCACTTCCCGGACCGATCGGCCGATAGAATGGTTATATGACCATCTATTTCCGTTCAGGCAAGCGCAGGGCCGCCGCGTGCGGGCTGGCTCTGCTCGTCATGAGTGGGCATGCGCAGACGCAACGCGCGGAGCCTCTGCCAGGGATGCCGCCGCTCGTCGATCCTCGCGACGTGTACGCCGGTGCCCGGACCGGGAACCTGAGCCCGGCCGTGCGCGGCTTCCCGGAACGTGTGTACGTGCCGAACAGCGGCTCGGATACCGTCGACGTCATCGATCCGCAGACCTTCAAGATCATCGATCACTTCGCGGTAGGAAAGCAGCCGCAGCATGTCGTGCCGTCGTACGACTTGAAGGCTCTCTGGGTGCTGAACGACCAGGGGAACAGCTTGACGCGCATCGATCCTGCGACCGGCCGCAAACTCGACACCGTGCCAGTCACAGACCCCTACAACATGTACTACACGCCTGATGGCCGGTATGCCATCGTCGTGGCCGAAGCCCTGCGTCGACTCGACTTTCGCGACGCCCAGACGATGAAGATCGTCGAGTCGGTGCGCGTGCCCTGTCGTGGCGTCGATCACATGGACTTTTCAGCTGACGGACGCTATCTGATCGCCAGCTGCGAGTTCTCGGGCGAGATGGTCAAGGTGGACGTCGCGACGCGAAAGCTGGTGGGAACGCTGAAGCTCCCCGAAGTTCCTGGAGGCGCGATGCCCCAGGACGTCCGGCTGTCGCCGGACGGAAGCATCTTCTATGTGGCCGATATGATGGCCAACGGTGTGCACGAGATCGACGGCGACAGCCTCAAGGTTGTCGGGTTCGTCCCTACCGGGAAGGGAACGCATGGCCTCTACTTCAGTCGCGATTCGAAGTGGCTGTACATCTCCAACCGCGGCGAGGGCACGATCTCGCTCCTCGACGTCAGTACGAAGAAAGTGGCGACGATCTGGAGGATCCCCGGCGGCGGGAGCCCGGACATGGGCGGAGTCTCGGCGGACGGAAAAGTGTTGTGGCTGTCGGGACGTTACAACGCTGAGGTATATGCCTTCGACACGACGGATGGCCACCTGCTCGCGCGCATCCCGGTCGGCAAGGGGCCGCACGGCTTATGCGTCTATCCGCAGCCAGGCCGCTATTCGTTGGGACACACAGGGAACATGCGATAGGGAATCGAGCGGTGGCTGGTGGCTGGTGACTGCTGGCTGGAAACTGGAGTGACCGGGGCGGGGATTGAACCCGCGACCCTCGCATTAAAAGTGCGATGCTCTACCACTGAGCTACCCGGTCGTGACCACCGACTGTACGGCGTCTCAGCGCACCACGGTGAAAGCCGCTGAGACTTCCGTCAATTCCCATCTCATCGCGAGCACCCCGCCGCTTCCGGACGGATTCGGATCGAACGCGAAAGTCAGCTGCTCGATCGGCGCGGCGATCGGGCGCTTACGAAGCGTGATGCGTCCGAGATCGTCGGCGGGGAAGTACTGCGTGTGAAACATTCCCGTGCGCTTGTTGATCATGAGCGTCCAGTCGCCGGCGGCCGGCAGCATGTAGAGCGTATAGGTGCCAGCCGGAACCGAGAGATCGGCGATCCGCAGCGCTTTTGACGTGGTGAGCTCGGTCGCTTCGTCGGCGCCTGGACACCACCAGCGCCCGTAGGGCACCAACCCTCCCATGACCGTCCGTCCGCGCATGTACGGACGGCCGTACGTGATCGAGAGAGCCGCGCCATCAATGGTGGCCTCGACGGTTTCGTGCGGGCTGGCGCGCGTTCTGAATTGCGGGAGCTGCCGCTGTCGGGCCTCGACCGCGATGATCGCGATGGCGACCAGTGCGACGAGGAAGACCCCGGCGATCGCGAGTGTCTTTATCCGCAAGGCATGTCCCCCTTTCACGCTATACTGGCGTCCGGTTCGAGCCGGACGGACAGCCTATTATGACCAAAGACGCCGCTCGCCAGGTGCTCGTCGTCGAAGACGATGTGTCGGTCCGACGGCCGCTCGTCAAGTTCCTGGAAATGCACGGCTTCACCGTCGTCACCGCCGAGACGGCCGACGAGGGGCTCGAGGCCTTGAAGAAGAATCGCGTGGCGGCCGCGGTTGTCGACCTGCGGCTGCGCCGAGGTTCCGGCCGCGACGTGGTCATCTCGACGGCGGCCGAAGTGCCTGTCATCATTTTCTCCGGCGTGCCGTCGGAGTCCGCTGAACTCGAGCGGCTTCGGCCGCGCACGCGGCTGATCGAAAAGCCGTACTCGCTCGTGCTGCTCGTCGAAACGCTCGAAGAGATGCTGGCCGAGACGAGCTCACAGAATCTTCATCCCTAGCGCCGACAAGACGAGCTCGGTCGCCAGCTCGGCCGTCGCGTTCCGCACGTCGAGCGTCGGGTTGACTTCCACCATGTCGAGCGAGGTCAGCAGACCCGAATCCGCCACGATTTCCATGACCATGTGAGCCTCGCGGTAGTCGAGACCCCCTTTGACGGGTGTGCCGACGCCCGGCGCAATCGAGGGATCGCACGCATCGAGATCGAACGACACGTGAATCCCGGCCGTGCCGTTTCCCGCCAGATTCACCGCCTGCTCGACCACGGACGCAATGCCCTGGCGGTCGATGTCCTTCATCGTGAAGACGTGGACGTGCGAATCGCGCACGGCAATCTTCTCGCGGTCGTCGAGATTGCGCACCCCGATAAGCACTGTGTGCGCCGGCAACACTTTCGGGGAAAAACCTCCGATCGTCGCGAGCTCAGCCGGTTCAGGGCCGAGCAGGGCCGCGAGCGGCATTCCGTGGACGTTCCCGCTCGCCGATGTCGCGGGTGTGTTCATGTCGCCGTGCGCGTCGATCCAGAGCAGGCCCACCGGACGATCCCGCGTGGCCTTCGCCCACATCGCGGCCGCGGCGACCGAACCTGCGCCCAGACTGTGGTCCCCCCCGAGAACAAGCGGCATGGCCCCGTCGGTGAGCGAGGCGAGGGCGGTTTGATACAACTCGGTGCACACGTTCGCGATGGCGTGGATGTACTTCTTCCGTTCGTCCTGTCGCTCCTGCGTTTCCGGAATCGGTGTGTGCAGATCGCCGCGATCCACGACGGCACAGCCAAGGCTCGCGATACGGTCCCTCAATCCGGCGATGCGGAACGCCGACGGACCCATGTCGACGCCGCGCCGATTGCCGCCAAGATCGAGCGGGACGCCGATCAGGTGCACAGAACGCATATGAACTTAAAAGTGAAAAGGAAAAACTCAAAAGGACACTGTCCTTTTCACTTTTACCTTTTCAGTTTTTCCTTTTCAAGGTATTCCGTCACCTGCGCCGCCGTCGCCCGGCCGTCGGCCACGCAATCCGGAATGCCGACGCCGCGAAAGCCGCTGCCGGTGACGAACAGTCCGGGATGGCGTGTTAGCGCGCGCTCGATGGCGCTGAGGCGGGTCAGATGGCCAACCTCGTGCTGCGCGCTGGCGCGTTCGAACCGGTAGACCCGCGTGAAGAGCGGCGCGGCGCGGATCTGGAGGATCGGGCCGATGGCGCCCAGCGACACGGCGACCAGATCCTTGTCTGACCGATCGAGGCCTCGGGGATCCCGCGCGCCGCCGACGAAGGTTCTAAGCAGGACGTGTCCCTGGGGCGCGCGATTGGGCCACTTCGACGAGAGCCACGACGCCGCCAGAATGCCGTTACGCTCGGTGCGCGGCACGACGTAACCGGAGCCGTCGAGCGGGTGGCCGACGGCCTCGCGCGCGAACGCGAGGGCGATGGTTGCGGTCGAGGCGTATGAGATCTCGTCGCAAAGGCTGGCCAGCTCGGTGTCCCGCTCGCGGACGAGCGACGCCGTGACATAGGCGGGCGTCGACAGGACGATCGATCGAGCCTCGATGGTCTCGCCGGCCTTGGTCTCGATGGTGAACGGTCGGCTGCCGCTGAGGCGCGTGACCTCTGTCTCGACACGCAGGGTGTTGCGGGGCAGGAGTTGAACGAGCCCCCGAACCATCTCACTCAGTCCGCCGGGCAGGGACTTGAATGCGCTGTGCTGTGGGTCCTCGCGTCGCGGGCGCCGGAAGGCACGCAGCAGACTTCCATGTTGACGCTCGGCCTCGGCCAATCGGGGAAACAGCGCACGGAGCGACAGGCGGTCAACGTCGCCCGCATGAATGCCGGCGAGCAGCGGCTCGGCGAGATATGTGGCAGCCTCGCGGCCGAACCGCCGGGCTACGAACGCGCCAATCGATTCGTCGGCATCGTCGCGGCGCGGAGGAATGAACAACTCTGCACCCATCCGCAGCTTGCCGGGCCAGGAGAACAGGCGCGTGCGAACGAACGGTCCCACGCGGGTCGGGATGCCGAGCACGGAAGCGGTAGGCAGAGGATGGAGCCTCGCTCCTCGCTGAATAAACGCGACCCGCGGCGGTTTGGTCGCGACCAGGCGGTCGCCGAGACCGATCTCCTGGCAGAGGTTGATGCCTTCAGGCTTCTGGGTGAGCAACGCGTCCGGCCCTGCGTCAATCGTGAATCCGTCGACGTCTTCGCTGAAGATGACCCCGCCAGGCCGTGGTGCCCGCTCGAGGACGACGCATGACACTTGACGTCGCTGAAGCTCGTATGCCGTCGCGAGCCCCGCAATGCCGCCGCCAACAATCGCCACGTCGACCTTCATTGACTCGCGGGGCCCCACATTAAATTACTTGCGTGGGGCTCTACCCCCACGCCTGATGCGCTCGGGCCGCAGCCCTCGCATATCCAGAACGGAACGTCACCGATTTCATAAGTGCCGATGGACGAGATCTTCCAACATCGAGACGAAGGTCAGCGACGTGTTTAGCGATTCGGTGCGTCGGAGTGTGGTGCCGCACTCGCGCGCGGCCGAGGCGGCCTCCATGTCGATATCGAACAGGATTTCTGTATGGTCGCACACGAAGCCGATGGGCACGATGAGGAAGCGCCGCGCCCCGCTGCCGGCCCGCTGCCGAATGAGCCCGCAGAGATCGGGCCCGATCCACGGCTCTGGCGTGCGGCCCGCGCTCTGGAAGGCGCACTCGTACGCCGCCACGCCTGAGACCGACGCGACCCGAGACGCGGTCGCCGCCACTTCGTCCGCGTACTGGTCGCCCGATTCGATGACGCGCGACGGCAGGCTGTGCGCGGTGAAGACGATCGTCTCGGCGTTTTCGGGACGAGCCGTTCGAATCCGCTCAGCGAAGGCCTCGATGAGCAAGGGGTGCGCGAAATACGACGCCACTGCCTCGAAACTGACATCGTCTGGCAGCCCAGCAACCGCAGCGTCCACGTACTTCTGCACGCTGAGCGTCGAGAATTGTGGCGCCATCGGAATGCCGATGACGCGCTGGACGCCTGTCGCTGCGAGCTCCGCCAGCGCATCCTTGATGAACGGTCGCCAATTGCGCATGCCGATGGCCACCGGCACGTCTCGGCCGAGCCTGGCCCTGAGCGCATCAGCTTGCGCCGTCGTGATCTCTGTGAGCGGTGAGCGGCCACCAATCGCTGCGTAGTGCTCGCGCATCTCGGCGACCAGTTCCGGCGACGCCGGGCGTCCGCCGCGCACGAGCCGCAGGTACTCCGGCATCTCGTCGAGGGACGCCGGCGTGCCGTGGGCCATTAAGAGGACGCCTGTGCGCATTGGTGACTGGTGACTGGCGGCCGGTGGCTGGTAGCTGGGCTTCTTCTAGTCACCAGCCACAATTATTGTCTGGTTCTTTGATGCACGTATCGCGCGAGCGCCTGGACGTGTTCGAGCGGTGTCATCGGCAGAATGCCGTGCCCGAGATTGAAGATGTGCCCCGGATGTCCGCTGCCGCGCTCCAATACCTCGTCGGTGGCGGCGAGCATCCGGTCCAGGGGACCAAGCAGCAGCGTTGGATCCAGATTGCCTTGGATCGCTCGATCGAAACCGATGCGCGCCCAGGCCTCGTCGAGCGGCACGCGCCAGTCGACGCCGATGACGTCGCCCCCCGCTTCACGCAGCTCGGCCAGAATGGCGCCGGTGCCGACGCCGAAATGGATGGTCGGAACCCCGAGCGGCCGAACGGCTTCAAAGATTCGGCGTGTGTGCGGCATCACGAACTCGCGGTAATCGCGCGCGTCGAGCGCGCCAACCCACGAATCGAACACCATGACGGCGTCGACGCCGGCTTCCACCTGCGCGACCAAATACTCGCCGACCAGCGCGGCGGCTGTCTCACAGAATCGATGCCACGTCGCCGGCGCGCCATACATCAGCGCCTTGGTGTGCGCAAAGGAGCTGGAGTGTCCGCCCTCGATCGCGTAGGACGCGAGCGTGAACTGCGCGCCAGCGAATCCGATGAGCGGGAGTTGCCCCCCGAGCTCCTGTTTGATTTGCGAGATGGCCTCGAGCACGTAGGCGAGCTCCTCGCGCGGGTCGAACCGCCGCACGCGCGCAAAGTCGCCCTCGTGGCGGAGGGGATGTTCAATCGTCGGTCCTTCGCCCCGCACGAAGTCGAACCCGATGCCCATCGGTTCGAGCGGAAGCAGTAAATCTGAGAAGAGAATGGCGGCATCGAGATCGATGCATCGCACTGGCTGTAAAGTGACTTCGGTGGCCAGATCGGGCGTTCGACACAGTTCGAGAAGCGAATAGCGCTCGCGCAGCGCGCGATACTCGCTCATGTAACGGCCGGCCTGACGCATGAACCACACGGGAGTCGCGTCGACCGGTTGCCGCCGGCAGGCGTTCAGAAATCGGCCGCTACCCTCGGTCAGTGGGTCACTCCGAGAAGGTTGCGGGCGAGACCAACCAGATCCTCGAGCCACATAGGCTTGAATCGCAGTTCGGCGCCGAGCTCGATGAGCTCGGTCGACACCGCCTCGTCGAGGAAGTAGTCGCCGGTGACGATGGCCACCGGTATGTTGCGGTGGTTGCTCGATGCTCGGAGTCGGCGAAGAAAGCCGAGTCCGTCGAGGATCGGCATGCGCAGGTCGAGAATAATCGCGTCAGGGTGGCCTTCTCTGGCCTCCTGCAGCCCAGCTTCGGCGTCCACCGCCGTTCGTACGTGGTATCCCTCGAGGCGGAGCATCCGCGCAAACGTCTGCGTGACTCCCTCATCGTCATCGACGATAAGAATTTTCGCCCCGCTGGGGTCATGTGTCGCCGTGTGCACTGGCACGCCATTCTACGCGACGTACCTGAGGTTGGGCACAAGACCAAAAGGCGTACATCGCCTCCTGAAGCCTGGGGAATCCATGCTAAAATCGCGCGTTTAATCTCGGCTATCCAACTAGTTGGAGGCGCCTACGTGAGCCCGATCCTCGTGCGGCCGGTCCGTGAGCAGCTCGAGCACGACCGTGTGATTCGCCTGCTGCAGGCCAAGAGCCGACGCCGCTACGAAGCCGGGATCAACCCCGGAGGCGAGCAGAACGCAGGGGTCGGCGGCGGTACGTCGGTCATGTACCCGGACCTGGTCCTGCAGTCGCCGCAGCGCGGGCATCGTCTTCAGGCCGTCGTCGAGGTCGAAACGGGGGAGTCGGTCAATCATCTGGAGGCGCTGGCACAGTGGGCGCACTTTGGGAAGCTGCGCGTGCCGTTTCACCTCTACGTCCCGGCCGGCATGGTCGATGTCGCACGGCGGCTGTGCGAGGACAATCAGATCCACGTCAGCGAGATCTGGAGCTTTCATTCCATCGGCGATCAAGTACGTTTTACGCTCGTCCACGGGAGTCGTGAACCGGTCGCGGCGTCCTCGCGGACCGCGCGCCCTCGACGCGCCGAGTCGTCGCCCCGCAAGCGAGCCGCGCGCACCGTCAAGGGGCGTCCGCATGGCCGCACTAAAGGTGCGAAGAAACCGACGCGGACGACCAAACGAAAATAGACCAGAGCGAACCGCGACGAGGAGACAGCACTCGTACATGGCGTTTTTGAGGTTCTCTCGCGACAAGCGCGGTTACGAGCACACCTACCTCGTCCAGCCGACTGGTCGCCGCGGCAAGTCTCCGCCGAACGTCCTCTACTGGTTTCGCACGCCGCCTAACATCCGGGTCGGTCGCGAACCCTTCGACGAGAGCGTGCGCCGCGCGCTTGAGGCCCAGCATCGCGACGTGGCCTTCAACTGGCCCAGACTGCTGGCGACGCCGATTCCGCCGCCTGACACCGAGAGATGGCGCGAGCGCCGACGCACGGAGCGCGCGGCGAAGCGCGCCGCCGAAACCGAGGTCGAGGCGCCGGCGGGCGCAGCGGACTCTGGGAACGGGGCGAGCCCGGAGCTGGCAGCGACCGTTGTGGAAGTGGGGAACCCTGAGTCTCCCC
>JBGPHH010000079.1:0-15090 GCA_041484265.1 Vicinamibacteria bacterium
CGACGAGCGGGACGCCGAGGTCACTCGCTTCCTTGCAGTGATCGCCGGCGAGCACGCCAAGGCCGCCGGCGTAGATCGCCAGCGACTGATGCAGCGCGAACTCCGCTGAAAAGTACGCGATTGACTGCCCGGCCAGCTGCGGCCGCGAACGCGACCACCAAGTGTCGTCGGTCGCCCGGCCGCGGTCGAGCGCGGCGATCGCTCGATCGTACAGGCTCTGGAACTCGGGATCGCTGGCGGCGGCTTCGAGTGTCTCGCGAGGGATCGCCCACAGCATGCGCACCGGGTTGTGGGCCGTGGATCGCCAGATTGGGTAATCGAGCCGGCGGAAGAGGGCGCGCGCCTCCGGGTGCCAGCTCCACCACAGGTCGGTCGCGAGTTCTTCGAGGCGTCCGATGCGTTGGGGAATCGGCGGCAGCGACGCGTAGCGGCTCATCTGAATTGCGGATTGCTGATTGATGATTGCTGATTGGAGTGCGGATTGGAGCCGACGAGCGAGGCGAACGTCGTCAAGTCGATATTGCCGCCCGACACCACGGCGACCACTTTGCCGGTGCCGGCACGACCGCTGACTGCGGCAGCGATGGCGCAGGCGGCGGCGCCTTCGGCGATGACATGCGCACGCTCGGCGGCGAGCCTCATCGCCTGCACGATGTCGCCCAGCGACACGACAATCGATCCGGACAGTTCCTTGAGCAGCGGCCACATCGTGGGCAGCACCGATTTGCCACCTGCGCCGTCCACAAACGATGCCGTCCAGCCTTCGAAGTACGAGGGGCGGCCGGCAGACAGCGATGCTCGGAGAGGGGCTGCGGTTTCGGGCTCCGCGGCGTAGATGCGCGCCTGCGGCCTGCTGTCCCGGACGGCGGCGGCAATTCCCGCAAGCAGGCCGCCGCCGCCGAGCGGCGCGACAATGGCGTCGACGTCCGGGAGATCCTCGAGGATCTCGAGCCCCACCGTGCCGTTGCCGGCGATGAATCGATCGTCGTCGAAGGGAGGCACGAAGTGGCCCTTCATGCGATTGGAGTGGCGCGATTCGACCGTGCGCCAGCACTCGTCGTACGTCGCGCGCACGATCGAGGCGCCAAGACGCTCGATGGCATCAAGCTTCGTCCGCGGCGCGGTGTCCATCACCATCACCGACGCGCGCGCGCCGACCAGCCGGGCGGCCAGGGCGAGGCCCTGCGCGGCGTTCCCGGCGCTTACCGTCCAGACGCCTTCCTGGAGCGTCTCACGCGGGAGTTGGCGTACGACGTTGTACGCGCCACGAATCTTGAAGGACCCAATCGGCTGCAGAAGCTCGAGTTTGAGGTAGAGGACCGGGAGCGCCGCATCGGGAGGGAGGTCGATCTTTACGAGAGGCGTTCGAATGGCTGCGGCGTACACCGCGGTCGCGGCGTCACGCACGGCCGAGAGAGGAATACGCCGACTGGAAACGGTGCTCGTCAAAATGAACACGGATCCTAGCTGCCCACACTGGCAAATGACAAGGGCACGACTAGCGCCCCTGCGCCAGCTGGGCGGAAATCCGCTCCAGCCGTTCGAGGAGCTCCTCGTGCCGCCGCGATTCCGGCGTGGGCTTCTTCGCGAAGAAACAGATCCCACCGCCAGGCTCGAGCACGGCCCGATCGATCTCCTCGAGCGTCGCGAATCCCTGCTTGTGTGCCGCGGCGACCAGCTCGCTCTTCGTGATCAGCTCTTCCTTCAGCCGATCCACATTGATGATGCCGTTTTCGATCAGGACGTCGGGATCACCCTCGACGAGTTGCTCCAGGCGCGCGTGGCCGTACAGATACCGCACGACGAAGTGATTGACGACGAGGAGGGTAGCCGCGCCGATGAGGCCGCCGGTCACGCTGTTGTCCTCGCCGATAATCGCGTTCTGCACCGTGTTGGAGATCGTGAGCAGTACGACGAGGTCAAAGGGGTTGAGCTGCGCGAGCTCCCGCTTGCCCGCCAGCCGCAGTCCCACGATGAGGAACACGTACACGACAATCGGCCGAAGGATCTTCTCGGCGACAGGCAGCCCGAGTACGAACATGTCAAGGAGGGCTTTGGTCTGCATGCCGGTCATTATCCACGGTCCGCGGCTGCTGGTACAATGTCGGCGCGCTCATGCGACTGCTCGTCGTTCTCGCGCTCGGGGCGGTCGCTGTCGTCTGCCCGTGCGCGCAGGCCCAGGAGCCGCCGCCGCGCATCCCGATAGTCGTCGTCGATCTCCACGCCACCGTACCCAACTTCTCCGACGATCTCCGGCTGGCGGCCAGCCGCGGCCTCACTCAGGCGCAGCTGCCTGGGATCGGGATCGGCGGAAACGCCGGCGTGCACCTGTACCCGTTCAGATGGCGGGCCGTGACCGTTGGCATCGGCGGGCAGTTGACCGTCGCGCGCGCCCATCGAACGCCGGAGACTGGCGCCGGACAAGCGGCCCTCTCGCCCGTCACGGAGCGCTTTACGTCGATCGCGCCGCAGCTCTCGTTCAACTTCGGCACCGGCGACGGCTGGAGCTACCTGAGCGGGGGTATTTCGACATCAACATGGTCCGTGGTGCCTGACGGCGGGGCCTCACTTCCTGGAGACGATGAGGCGCTGAAGACGATCAACTATGGCGGCGGTGCGCGCTGGTTTGCGAAGTCGCATGTGGCGTTCAGCTTCGACGTGCGGTTCTACGCGATAAACCCCGGCACCTCGAACGGCTCCCCATCCGGCGCCGGCAGCCCGCGAACGACCATGGTGATTGCGGGAGCGGGACTGTCGGTGAAATGAATCGGATGATTCGAGGGTTGTGTCTGCGAAACTGCGCACAACTGCTCGACGGCGCTTCCATTTTTCGACCGTGACATGCATTTCTCGTCAGCCGTCGTGCGGTCGCCAATGACGCAATTACCCAACTATCCAATCACCCGATTCACCCCGTACAATGGTCTTCAGCCATGAACCGATTTCTAAAGGTCGTCGCCAAGAGCCTCGCGACGACCCTCATCGTGTTCGCCATCGCGGAAGGCGCGATTAGAGGCGCGTACTACGTCCGGAACCGTCAGGTCGCCGTCGTGCCGCTGCCGTACACCTTCGGCGACGACTACGGACCGATTCCGCCGTGGCTCGATCGGCTGATGATTCTCAAGTCGGACCCGTTGCTGATCTGGAAGAACCTGCCAAACGTTCATCGAACCTACCTCGATGTTTTCAGTCCGGTCCGCACGGAGCAAGACCGCATCGCCCTCTTACGCCAGTTCATGCCTGGGATCCCCGACGCATTCAAGTCCAGCTCGACGTGGACCATCCAGTTGAATGCCGACGGCTACCGCGGTCCTGACGTGGCCGTTGCCCCGTCGCCGTCAACGGTCCGCGTGGCGTGCATCGGCGACTCGTGGACCTTCGGCATGAACGTCAATCAGGACGAGAGCTACCCGAGCCGGCTCGCGGCGTGGCTCGAGCGCGAAGAGCCCGGCCGGCGGTACGAGGTCCTCAATTTCGGGGTGCTCGGGTACTCCTCGTTCCAGGGCCTGCGGCTGCTGAAGGAACGCGTGCTCTCTCTTGGCCCTTCCATTGTCGCCATCGGCTTTGCCATGAACGATTCGGAAGTGCCCGGCTACCGCGACAAGGACGTGCTGCCGGCCAAACCGGCGGTCCCGACCTTGGCCACTCGCGCGACTGATGCCGTCAAGAACGCGGCGCAAGCGCTCGAGATCTACAAACTGCTGAAGTTTGAATCCCTCGTGTTCAAGTTCCGGCCCAAGTCGACCGGCGACTACCTGAAGGCGGAAGCAGAGACGAAAGGTCCAGGCACGGTGAACTACGATGCCATGGAGCCCTGGACGCGCGTGTCGCCGCGCGATTACGAGCAGAACATCCGAGAGATGATTCGATTGACGGTGGAACGCGGCGCGAAGGCCGTCCTGATCGACAACGAGCTGTGGACCGAAAGCCCCTATCGACCGGTCCTCAGAAAGATCTCGGCCGATCTCCATGTGCCGCTCGTCGATAGCCTCGCGCTCCTCGATGCGGCACGGGCGGTCAAGGAGCAGGAGGTCGAGAAGACGCTCGGTCTGACGGACCGCAGCAATCCGCCGCCTGCGCTCCATCCGGACCTGACGACTGTGGTGTTCCGCGTCTTCCGCGGGTCGCAGGAGGTTCCAAAGACCCTGTCGATTGTCGGCACTGCGCCGGAGCTCGGCGCCCTCGTCCCCAATGCCATCCTCATGCACGACGATGGCAGGGATGGCGATCAGAAGCGGGGCGACGGCGTCTTTACCTACGCGGCGCCGTTCGCGGCCGGCACGTCGCTTTTCTACGTCTACACCAACAGCGGGCCGCCGGGCGTGTGGGAAGGGCTCGACGTGCCTCACATCAGGCGCGCACAGGTGCCGACGATCAAAGACAGCCGGCCGGTGTACCTGCCCGTCGAGACGTTCGGCCAGGTCTACATGCAGGCCGACAACTGGCACACCAACGCCGCCGGCTACGATCTCATCGCCCACCAGGTCGCGCGCGAGATCGCCGCGATGCGGTGATACGAGAACGGTCTTAACGATCCCCTTCTGAAACGGTCCCTTCTCGCATGCGGAGCACGCGCGTGGCCCACGTCCGGGCGAAGTCCTCGTCGTGTGTGGCGAGCAGAAGCGTGCGGCCGTTGGCCACCAGCCCTCGTAGCAATTCGCCGAGCTCGACCCGTCTGGCGGGATCGAGCGACGCCGTCGGCTCGTCCATCAGCAGCACCGGAGGATTGACGGCCAGCGCGCGGGCGATGGCCACGCGCTGCGCCTCGCCACCTGAGAGATGCCGCGGCAGGGCCTCGGCCCGGTGCTCCACACCGAACGTCGCAAATAGCTCGGGGGCGCGCCTTTCGGCGTCCAGCCGCGCGATGCCGAACGCGTGCACCGGGGCGAGGCACACGTTGTCCATGGCGGACAGATGCTCGAAGAGATGATGGAACTGGAACACCATCCCGACCCGGCGGCGCAACGCGCGGAGTGTGTCCGCGCCGGCCGGCCCGCCGGACGCGAGCGTTACGTCATCGACGACAATCCCGCCGCCCTCGAAGGGCTCGAGGCCGGCGATCGTCCGAAGGATCGTCGTCTTGCCCGAGCCGGACGGCCCCATGATGGCGACGAGCTCGCCGCGGGCGACACCGAACGTGACGCCGTCGAGAATCCGGCGCGTGCCGCGGACAAGGCGGACATCCTGCAAGCGGAGGAGCGCATCGCTCATGCGGCGGGCGCCTTCCACCGCCGCTCCAGGCGTCTCGCGAGGGCCGCGAGAGGCAGCGACATCGCGAGGTAGAGGGCCGCGCACAGCAGGCCCGGAATCACCCAGCTGCCGAGGTTGGTCGCGAAGATCTGCGTCTGCTTGGTGAGCTCGAGCACGGTCAGGACCGACACGAGCGACGAGTCCTTCAGCATCGCGACGAAGTCGTTGGTCATCGGCGCGAGCGCCAGGCGGAAGGCCTGCGGCCCGCGCACGAGCGCCAGCACCTGCCGCTCGCTCAAGCCCAGCGTCCGGGCGGCTTCAATCTGGCCGAGGGACACCGCCTCGAGCGCGCCTCTGTAGATTTCGCTCTCGTAAGCCGCGTAGTTCAGGGCCAGGCCGAGCAGCGCGGCGACGAAGGCCGGCAGACGTATCGCCGCCGCGATCCCATAGTAGAGAACAAAGAGCTGAAGAAGGATCGGGGTGCCACGAATCAGCTCGACGTATGCGATGAGCACCAGACGCAGCATTCGTGAACCATAGATGCGTCCGAGCGCGATCAGCATTCCGAGAACGATTGCCAGCGCCATCGAGAGGCACGAGAGGATGATCGTGATCAGGGACGCCCGGACCAGAGACGGGAAGTAGCGCCGTGCCGCCTGCCAGTGGGAGGTTACCGCGACCGGGGTTGCTTCCCTCAGCGCGGGATCGTCGATGACCACAGGCGAGACGTCTTCTCCGGCAAGGACGCGCGCGTAGAGCGCCGGCTGATCGTCGTTCCAGACGCCCCACTTCCGAAGAATCCCCTCGAGCGCGCCGTCGCGCATTGCGCCTCGCAAGACCTCGTTCGCCCGATTCCGCAGTGTCGCGTTTGCAGGCGCGAACATGCCGACGTAATGACCGACGGCGACGCTCTGCGGCTGGATCGTGAACCCCGGCTCGGTGCGTTTACGCCGCTCCGCGAGAATGTTGTCGAGCAGGACGGCATCGACTCGCCCAATGAGCAGATCGCTGTAGGGATGCACGTCGTCTTCATAGGAGACGGCACGCAGGCCATAGGTCCGTTCGGCATTCAGGAGAATCTCGTACGCGATCGTGCCGGCCAGCGTGCCTACACGCAGGCCGCGCAGGTCGGCGAGCGTTCGCAAGCGCGCGGCGTCCGCGTCTCGGACGCTCAGCACCTCTCGAAACCGATAGTAGGGAATGGTCAGGGCGGAGGTCGCCCGCCGCGTCGACGTGTCCTCGACGCCGCTTAAGCCGATCTCGGCGTCGCCGCGCGCGATCGACTGGTCGAGTTGGTAAAAGGTGATGTTGACGAATCGCGGCACCCGGTCGAAGGCTCGAGCGAGCAGGCCGGCCACCTCGACATCGAAGCCGACGACTTGATCCGGATGAGACGGGTCGGCCTCAACGTACGGCGCGCCGCCTTCGGCGTCGCCGGCCCAGCGGAACTCGGGGGGCTGCGCGGCGGCGGCAACGCCGACGGCCAGGGCGATGGTGAGGACGAAAGGGAAAAGCGGTCGGGGAGCCACCAGCACGATTCTACTGGCGGAGGTTCTCAAGCGTTCGCAATGTCCACAAGGTTCACGATGTTCCCAAGGTTAGTGGGGTGCGGAACCCCGTGAACCTCGTGAACTCTGTGAACCTCGTGAACCCAGCGAACCCTACTGCTTAGCCACCGCCTGAATCGACAGACTGATCTTCACTTCGTCGCCGACCAGGAACCCGCCCATTTCGAGCGGGGCATTCCAGTTGAGGCCGAAGTCCTTGCGGTTGAGCGTGATTTCCGCCTCGAAACCGGCGCGCTGCTTGCCGTAGGCGTCCTTGGCGAGACCCAGGAACGTGACCGGCAGAGTGATCTCCTTGGAAACGCCGCGGATGGTGAGCGGACCGCTGACCTCGAACTGCTTGCCGCTGCCTTTGATCCGCGCGCTCTTGAACGTAATCGCCGGGTTCTTCTCGGCGGCGAAGAAATCGTCCGAGCGCAGGTGATTGTCCCGCTTCTCCTCGCTCGTGTCGACGCTCGCCGTCTTGATCGAGAACGCCGCCGACGACTGTGTCGGGTTGGCTTCGTCGAGCTCAACCGTGCCCTCGAAATACGTGAACTTTCCGCGGACCTTCGTAATCAGATGTCGGACCGTGAATGCGGCTTCGGAATGGGCTTTGTCGATAACGAAGGTCTGGGCCATGTGCGTGTGCTCCTTCTGATGAGAGGAAATCGGGCCGGCGGGGTGCTATCCGGAGTTGTTGGTGTCGGCGGATTCTATCTGATCTGGCAGAGGGCGGGCAAACCCGGGTCTCAGGCTACGGACCGTTACGGTTGCAGTTTCTGACCGTCTCAGCCATCCCCTTCAACACTGACTTGAACCCCAAACCCGGCATGCCTGGTTCGTCGATGCGCACGGAGCGAATAAACGTGCTCGCGTTGTCGAGCGGCAGCGTCGCCACATTCGCGCAGAATTCCCGCCAGACCATGTCCGGCACGAGATACTCTTCCACGTTCGAGAGGTAGAAAGCCGACACCAGTGCACCCCTGGTCTTGAGATACTGGCCGATGGCGCGGATGGCCTTCGGGCCCGCAAAATCCCCCACCACCGGCACAATGAGGTTCCGGCTTTCGAGATCCTTCACGAACGCGAAGGCCGCTTCGCTGGCCAGAAATCCCCGCGCGGTGCCGGCCTCGTCGGTGGCGGCCATCAGTTCGGCGTAGGTCGGTTGTGTCGTGCCGCCGGCCAACCCGATTGGCGAATACCGGACGCCCGGACCGAGCGTATAGAACGCGCGGTACACGAACTCGATTCCCACGAGATCGCCGTCCGACACGGCCAGCTTGTGTCGGGTGACGAGCAGGTTCCGAATGTCCGACAGGTTCTGCGTGTAGAAGGACTCGGTCGCCCTGACAGCGGCCAACGCCGCGAAGATCTCCCTCGCCGACGAGCTCGCGCCGAGACCGGCCGGCCGCGGTCTCGAGAAGAGCCGCGACACGAAGTCGGCCCGGTCCGTCGAGATCTCGAAGAGCGCCTTGTACATCAAGTGCAGATCCAGATTGCCCCGGCGGATGTCGACGATGAACGCCATGGCCGGCTTGAGGGCCACGGCGTACGTGAAGTTCTGTTCCGGGCCCACGCCCAGATACACGCGGCCGGGCTTGGTAAGCTGCGTCAGTCTCGGCAGCGCCTGCTGGAAGTAGATCTCGTTCGACAGGAGATTGTCGGACCGGAAGTTCCCGTTCGGCTCCGAGATGTCGCTGATGAGCTGCCAGAATTCTGCATCGCTCAGCCGCGCCGGCAGCGTGTCGGCGGCGGTGACGACACGGGTCTTCAGGAGACTGGCCAGACAGATCGCGATCGCCAGGCCACCCAGCATCCGACGGTGCCGTGCTGTCATCGAGGTCACGGCTAGCTTGCCTGCCGAAGAAATTCGATCAAGGCGGGATTGACCACCGCCGGCTGCTCGATCTGCGGCAGATGGCCGGACTGCTCGACGGTCACCAGGCGTCCCTGCGGCATCGCCTCCAGCAGCGACGCGCTGAAGTCGTAGGGCACCGACGGATCCTGCTTGCCCCAGATCACGAGCACCGGCCGCGGATGCTGTCCCACCCGTTCGAGTTCGTTGGTCTGATCGACCGACGCATTGCTCACCGTCTCGGAGAGCCGCGCGCGTCGAAAGCCCCGATATTGCACTTGCACGCGATAGCGATCGGCCCAGTCGGGAAACTTCTCCGGGTGCAGAAAATCGTGCGGCTGGGCGTCGGCCCACCAGCGCTCGTCGAACACCGCCGTGAAGTAGTTCCACGCAAACGGGATGGTGGCGAGCGGCGGGAGCGCTCCCGGCGTGCGGAACGACGGATCGATGTAGACGAGCGATCGCACACGGTCAGGGTAGCGATCGGCGAAGGTCGTGACCACTGAACCGCCAAACGACAGTCCGGCCAGATCGATCGGCCCGGTGACCTTGACGGCATCGAGCAGTTCCTTGAGCTGACGGATGTAGAAATCCTGGGTGTAACTCGTGTTCGGCCGATCCGAATAGCCGCGGCCGTAGTAGTCGTATCTCAGGACGCGAAATCCGGCCTGGGTGAGCGCCGTGAACGTCGGATCCCAGATGTAGTAGGGCACGCTGAACCCAGCCGCGAGGACGACAACGCGTCCGCGCTCGGGCCCATCGATTGCGTAGTGCGTATAGCCGTCGGTCAACCGCACGAACTGGCCGGGCGCCGCACGCCGAGCGGCGTCATCGAGATCGAGCCGCTCGGGATCCGCGAGAAAGTAGACGGCGATTGGCGCTGCCACGAGCAGCAGCACGACCGACGTAATGACGAGCCAGCGAGCGGATCGGGTGATGGTGCGCTCCATGTGGGCCGGTGTGGCCCATAACTGAACACGAGGCTAACATGGATACGGACGTTCAGGGTATCCTGTCGATTCTGAATTTCTCGTCATTTTCTTCTTATCACGCGCGAGGTGTTTCCATGAACGCGTCGGGCAAGTGGCGGGCGACGACATTCCTGAGTACCGCGGTCGTCACCGGGCTGATTGTGTCGGTTGGTAGTGCGTCGGGCCGACTTGTCGGCGGGTTGGCTCGCGCGCAGGACGCGGTTGCCAGTTCAGTGCTGGACGGCATCTACACGGAAGCGCAGGCCACACGTGGCATGGCTCTCTACGACAAGCAGTGCACGCTCTGCCACGGCGAGAAGCTGGATGGTGGAATCGCTCCGGGTTTGACGGGCGAGGACTTTACGTCGGAGTGGGTCACCCAGACCCTCGGCGACATGGTCGAAAAGATGCGCCAGACGATGCCGGCCGATGATCCCGGGAAGCTCACGCCGGCTCAGGTGGCGGATCTCGCCGCCTATATATTGAGCAAGAACAAGTACCCGGCGGGCCAAAAGGAGCTTACGACCGAGGTCGCGGCGCTCAAGCAGATTCGGATCGTCAAGCCGATCTGAGCGTTACAGGAATCTTGCGTCCCGCACCTTGACTCGGGATAGAATCGGCGGCGTTCGCCACCTTTTTCCTGGAGATGCTGACAATGATTCCACAACGCTACGCCCCGCAGGTTTACGCGCTGATGCGCATCGCGTTCGCATTGGTCTTTCTGAACTACGGGCTGCAGAAGTTCGGCATATTTGGAGGCATCGACGGAAAGGGGAACGGCGCGCCGTTTCTGAGCTGGCCGTTCGGCGTCGCGGGTCTCATCGAGGTCGTGTGCGGTGCGCTCATCCTCCTCGGCCTGGGGACCAAGTATGCCGCCTTCCTGGCGAGCGGCGAGATGGCCGTGGCCTACTTCTGGGTCCATCAGTTGCACGGGATCGAGATCGGACAGCCCGTGGGGATGACGCCGGTGCAGAATGGAGGGCAGGCTGCTGCGCTCTTCTGCCTGGGCTTCCTCTACATCGCCACAAAGGGCGCCGGTACGTGGAGCGCGGACGAGGCGATCGGCGGCGGCGCCAAGTCGTAGCGCTCCTATCCTCGTGTCTGGCGGGCGCGTGCGAATTGCTCGAGCAGCGGTTCGGTCTGTTCGATCGACAAGCACGCGTCCGTGATGCTTTGCCCGTATAACGAGGGGCGGCCCGGCACGTAGTCCTGGCGGCCTTCCACCAGGTGACTCTCCACCATCGCCCCGAAAATCTGCCGCGAGCCGGATGCGACCTGCTCGCACAATGCGGCGGCGACATCGGCCTGCCGGCGGTGGTCCTTGTGGCTGTTGCCGTGCGAGCAATCGACCATTACGCTTTCGCGCAGGCCCCGCGCGGCCAGTCGTGCGCACACCTTACTAATGTGCTCCGCGCCGTAGTTCGGGCCAGTGCGGGTGCCGCCCCGCAGGATGACGTGACAGGCGTCGTTCCCGGAGGTCTGGAAGATGGCCGCCACGCCCTGCTTGGTGACCGAGGGAAACCAATGAGGAGAGCGTGCGGTCACCACCGCATCTACCGCAATCTGCGTGCTCCCGTCGGTGCTGTTCTTGAAACCCACGGGCATTGAGAGGCCCGAAGCCAGCTCGCGATGGACCTGGCTCTCCGCCGTCCGGGCGCCGATGGCGACCCACGACGTGAGGTCGGCGATATGCTGCGGAATCTGGGTGTCGAGAAACTCGGACGCGGTCGGCAGGCCCAGGTCGTTGAGGTCCAGCAGGAGTCTGCGGGCCAGCCGCAGGCCTTTGTTGATGTGGAAGCTCTCGTCGAGATCCGGATCGTTGATGAGACCCTTCCAGCCGACGACCGTCCGCGGTTTTTCGAAGTACGTCCGCATCACAATCACCAGATCGTCGCCGAACCGGTCGGCCAGCCGTTTCAATCGTTCTCCGTACTCGAGCGCCGCCTTGGTGTCGTGGATCGAGCAGGGGCCGACGATGACGACCAGCCTGGAGTCGGTGCCATGAATGATGTTCGAGGCGGCGGTGCGCGTGTCGGACACGACATTCGAGGCCCGCTCGCTGATCGGAATCTCCTCGAGGAGGATGGCCGGAGGCACGAGAGGGCGTACGTCCCGAATGCGGAGGTCGTCAGTCCGTCGTAGCATGGTGGTTGCCCTACAGTATCCTTCTTCTCGCGGGGACCTGAAAGTACCGTGACCGCCGAGCCACCAGCCGCCCATCTGCCGCCGAGCGCAAACGGCGTCGAAGCCCTCGGTCGATCGCTCCGCGAGCGGCCGCCGCGCCGCGTCCTGCTCATGGCGCGCAGCCATATCGGTGATCTCGTCATGACCACAGGCGCAATCGCCTCGATCGTGGCGCGCTTTCCCGAGGCGCATATCACGCTCGAGACCAGCGCGCGCGCGGTGGGTGTCGTCGATCACTTTCCTGGCGTGGCCGAGCGCCGCTTGCGGCGCGAGCTCATCTTCGGAAAGCTCGCGTCGGTGCTGTGGCTACGACGCGCTCACTTCGATCTGGCCATCGCGCTCGACGATTCGAACGCTCGAGTGACGATCGCGACACAAGGCGGCGTCCCGCGCATTGTTGGCGTTCGCAGGACCGACCTCGACTCGCGCTTCCTCGCATCGGTGCGGTGGAATAGGCAGGGCCACGATCTTTTTGATTCGCTCCGCGGCGTGCTCGCACTCCTCGGGGCCGACGCGGATCTACGGCCGCGCCTCTATCCCGGCGAGGACGATCGGCGCGACGCGGCTCGCGCGCTCGCGGGTATTGGTACTAAAGATGGGCGCGGTCCGCTCGTAGGGTTGTTTGTCGATGCGGGCGAGGAAACCAAGCGCTGGCCGACGGAACGGTTCCTCGATCTCGCCCGGAGGCTAACGGCGGCGGGCTGCCGGGTGGCGGCGTTTGCGGGGCTGGATGGTGACGCGCATCTGGCGCCGCTCAGAGTCGCCGGCGTGACAACGGTCGAGCCTTTGTCGCGGCCCCTTGCCCTTGGCGAATTCATCCGGGGCTTGAGGGTGCTCGTCACCAACGACAGCGCGCCGGCGCACCTGGCCGATGCCGTGGGGACACCCGCGGTCATTATCTACGGGCCGACGTCACCACAGCGCTTCGCGCCGTATGGCCAGGGCCATCGCCTGCTGCATGCCGGCCTGCGCTGCGACTTCTACTTGAGGCGCTGTGAGGCCCGGGAAGAGGGGAGACCGTGCGATCGCCGCTGCATCAATGCGGTCAGCGTCGATCAAGTGTTCGACGCCACAATGTCGCAGGCTCTACGGTCCGGCTTCAGCCGGACCGTTACTGTGCCGCGAGCGCTTTCGTGATTGCGCTGCGCAGTTGATACGACTCCGGCGTGATCTCGCTCGGGAAGAAGGCGACGACCTGGCCATCTTTGCCGACGACGTACTTGGCGAAGTTCCACGCGGGCAGATGGCCGGAGTGGCCGAGGAACGTGTAGATCGGCGACTGGTCCGGCCCCGACACGGTTTGCACCTTGGCAAACATCGGGAACGTCACGTCATAGGTGCGCCGGCAGAAATCCGCGATCTCCTGCGGTGAACCCGGCTCCTGCTCGCCGAAGTCGTTGCTCGGGAACCCGAGGAGCGCGAAGGGTTTGTCGGCGAGATCGCGACTGAGCTTCTCGAGGCCCTTGTACTGCGGTGTGAAGCCGCAGTAGCTCGCGACGTTGACGACAAGCGTCACCTTGCCGCGATAGACGCCGAGGTCAGCCGGCTTACCGAGGAGCGTCGTCGTCTTGAGGTCGTAGAAAGAGGACACGGCGGCTCCTGACGACGAGCGTTGACCGGCCGGCGATGCGGCGGCCGCGAGTAGGGCTGCCGAGAACGCGAACGCGAGACCGATGGAATGGCTGGTCATTCTGATTGGCTCCTCGTGGTCCCGATCATACAATGAGCGGGCACCATGATCGGCCAGACAGTTTCGCATTACCGCATTTTGAGCAAGATCGGCAGCGGCGGTATGGGGGAGGTCTATGTCGGCGAAGACCTCGTCCTGGGCCGGAAGGTGGCCCTGAAGTTTCTGCTGGGCGAACAGACCACCGACCCCGAGTCGCTCGAGCGGTTCCTGCGCGAGGCTCGTATTGCCTCGGCCCTCAATCATCCGAACATCTGCACGATCCACGAGTTCGGCGACCATGAGGGCCGTCCGTTCCTCGTGCTCGAGCTGCTCGAGGGCCGGACGCTCAACGACGAGATCGGCGAAAGACCTCTCCCGCTCGGACGCCTGCTCGACCTCGCGATCCAGGTCGCCGATGCTCTGGAGGCGGCGCACGCGAAAGGCTTCGTCCATCGGGACATCAAGCCCGCCAACATCTATGTGACCGACCGCGGCGAGGCCAAGGTGCTCGACTTCGGGCTGGCCAAGCTCGGATTCAACCGCCGGGGGCACGGCCTCGATTCGCGCGCCCTGACCACACCGATCCCAGTCGCCGAGCACCGGCTGACCGGCCCGGGCACGGCGCTGGGCACGGTGGCGTTCATGTCCCCGGAACAGGCCCGTGGCGAGGACCTGGACGGGCGGACCGATCTCTTCTCGTTTGGCGTGGTGCTCTACGAGATGGCGACCGGGCGGCGGGCGTTTGCGGGCCCGACGACGGCCGTGTTGTTCGACCAAATCCTCAACAGGACGCCGCCGCCGGCGACGCGGTTCAATCCTGAGATGCCCGGGGCGCTCGAGCACATCATCAACAAGGCCATCGAGAAGGACAGAGACTTTCGGTACGCGAGCGCGGCCGAGCTGCGCGCGGACCTCAAACGCCTCAAGCGCGAGACGGATTCGACGCGCATGTCCGTAGCCGCCAACCCGGCTCCCGCATCGGCGCCTGCACATTTCGCGGCGCGCCGCGGGCTCACTGGCGTGGCGGCGAAGCCGGCCGTCTGGATGTCTGCGGTCGCGCTCGTCGTCGCGCTCGTTGCTGCCGGCGCCTACTATCTGGTGGGCAGCGGTGGCCGGCAGATCGAAACCATGGCGGTGCTACCGTTTGTCAACGCGAGTGGCAATCCCGACACCGACTATCTGACCGACGGCATCACCGAAGCGCTCATTAACAGCCTGTCGGGGCTCCAAGGCGTCCGCGTGAGCGCGCGCAGTCTGGCGTTCAAGTACAAGGGCAAAGACATCGATCCGCTGAAGGCAGGGCGCGAGCTGAACGTCAAGGCGGTCATCACCGGCCGCGTGACCGCTCGGGGCAACGTGCTCGTCATCCAGTCCGACGTGATGGACGTCGCCAACGGATCGCAGCTCTGGGGCGGCCAATACAACCGGCCGATGGCCGACATTCTCGCCGTTCAGGACGAGATTGCCGGCGAAATCTTCGACAAGCTTCGCCTTCGTCTGACGGGAGAGGACAAAGCCCGCGCGACCAAGCGGTACACCCAGAATGCCGAGGCGTACCAGCTGTACCTGAAGGGACGGTTCTACTGGAATCAGGGCACCATCGGGGGCTACAAGCAATCGATTGAGTATTTCGAGCAGGCCATTGCCAAAGATCCGAAATACGCGCTGGCGTAC
>JBGPHH010000080.1:0-15081 GCA_041484265.1 Vicinamibacteria bacterium
CCGCTCTTTCTCAAGATCTCCGCCGTGGTCACCGACACCGGCGGGATGTTGACGCACGCGGCCATTGCCGCGCGCGAGTACGGGATTGCCGCGGTCGTCGGCACCTGGAAGGCCACCAACTCAATCAGAAACGGCGACATCATCCGCGTGGACGGCGACAACGGCATCGTGGAAGTGGTGAAGAGAGCCTGAGAATCTGAGCCTTGAGCCGCTATTTAAGGAGGCAGCAGTGGCACAACCCGCACTAGGTTTAATCGCCTCGGTGATCGTCATGGTGATCTCACTGGGCTTCGTTTCGGTCTTTAGTCTCCCGACCTTTCTCGGATGGGTATCGTTCTACAACCTGTGCCTGATCCCGTTCCAGGTTGTGGCCGTCGTCATCTGGGCCGGAGCGAATCCTCCATTTGTCGCAAAACTGTCCCAGCCCGTGAAAGGCCTCGTGATGGTGTTGGTCACGATGGTTGTCGCAGCCATCGCGGCGCCGTTGGTGTGGCTCTCGATTGGTGAAGGCGCACCGCCGGCCATGATCCCTACCCACTATGTGATCCTGGCCGTTCCGACCACGTTCTACCTGTCGATCATTTGGGGAGGGTGGCCATTCACGAATCTGTTCAAGAACTCGATCGTGGCCGGGCTCGCGCTGCTCGTGGCCTCCTACGCCATCACCTTCGCGATTTTTCGAGTGTTTGCCAACTACAGCTTCGTGCAGGGCGCGCCGTTCTACCTGCAGTCGGCGCCGCAGGGCATGTTCAACGCGGTGATGGTCCTCGTGTTCTACGTCACGGCACTGGCCGTGATGTTCCTCGTGCTCTGTTTTGATTTGTGGCCGCTCACGACTGTGCCAAGCCTGATGAAGCAACCGGTGCTGGGGCTTGTTTTCACGGCGCTGGTCCTCGTGGGCTCGGCCATCGCCATGCAGATCGGTGTCGTCTCGATGGGCATCGATCCGATGATCTTCTTTACGCGCGCCACGGTCCCGTTCATCTTCGGCAGCATCGTCGTGCTCAATATGCTGCAAAATTCGCTGTTCGCGAAGATGGCGCAACCGCTCAAGGGTATTGTGAATGTCATCGCCGTAGCGGTCATTGGCGTTGCGCTCGCGAACTTGTACGGCCTTCTCGCGCCCACCGTCTCTGGCCAGCTCGTATCCGGCCCCCCGGGATACGACTACGAGGTCTGGCTGGCAAACTCGCTGCTCAGCGTCACGTTCCCGTTTCTCATCTTCTACGCGGTGTACCTGAACTACTGGCCGCTAGTGAAACAGAAATAGGTAGGACACGGCGTGCCGGACATCCCTCACAGGGGCGGCACGCCGGACTTGCATGGAGTTTCTCGCCGCGCTCGAGAACAGCGGTTTTGGCACTTGGGTGCGCGAGTCCCCCTCGCCGTGGGCCTACCCAGGCGTGCTCTTTCTCCACACGGTCGGCCTCTCATTCCTCGTCGGGCTCAATGTGGTGATCGATCTGCGCCTGCTCGGCTGTGCCCGGCGGCTGCCCCTTGCACCCATGGAAGGCTTCTATGGCGTGATGTGGTCGGGATTCTGGCTGAACGCGGTGTCTGGCACGGCGCTGCTCATCGCCAACGCGACCACGAAGGCCACCAATCCGGCTTTCTATTTCAAGATGGGGTTCATCACGCTGGCCCTAATCCTTCTGGTGATGATCCGGAGGTCGGTGTTCCGCGGTTCGGTACCGGAGGCCGGAGACGTACCCGTTTCCGCCAGAATCCTTGCGGCGGCGTCGCTCGCCTGCTGGACCGGGGCCATCACGGCTGGCCGGCTGCTGGCCTACTTCGGCAAGGGCTAGCATGCTCACCGCGTTCGGCCACTGGATTCACGCGACGTCGCTCGGCTGGGCCGCGGGCGGCGGCGTGCCGTGGCTCGGACCGGCCTGCCTGACCCTTCACTTCATCGGCCTCGCGCTCCTCGTCGGCTGCGTGGGCGCCTTAGACTTGCGTCTGCTTGGCGTCGCGAAGGGGTTGCCGGTTGGGCCTCTCGAAAGCCTGATGCCGTGGGCGCTTGTCGGCTTCCTCATCAATCTCATCACCGGACTCATCCTGTTCGCAGGCAATCCATTTCAATACGTCGATAACCTCGCCTTCTGGCTGAAGATGCTTTTCATCGTCCTTGCCGGCTTCAACGCCATCCTCTACTACGGCACGGGCCTGGCTCGCAGAGTCGGGCGCGTCGGCGCCGGCGAGGACGCGCCGTTTGTCGCAAAGCTCGTCGCAGCTGCCTCGCTCTTTCTCTGGCTCGGCGTCATGTACTGGGGTCGCATGTTGCTTTTTATTGGCGATTTTCTGTGACGAATGCATGACAGAAACTTCAGGAATTCTTCAGATGCGGCGTGGCGGTGGTTGCCGTAACGTCAATCTTGTGAGTAAATAAACACATGAAAAATACGCAATCTGTCTTATTTGTTCTTGGACTCACGATGCTGGCCCCCGCGTATTCAACCGTTCGCGCGCAACAGCCGGCGGCGAAATCAGTGCTCGAAGGCGTCTACACCGACGAGCAAGCCAAGCGCGGCGAAAAGGTATTCAAAGACGCCTGCGAGACCTGCCACGGTCCCAAGCTGATGGGGACTGATACCGGCGGGCCGACGCTCTCCGGACCAGATTTCATCAACGGCTGGAAAGACATGAGCCTCGGCGCCCTGCTGAACAAGGTCAGCATGGACATGCCATCGAACGCGCCCGGCACGCTGACGCCGGAGCAATACGCCGACGTGCTGGCCTACGTGTTGAGCTTCAACAAGTACCCGAAGGGGCAGATGGAACTGCCGAAGGATCCCGAGGATCTGAGGCCGGTCAGGATGGCGCCAGCTCCCAAATAGAATCCCATTGGGTCATCCGTCGTGAACACGAGTCCGAGCCACAGGAGGCTGTCCTTGGCGATGTCTCTGATGATGCTGGGGATCGGTTCCGTGGCATCCGCGCACCACAGCGCGATCGCCTCGTACCAGGCGGCACAGTCGATCGAGATCAAGGGCACCGTCCGCGAGCTCGCGTGGAGAAATCCGCACTGCTTCCTCTACATCAATGTGATGGAAGGGCCGTTCAAAGCCCAGACATACACCGTGGAGCTCGGCAGCCCCAGCGTCATGATCGAGAGCGGCTGGGCCAGGGATCTGTTACAGCCAGGTGACAACGTGGCGATTCAGGTACATCCATCGCGGATCGGTGCGCCGGTCGGTCTGTGTCGAGACTGTGCGTTGACAATCAACGGCAAGGTGGCGAAACCGCGAGTGATGCAGTAGAATCCGTCCGCCGAAGGAGGCGATTCGTGGCGAAGATCCAAGTGGCAAGAGCGGGCATCATCGGTCTGACAGCGGCGTCGGTCGTGGCTTTCACCGTCGCAGCGAGCGCACAGGGTAACGCCGAGGCCGCCAAACTCAAGAACCCCGTCAAGTCAGCGCCGGCATCGATTGCCGCCGGCAAAGTGGCGTATGGGAAGTACTGCAAGTTCTGTCACGGCGAAGATGCCAAGGGGAACGGCCCGCTGGCGCCGAAGGGGACCAATCCGCCCAATCTCATCGACGCTGAATGGGCCCACGGGTCGACCGACGGAGAGCTCTTCACGAACATCAAGGATGGCATCGGGCCCAAGTTCGATATGAAGCCGATGCAGGCGAAGATGATGGACCCAGACATCTGGAACGTCGTCAACTACCTGCGCAGCCTCGGGCCAAAGGGCAAGTAGCCCACCGGTGCGCGCCCGCTTCTGGATCCTCGTCTTGGGAATTGCCGTCGGCGCATCTGCTTGTGCGCCTGCTGCTCCGCCGGCTGCCGAGGTATTTACGCCGGCCCACGCCACCTCAGCGGCGGCCATCCGAGAATTCTTCGGCGTCCGGGCGTCGGCCGAGCAGCCGATTGAGTTCCCCCACAACATCCATATCGAGAAGGCGATGCTCAAGTGCACCGAGTACTGCCACGAATCGGTGACCAAGGGGCCACGCGCCGGCTTACCGAGCGTCAAGACGTGCATGATCTGCCACGATGCCATTAAGACCGATAGTCCACGCATCCAGAAGATCACCAACGACTACTCGAAGAAGGGTATCGATCTCCCGTGGCAGCGGGTTTATGGCTTCAGCCAGGAATTACACGTGCGCTTCGATCATGCGCCGCATTTACGCGCCAACGTGGACTGTGCAACCTGTCACGGAGACGTGAAGAGCCAGACCGTGGCCCAGCGCAACGTCAATCACACCATGGGCTTTTGTATCGACTGCCACCGCACGAAACAGGCGTCGAACGACTGCCTCACCTGTCACTTTTGATCATGGACCGTCGAGGCTTCATCAAGCTCACCGCCATCACGGGCACGAGTGCCACGCTTGCAAGCTGTGGCAGCCCTGAAAATCAGCTGATTCGGTTCATTCCCGACGAAGACTTGACGCCCGGAATCGCCGAGCAGAAGCCGGGCGTCTGCCCGCTGTGCGGCGCCGGCTGCGGGACGACCGTCCGCGTCATGCAGGGCGATACGGAGGTCGTGCGCAACGGTCAGGCGGGCGTGGTCACCGTGGGTCTGGCCAAGAAGCTGGAAGGCAATCCCACGCATCCGGTAAACCAGGGCGCGCTCTGCCCGCGCGGCCAGGCGGCCATCCAGGTCACCTATCACCCCGAGCGCATCACGCAGCCGCACAAATGGCGCGGCGCGCGGGGAAGCGGCGATTTTCAGCCCATCACGTGGGACGAGGCCATCGGCGAGCTGGTCAGTCACCTGGATACGCTCGCGTTGGGCAAGCAGGCCTCCCTGGCGTGCTGGACCCGACCGGGCGCGAGCACTCGGCACGATCTGTTCGCGCTTTTTCTCGCGCGCTTTGGCGCTCCGCCTCCCACCTCCTTTGCGTTGTTCAGCGACGATGTGCTGCGGCGCGCCAACCTCATGAGCTTTGGCCGCGAGCAGCTGCCAACGTTCGATCTCGGATCCTCACGGTACGTCATCGCGTTCGGCGCCGACTTCCTCGGCACGTGGAACTCGCCGGTCGCCCAAAGCGCCGCGTACGGCCGCATGCGGCAGGGCCGCCCAGGGATTCGCGGAGCGTTCGTTCAGGTGGAGCCGCGGATGTCGTTGACCGGCGCGAGCGCCGACGAGTGGGTGCCTATCCGTCCCGGGACCGAGGGCGTGCTGGCACTGGGCCTCGCGCACGTGATCTTGCGGGACAAGCTGCGTCCGGCCGACGCCGGCGGTCGCGCGGGCGCACTCATCGACGGCTGGTCGCGCGGCTTGGCGGACTACACCCCGGCGGCGGTCGAACAGCGGACCGGCGTGAAGGCGGTGCGAGTCGAGCGCCTGGCGCGCGAGCTCGCCGAGCAGCGGCCCTCCGTGGCTATTATCGGGGGCGCGCCGCTGGCCCAGACCAACGGACTCTTTCAGGCCCTGGCCGTCAACGCGCTCAACGCACTGCTCGGCAGCGTCGACACGGCGGGCGGCGTGTCGTTCATGCCGCAGGCCGAACCGGCGGCCGCAACGTCGCCCGCGCCCCGCCCGTTACGCGTCGTGGCCGCAGGCATTCTGGCCGATCGATCGCCAGTGCAAGTGCTGCTCCTCGATAACGTCAACCCGGTGTTTGCGACTCCGCAAGAGTGGCACGTACGCGACGCCGTCCTGAAAGTCCCGTTCGTGGTCAGCTTCGGGAACTTCGTCGACGACACAAGCGTCCTCGCCCACCTGATTCTGCCAGACCATTCATTTCTCGAGTCGTGGACTGATGCACGGCCCGAGGCGGGTGCGCACGTCGCGTTGGCGACTCTTGCGGGCCCAGCGATGAAGCCATTGCACCAGACCCGTGCGACGCCAGACGTGCTGCTCGACGTCGCGAAGCGGCTCAAGCAGCCGTTCAAACCCGAATTCCCCTGGCAAAGCTTCGATCAGATGCTCCAGGCAACAGTCGGAGAGGACAACTTCGCGACGGCTACGGCGCAGGGTTGGGTCGAGTTGAAGGGCAAGGTGCAACAAGCTCAGGCCGCTCCGAGCCGCAGCCAAGCCGCTCCTGCGCGCGACGCGCAATTCGATGGCGATCCGGCACAGTATCCGTTCTACTTGCTCCCCTTCGCCTCGCAGGCGTTTCTCGATGGCTCGCTGGCTCACCTGCCGTGGCTGCAGGAGATGCCGGATCCACTGAGTACGGCGATGTGGAGCACTTGGGTGGAAGTGAACCCCCAAACCGCTGCGCGGCTTGGAATTGGGGACGGCGACATCGTCGAAATCGCGTCCGGCCACGGCAATCTGCAGGCGCCCGCTGTGCTGTCGCCGGGCACGGCGCCCGACGTGATCGCGATGCCTGTCGGACAGGGGCACGAGACGTTCACGCGGTATGCCAGTGGTCGCGGCGCGAACCCGGTCAAGCTGCTCGCGCCAGCGCTGGAGCCCGAAACAGGCGCTCTGGCCTGGGCATCGACACGCGTGAAGGTTTCGCGGGTTGCGAGTCCCGACGGCCGCCTGATTCGGTTTGGCGGGTCGATGACGGAACCGACCGCACACAGATGAGGCGCTGAAGATGCCACACCGCTGGGGAATGGCCGTCGACCTCGATCGCTGCACTGGCTGCGAAGCCTGCGTCGTGGCCTGCCACGCCGAGAACAACATTAAGACGGTCGGCGACGCACAGGCGGCCCGCGGGCGCGCCATGCACTGGATTCGGGTCGAACGGTACTGGGACGGCGAGTTCCCCGATGTCCGGCTGAAGTTCCGGCCAGTGCTCTGCCAGCAGTGCGACGCAGCGCCGTGCGAGCCGGTCTGTCCGACCTTTGCCAGCCATCACACCGATGAGGGCCTGAACGCCCAGATATACAACCGCTGCATCGGCACGCGGTACTGCGCCAATGCGTGTCCGTACAATGTGCGCTTCTTCAACTTCTTCAATCCCACTTGGGAGAAGCCGCTCCATCTGCAGCTCAACCCCGACGTCTCGGTGCGCGAGGTTGGAGTGATGGAGAAATGCACGTTCTGCATTCAACGAATCAAGGCGACCGAACAGCAGGTGGAAGCCGAGAACCGATCGCTCAAGGACGGCGAGCTGAAACCGGCGTGCGTGCAATCGTGCGCGCCGATGGCGCTGGTGTTCGGCGACCTCAACGATCCGGAGAGCCAAGTGTCACGGCTGTCGCGCTCGGGTCGCGGCGAGAGACTCCTCGAAGATGTGGGGACACAGCCCAAGGTCGTGTACCTCAAGCATCAGGCACAGGCATGACGAAAGCCGACCGGAACATCACCGAAGACCTACTCCGTCCACTCCTGACGACCTCGTGGCGCTTTTATGCGCTCGTCCTCGTTCTCTTCAGCATCGTCCTCCTCGGCGTCGGGTCGTTCGGGTACCAGGTGTACAACGGGATCGGGGTGTGGGGGCTGAACTGGCCGGTCTTCTGGGCGTTTGACATCACGAATTTCGTGTTCTGGATTGGCATCAGCCACGCCGGGACGCTCATTTCGGCGATCCTCCGGCTGGTCAATGCGGGGTGGCGGCGGCCGGTGACCCGCTGCGCAGAAGTCATTACGGCCTTCGCGCTGATGATTGGCGCCATGTTTCCCATCGTCCATCTCGGGCGGCCGTGGCTCTTCTTCTGGCTCATGCCGTATCCGAGCGAACGAGAAATCTGGCCCAACTTCCGCTCTCCGCTCGTGTGGGATTTCTTTGCGATCTCGACATACCTGACCGGCAGTTTGCTGTTTCTCTACCTGCCGACAATTCCCGACTTCGCGTTGGTCCGCGACAAGACAACCGGCTTTCGAAGCAAGGTGTATGGCGCGCTGGCACTCGGCTGGCGGGGAACCACCAGGCAATGGCACCGGCTCGAGTCAGCCATGCAAATCATGGCCATTGCCATCATCCCGGTGGCGGTCTCGGTGCACACGATCGTGTCGTTCGACTTCTCGATGGCGCCCGTGCCGATGTGGCACTCAACCATCTTTGGCCCCTATTTCGTCGCCGGCGCGATCTTCAGTGGTATCGCCGCGCTCATCATTGCGATGGCGGCCCTGCGGAAGTTCCTGCACCTCGAGCAGTACCTGCATCCGGTGCATTTCGAGAATCTGGGGAAGCTCCTGCTGATGATGTGCCTACTGTGGGGGTACTTCGTCTTCGCCGAGCGACTCACGACGTGGTACGGCAACGAAGCGTCCGAGATGGCCGTGTTCTGGGCCACGCAGCAACAGAACTTCGCGCCGCTCTACTGGACGATGATCACCTGCAACTTCATAATCCCTCTCACCATTCTGTCGTTCAAGAAGCTGCGGACCATCAGCGGATGCGTCGTCGCGTCGTGTACGGTTGTCGTCGGCATGTGGCTCGAGCGGTTCCTCATCATTGTGCCGTCGCTCAGCCACAAGTATCTGCCCTACTCGTGGGGATCGTACAGGCCGCGGACGCCGGAGGTTCTGCTCCTGATTGCGACCTTTGGCGCAATGGGTCTGCTCTACACACTCTTTTCCAAGTTCGTGCCGATTATTTCGATCTGGGAGCTCAAGGTCGGCGAACAGCCCGAGCTCACTGAACCGCATGAGACGCCAGACGAGGCGGCCACGTTGTGGAGGACGCATCCATGACGGCCATGTACGGCCTGTACGGGGAGCCTGGTGCAGCTCAGCGTGCCTTTACTGCACTGCGGCGGGCCGGTGTCGCCGAGGCAGACATCACCGTCATCTCTGCCGAGCCATTTGAGGCATTTGAGTTCGCCGAGCGTGATAAGTCGCTGATTCTTTTTCGCCTGGCAGGCCTTGGCGGCGCCCTCGGGCTCATTTTCGGTCTGCTGCTGACGACCGGCACCGAGCGCGCGTGGCCGCTCGTCACCGGCGGCATGCCGATTGTGGCGTGGTGGCCCAACCTGGTCATCATCTTCGAGCTCACGATGCTGGGCGCGATTCTCACAACCGTCGTGTCACTCCTCGTGACCGCCCGTCTGCCGACCGCCAAGCGCTCGATGTACGATCCCGAAGTCTCCGACGGCAAGGTGCTTGTCGGCGTGCCCCTCACCGCCGATCGAGCCCCAGACACCATACGCGGCGCGCTCAACGTTGGTGGTGCGCTTGCCGTCAAGACCGCCGATTTCTAGCCAGTTTCTCATCGATGTCACAGATCGACACCCTCTTCGGCTTCTTGACCTCGATCGAGAGCGACCTGTATACTTCCGGCGGTTTGACGTCCATATTTGAGAACACGGAACGGCGAGGAGGCCATCAATGAGGTTTTGGTCGAAGCGACTGAGTTTTGTGGTCGCGGCACTGACGGTCGCGTGGCTGACCGGTATCGCGTTCGCCACAAGCGGGACGAACTCTTCTACGCAATCATCAATCGCTTCCCAGCAGAAGATGGCACCAGGTACTGCGCTACCGCGCTCAGCGGCTCCTGCGTTCGCGCAAGCGCCTGCCGGTCGGGCGCAGGCCCCAGCGCCAGCACCGGCAGCCGCTGGTCGGGCGGCGGCACCGGCAGCTGCGCAGGCAGCTCCGAAGCCGGGAACCTCCGACGCAGTCTTCAAGAACGTCCAGGTTCTCAAGGGCCTGCCTATCGATGAGTTCATGGGGACGATGGGCGTCTTTACGACCTCGTTGAGCCTCTGCTGCGGCAACTGCCACACTGGCGCCGGCACGTCCAATCCGAAATGGGAGGACGACACGGGCTCGCCGCAGACGGTGCGGAAGAGGACAGCCCGCGCGATGGTCACCATGGTGCAGAACATCAATCGTCAGAACTTCCAGGGTCGCCAGGTTGTGACCTGCTGGACCTGCCATCGCGGCCAGCTGACGCCGGCTGTGACCACTCCCCTGGACTTCGCCTACGGCGACGCGGTCGTTGTGCTGCCTGACCTCCTGCCGCGCGCCGTGCCGGCCATAACCACCCTCGATCAAGTCTTCAACAAATACATTCAGGCGCTCGGCGGTCAGGCGCGTCTGGATGCCCTCACGAGCTACACGGCGCAGGGCAAGAGCCTGCTGTTCGGCGAGGTCGGGGCGGGCAATCCGGCGGAAGTCTACGCCAAGAACACGGGTCAGGTCGCGACATTCGTCCACCAGCAAGAAGGCGACGTCGTCAGGGCCTTCGACGGCACCGCCGCCTGGTGGCAGATACCGCTCACGGTGACCCCGCAATACCAGTTGGGTGCCACGTTGCTCGAAGGGGCCAAGTTTGACGCCGCGATGGCGTTCCCGTGGCGGATCAGATCGTTCTTCACGAATTGGCGCGTCGCCTATCCAGGTTCGATCGACGGAGTCGACGTCGAGGTCATCCAGGGCAACACGACCGCTGGCATGATCGGGACGTTGTACTTCGACAAGCAGACGGGTCTCCTGAAACGCTACATCCGGTACGCCAATACTGCCGTGGGCCGCATTCCGACGCAGGTCGACTACTCCGACTACCGTCCGGTGGCGGGAGTCATGATGCCGTTCAAGTTCGGCTACGCTTGGGTGAGCGAGCGCGACGATTGGACGCTTACGGCCTATCAGCCGAACGTCGCGATCGACGCGGCGAAGTTTGGCAGACCCGATCCCAAGACAGCAGGAGACCCCCTCGGACGAAAACCGCAATAGCCTCGTTCCTTACGCGTTCGTGATGCACGCCGGCCTCTTCAGGGGTCGGCGTGCGTACCTCTCCCAACACACTCCTCTCCGAATTCTCGCTCTACAGACCTCGCCTCGGCCAGATTGCGTACAATGGCGAGCGCATGTTGCACACGCCTCCGCTCACGCTCCTCTCGGAGGAAGAGTGCCTTCTCCGCGATACCGTCTACGCGTTCGCCGACCGCGAGGTCCGGCCGCTCGTCCGCGAGATGGATGAGCACGCGAAGATTCACCGCTCGCTCATCGACCAGCTGTTCGCCCTCGGCGTGATGGGCATCGAGATTCCAGAGGATCTCGGCGGCGGCGGCGCGAGCTTCTTCCATGCCGTCCTCGCGGTCGAAGCCTTGTCGCGCGTCGATCCGTCAATCGGCGTGCTCGTCGACGTACAGAACACGCTGGTCATCAACGCCCTCCTTCGTTGGGCGAACGACGACATTAAAGGGCGCTATCTGCCGAAACTGGCTTCGGCTTCCGTTGGCGCCTACGCCCTTTCGGAAGCGGGTTCTGGAAGCGACGCCTTCGCGCTGACCTCGCGCGCCTCCGATCGCGGCGACCACTGGACGATCACCGGACGCAAGCTCTGGATCACGAACGCCCTCGAGGCCGACCTCTTCATCGTTTTTGCCACTGTCAATCCCGAGGCCGGCTATCGTGGCATCACGGCGTTTCTGGTCGAGCGCGGATTCCCCGGATTCACGGTCGGCGGGAAAGAAGACAAACTGGGCATCCGAGCGAGCAGCACATGCGAGCTGATTCTCGACGAGTGTCGCGTGCCGCCCGCGAACGTGCTCGGTGAGGCCGGCGCGGGCTATAAGGTCGCGATCGAAACGCTCAACGAAGGCCGCATCGGCATCGGCGCGCAGATGGTCGGCCTCGCCCAGGGCGCGCTCGACCACGCGCTGGCGTACGTCAAGGAGCGGAAGCAGTTTGGCAAGCCAATCTCAGAGTTCCAAGCCGTCCAGCATCAGTTGGCCCGCGCGGCCACCGAACTGCACGCAGCACGGCTCCGCGACCTGGGCCGGCCCTTTCTCGCCGAGGCCGCGATGTGTAAGCTGTTTTCGTCTGAGGTCGCCGAACGCGTGACCTCGCTCTCCGTGAACCTGTTCGGAGGCTACGGATTCGTCAAGGACTACCCCGTCGAGAAGCTCTATCGCGACGCGAAGATCGGCCAGATCTACGAAGGCACCTCCAACCTCCAGCTCCAGACCATCGCCAAGCAGCTTCTCGGTTGATCCCATGGCAGCGGATTTCCGCGACACCTACCTTCGCGACATTCTCAAGACGTACCGCACCTACAAGTCGATGGGCGACTGCGCGCTGGCTCAGGTCGCCGATGCCGATCTCCATACGCTCGTCGATCCGGAGTCGAACAGCATCGCGATCATCGTCAAGCACATGGCGGGCAACCTGCGATCTCGGTTTACCGACTCTCTGACGACTGACGGCGAGAAGCCGGACAGGAACAGAGACGGTGAATTCGAGATGTCCGATCGGATGTCACGAGGCGAGCTCTTGCGCGCCTGGGAATCGGGCTGGTCGATTGCGCTGGCAGCGATTGAGGCGCTCACGCCTGAGGACCTCGAACGGACCGTCACAGCCAGGGGCGAGAAGTTCCTGGTCGTTGAGGCGCTCGATAAGCTCGCGGCGCACGCCGCCTATCACGTCGGGCAGATTGCGTTTCTGGCGAAACACTTCGCCGGAGCGAACTGGAAGACGCTCAGTATTTCCAAGAGGAGAAGCTAGGAATCACATCTTCAGATTCAGCTCTCTCTCCGCGATGATCATTCGCTGCGCTTCTGAGGTGCCCTGGTAAATCTCCGTCGCGCGGACGTCGCGGAAGAGCCGCTCGACCACCGAGCCATGCCGGTATCCAGCCGAGGCCAGGATCTGCATCGCTCTATCGGCCGCCTTGTGCGCCGCTTCCGAGGCCGCCAGCTTGGCCATCGACGCCCCGACCATGCGCTTTTCCGGACCGCCTTTGGCCACCGCCGCCTTCCACGTCAGCATCCGCGCCGCGGCCAGATCGGTGGCCACGTCGGCCAGCATCCACTGAATCGCTTGATAGTGCGCGATCGGCTCGCCAAACTGTTCGCGGGTCTTGGCGTGCCGAATGGCTTCGTCTATCGCCGCCTCCCCGATCCCGAGCGCTTGCGCGGCAATCGCGATGCGTCCGCCCTGCAGCGCCCACATCGCCAAGCGGAATCCCTGGCCCACCGGTCCGAGCACCTGCGCCTCGCCGACTTCGACGTCGAACTCCAGGTCCATGCAGCCCAGACCGCGGACGCCCAGCGAGTCGTCACGCCTTCGGCGCACAATCCCAGGGGCATCCATCGGCACCAGAAACGCCGTCACCCCCTGTGCCCGCTGTTCGGGACTCGTCGACGCAAAGACGACCGCCACGTCCGCGGCCTCGGCGTTCGTCACCCAGACCTTCTGCCCCGTAATGCGGTACCCGGCGCCGGCCCTGACGGCTTTCGTCTGTTGATTCGCGGCATCGGTTCCCGCACCGGGCTCGGATAGCGCGAACGCCCCCATCGTCTTGCCGGCGGCTAACGCTCGCAGCCACTGCTCTTTCTGGAACTCGTCCGCGGCGTGCTCGATCAGTTCGGCGACGAGCGAGTTGGTGACCACCAGGCAGCCGGCCACTGTCGCGCTCGCCCTTGCGATGGCCTCAATGGCCAGCGCGTAGCTCAGGTAGTCCAGGCCCAGGCCGCCCCACGCCTTCGAGACCGCGACGCCGAGCAGACCGCGGCCCGCGGCGGCTCGCATCACATCAAGTGGAAACTCGCCAGACTCGTCGATCTCTGCGGCCCGCGGGGCCACGACCTCGCGCGCGAACTGCTCAATGGACTGCTTGAATGCTTTCTGTTCTGGCGTGAGATCAAGAATCATTTCTTAAACGTCGCGCTTGGGGCCCCACCCCCAAACGCTCCTCCGGACCTTGGCCTCGAGCGTAGACTCTCGGCCTCGGATGTCAGGTATCGTCCTTCGCGAGTCTTTCGAAGATCGGCCTCAGACGCGCAGCGGTCTGCGCCAGCTCCTCTGGCAGAACGCGCGTGTTTCCAACGACGGAGATGAAGCTCGTGTCGCCCGTCCAGCGCGGCACGAGATGGATATGCAGATGATCCACGATGCCAGCGCCGGCCGGGCGGCCGAGATTCATCCCGACGTTGATGCCCTGGGGCTGGTAGGCCTCAGTCAGCGCCATCTCGGCGTGCCTGGTAAACCGCATCAGCTCGGCTCGTTCGTCCTCCGTTGACGCGGCGAGGGTCGCGACGTGACGGTTTGGCGCCACCATCAGATGACCATTGTTGTAGGGATAGAGATTCAGGATGACGTAGGACAGACGGCCGCTGGCGAGAACGAGGTCCGTGCGCTTTGGAGTATCACGCTCGCAGAAAATGCAGCCGTCGGTGCGCTCGCTTCCAGCCGCGCCGGTCACGTAGGCCAGTCTCCAGGGGGACCAGAGGTGCTCCACTACACGGTCAGCGTATCCGGCGGCGGAAGGATGGCGTCGCCCGTCCCCGATGGGGCGGGCTCTTTGTTGATGAGGTCCTTCAGTTCTTTACCGGGCTTGAAGTACGGCACTTTCTTCGGCGGCACATCGACCTTGTCTCCCGTTTTCGGGTTGCGACCCTTGCGGGGCTCGCGCTTACGCAGCCGGAAGCTGCCGAACCCTCGCAACTCGATCTTCTCACCGCGATGCAGCGCCTCGATGATGCTGCGGAAGACCGTGTCGACGATGACTTCGGAGTGCTTCTTCGTCAAATCCGAGACCCGCGACACTTCCTCGACGAGCTCAGCCTTGGTCATGCTGCCGTTGGTCATGCTGCATTCTCCTAGAGGCTCAAGGCGAGGGCTGGAGGCTGGGTCTTCCAGATCTAGCCTCTAGTCCCCAGCCTCTAGCCCCTACCGATTCTTGAAGTGATCCCCCAGCGTCGCACTGCCGTCGCCGGCGCCTTCCTGGTACGCCTCCCATTCGGCTCGGAACTCGTCCGACTTCAGCGCACGGATCGAGAGTCCAATCTTCCGCTCCGCCGGCGCGAGCTTGATGATCTTCACCGGGTAGGTCTCCCCGATCTTCAGCTCGAGCTTCTCGTCCTTGCCCGCGTGACGGGAATCGTCAAATTCCGACACGTGGATCAATCCCTCGATCCCCTCGTCGAGTTCGACAAACGCCCAGAAATTCGTCAACCGTACGATCTTCCCTTCGACCGTGTCACCGACGTGACGCCGCGTGAAGAAATCGTCCCAGATGTCGGTGGCGAGCTGCTTGAGGCCGAGCGACAGGCGCTGGTTTTCGGCGTCGATATTGAGGACCATCGCCTCGACCACGTCGCCCTTCTTGAGTATCTCTGACGGATGCTTGACGCGCTTGCTCCACGACATGTCGGAGATGTGGATCAGGCCGTCGATCTCTTCCTCGACCTCGACGAACGCGCCAAACTCGGTGAGGTTGCGCACCTTGCCCGTCAGCTTCGAGCCGACCGGGTACTTGGCGGCGAGCTCGTTCCAGGGATTGC
>JBGPHH010000081.1:0-15067 GCA_041484265.1 Vicinamibacteria bacterium
CCAGTCGGCGGCGGCGATCGACGCGCTTGCGAGAAGAACTGCGACGATTACGCGATAGAAGCGCATGAGGTGCCGAACTTTACCGTGCTTTTATATCGTACGCCGTCAATGTGCGCTGATTGCGGATGTAGAGCTTGCCGCCGCTCACCACCGGATGCGCCCAGCTTGGGAGACCCTGATCCGGAATCCGGAACCGGCCCTTCTCGCGATACCCGGTCGGGATCGCCTCGGCGAGTCCCATGACGTTGTCTTCGCTCAATATATAAAGGTTGCCCTCGGCGAAGGTCAGCGACCCCTTGCCCACGCTCCGGTCGCGCCACATCAGCTTGCCGGTCGCAAACTCCAGGCACGTCAGGATCGAATTATTGAAGCCGTACAGATAGCCGTTAACCAGCAGCACGCCGCCGTGATGATTCTGCATCTCACGGGTGAAGTACACCTGCTGGGCCTTCACCTCTCCATTCTGGGCCGTCAAGGCGAGCAGCACGCCGCCGGTGTCGTACGCGGAGCTGTAAAAGACTTTGTTGTCGAAGAACACTGGCGTGGTGATGTTGGCCGTGCCGTTCGCCACACGCGTGTAGTGCCACATCAGCTTGCCGTCCGACGCCCGCACGCCCACGCCGGCCTCGTCGGTCAGCGTCATGTAGCTTCGGACGCCCTGCACGTCGGCGACCACCGGCGACGAGTAGCCGGCCGCGTCGTTCAGATCCTTGCTCGTCCAGACGGTCTTCCCCGTCATCTTGTCGAGCGCCACCATGCCCGCGCCGCGCCCGCCGGGCGTCACGATCACGTTGTTGCCGTCGACAAGCGGCGATTCGCTCATCAGCCACTGCGGATTCCGGCCGTTGAAATCCTTCAGAATGTTGCGCTGCCAGATCGCCGTCCCATCAGCGGCCTTGAGACATGCCAGGTCGCCGTTCTCCGTCTGGACGTAGATCCGGTCTTCGTCGAGCGTCGGCGTTCCTCTGGGGCCAGAGCCGCGATCGTTCTCGACGGCCGCACCGAGAGCCTTCGACCAGATGCCCTTGCCGTCGGCACGATTCAACGCGAAGACGATGCTCTGCCTGCCATTCGAACCCTGCACGAAAATTCGATCGTCCTTAATCGCCAGCGAGCCGTAGCCGATGCCCAGGTTCGAAATCGACCAGACGAGCGCCGGACCCGACGGCGGCCACTGCTTCAAGAGGCCCGTCTCTTTGGAGAGGCCCGTCCGGTCGGGGCCGCGCCACTGTGGCCAGTCGGTTGACGCACCGGACTGCGCCGCCGTGGTTATCGACAGCGCCGACAGCCCGACGGCGAGGACCAGAGTCATGACATGACGATTGCGCTTCATCGCGGGCACTCCTCTGCGGCACCGTTGTGATAGTTTTGAGGACCTTACGTAGGATACAGGACGTTCACGAGAGACGGGACCATGAGATCAACGACTTGCCATATTTTCCGGCTGCTCATAGTTTGCGGCGTGGCCATCGTGCCGGCCGCGGCCTTCGCGCAGGCCGCGCCGGCGCCGACGCCTGGTGCCACCGGCCAGGTGACCCAGGAGGACGGCGCCCTTCGCCTACGGCTGCCGACCATCACGGTTACGGCGGAGAAGGAGTCCGAGAACATCCAGGAGGCGCCGGTCAGCGTCACGGCCGTCACCGGGGAGACGCTGCAGAACGCCGGCGTCCGGAGCGTCAGCGAGGCCGCCCAGTTCGCGCCCAACACGTTTTTCAGCGAGTTCACGGCGCGCAAGCTCAGCAACCCGCGCTTCCGCGGCATCGGCTCCAGCCCGAACAACCCCAGCGTGACCACCTACATCGACGGCGTGCCGCAGCTGAACGCGAACTCATCGAGCATCGAGTTGGTTGACGTCAATCAGATCGAATTCGTGCGCGGCCCCCAGAGCGCGCTCTTCGGCCGCAACACGCTCGGCGGGTTGATTAACATCACGAGCCGCCGCCCGTCGCTCGCCGGCTGGAACGGCAGCATCAGCGGTCCGTTCGGCAACTTCGGCACGGGCGACATCCGAGGCGATATGTCGGGCCCGCTCGTGCCCGACAAGCTGGCCCTCGGCTTTGGCGCCGGCTACTCGCGTCGCGACGGCTTCACCATCAACGACACCACTGGCAACAACCTGGACGCTCGTTCCGCGGGCTTCGGTAAGCTCCAGTTGCTCTGGACGCCGGCGGCGGCCTGGACGGTGCGCGGGATTCTGAGCGGCGAGAGCGCCCACGACGGCGACTACGCGCTCAACGACCTTGCGGCCCTGCGGGCGAATCACTACCACACCGCCCGCACCATCGAAGGCTACACGCGTCGCGGTCTCGCCGCACCCACCCTCATCGTCACGCACACCGGCCCGGCCCTGAACGTGACGACGACGACCGGGATCGTGTGGTGGAGGACGAGAGATCTCACAGACCTCGACTACACCGCCGCACCGCTCATCACGCGCAGCAACGACGAGAAGGATCTGCAATTCACGCAGGAGATCCAGGTGGCCTCGGCGAAGAATGCGTCGCTCAAGTTGTCCGACCAGGTTGGACTCAGGTGGCAAGCCGGCTCGTTCGTCTTCACACAGCGCTACACACAAGACGCGGTGAATAACTACGGCTTCGGCCTCCTGTACCAGCCGGGGTCATTCGGCGGCGGCTTCCCTCCCACCTTCTCCCCGGCCAACTCGCAGCACTCGCCCCAGTCGAGCCTCGACGACAACGGGATCGGCGTCTACGGGCGAGGCACGCTGATGATCATGGAGAAGCTGGACCTGAGCGTCGGCGTGCGTGGGGACTACGAAAAGAAGACGGCGAATCTCCAGACGTTCTTCACGACGCCCGATGTGTTCCTCGGTCCCGCAACCACACTGAGCCCGGAAAAGAGCTTCAGCGACGTCTCGCCGCAGTTCACGGTCGCCTATCACCTTGTGCCCAGCCACACCGTTTATGCCACCGCCTCGCGAGGGTTCAAGGCGGGCGGCTTCAACCCCGCCTCCCCCGCCGGAAGCGAGGCCTACAACCAGGAGCACAGCTGGAACTACGAGGCCGGCGCGAAGACGTCATGGCTTGCCGATCGCCTGTCGGTGAACGGCGCCGTCTTCTACCTCGACTGGAGCGATCTCCAGGTGAACCTGCCGAATCCATCGGTGCCTGGGCAGTTCTACATCGCCAACTCCGGCGGCGCCACGAGCAAGGGCGTCGAAGGCGAATTGAGCGTGCGGCCCGTGGCCGATCTCGACCTGTTCGGCGGCGTCGGCTACACCAACGCGCGATTTAACAGCGGCAGCGTGTCGGGTGGCACGAGCGTCGGCGGCAACAAGCTGTCGAACACGCCTGACTACACCTTCAACACCGGCATCCAGTACGCACGTCCCGTCTCCAACGAGTTCACGCTGTATGGACGCGCCGACATGGTCCGCTACGGTTCGTTCCAGTACGACGATGCGAATACGATGAGCCAGGAGGCGTATTCTCTCGCGAACTTCCGGTTGGGCCTGCGCTGCGGCAACAGTCTCTTTGTCGAAGGCTGGGTCCGGAACGCGTTCGACACCTTCTACATCCCCACGGCGTTTGCGTATCCCGGTCTCGCGCCGTCGGGATTCATCGGCGAGAGCGGCGCAGCCCGGACCTTCGGCATTCGCGCCGGCCTCACCTTCTGACACTGCGCGAGGAAATAGTCCATGGCGTCAGTCGTGTGGTTGGTCGTCGCGGTCCTCGTCATCTGGCTCGCCACGCGGATGACGGTGGGACTTCTGAGCATCTTCACCGGGGTGCTGATTGGCGCCCTCGCGGGCTGGCTGGCCGGCAAACTCATCCAGGGTCGCGGGTTCGGGTTGCTGAAGAACGTGCTGGTGGGCATCATCGGCGCGGTGGTGGGCGGCCTGCTCTTCCCGCTCTTCGGTCTCCACGCTGTCGGGCTCATCGGATCGCTCGTCACGGCCACGGTCGGCGCCATCGTGCTGCTGACGTTCGTTCGGTGGCTCCAAGCCTCGTGAGGGGTGGTATAGTTCCCCGCATTCGGAGTCGGTTCGGGATGTCTTGAAAATGGAGGCTCTATGCAGCGTCGCATGTCGATCGAAATGATGGCGGTGGCAGTCGGCTTCGTGGCCCTGGCGGCGGGCGTGCTCGCGCAGCAGGCGCCCGCACCGGCCGGTCGCGGGGCGGCACCGGCAGGTCGCGGCGCGGCCCCGGCGGGACAGGCCCCGGCCGCGGGACGAGCCGCAGCAGAAGCGGCCGTTCGGCCCGCGCTGCTTTTCAAGGAAGAGTGGAAGCAACCGCCGTACACCGGCACGCTCAACGACGAGAACCGGCGCGTCACGCAGGACGCGGTGACCAATCCGAGACTCGAACTGAAGCTCTACGGAGCGGCGGCGAAGGAAATCGGCGTGTACGTGCACGAAGGGCGATTCGACCTGTGGACCGGCATGGCGACGTCACCGGTTGCGGTGACACTGAGAGACCGGGCCAACTATCTCGACCTGACCGGTCTGGCCAGATTGCGGTGGATCGTCCGCACGCAGGCCCTCCATGTGGCCCATCCGGTGGTGAAACTCGCGGACGGCACCTTCATCGTCGGTAATTATTCCCAGTCTAACGATGGCGAGTACATCCAGAACGAGATCGCGTTTAGCGGCCAGCGCTGGTTCAAGCTGGATCCCGAGAAGGTCGTCACCACCGTGCCGGTCCCGAATCCGGACCTGAGCAAGGTTGACGAGATCGGCATCGCGGACCTCATGCCGAGCGGCGGACACGGTAACGCCGGCTACCTCAACCTGTCGGGGATCGAGCTGTACGCGAAAGCGGTTCCGCGCTAACTTCTCATGCGTCGGTTGATACCCGTCGCCGTCATTGCGGTACTGGGGCTGGTTGGCGCCAACGCGCGCCAGCAAGCCCCAGCACAGCTACCGCGGCCGCCGGCCGAGCCGATGCGGATCGAGAAGGTCAAAGAGAACCTCTACTTCATCCGCGGTCCCTGGAATACAGCAGCCAACGACGCGCTCCTGCACGAACCGGGCGACGTGGCGATCCGCGTCACACCCGACGGCCTGATTGTCGTTGACGACAAGTTCCCGCAGCACACCCAGGATATTCTCGACAAGATCAAGACCATCAGCACGCTGCCAATCAAGTACCTGCTGAACACGCACCATCACGCCGACCACGCGGGCGGCGACGCCAACTTCATCAACCTCACCGAGATCATCGCGCACCGCAACGTGCGCGAGAACATGATCAGGAACAAGCAGGCGGGCGCCCCCCGCATCGTGTTCGACAACCAGATGTCGGTGTACCTCGGCGGCGTCGAGGTCACGGCCATGCATCTGGGGCGCGGACACACCAACGGCGACTCGGTCATCTACTTCGCCGATCTGCGCACGATTCACGCCGGCGATCTCGTCATCGACGGCATGCCGTTTATCGACTACGACAACGGCGGAAGCGCCGTCGAGTGGGTGAAGACGCTCGACAACATTCTGAAGATCGACTTCGACACGTTGATTCCCGGTCACGGCAGGCTGCTGACGAAAGACGATGTCCGCGAGCAGCGGGGCCAGCTCGAGAAGATGAACGCGAAGATGACGGCGCTCGTCAAGAGCGGAGCGCCCAAAGAGAAGGCGACCGCCGAGCTCAAGGCCTACCTCAAAGACATTGGCTGGGAGAACACCGTCAGCACGCAGACCTTTCTGGGCCGCAGCCTGAATCCGTACTACGACGAAATCGCGGCCGCGGCCCGCAAGTAGAAGTGTCGGCGCGCCTCGATCTGAAAGCCTACCTGCGGCGAATCGGGTACGCCGGCAGCCTGAAACCTTCCCACGACGTGCTCGAGGCACTCCACCTCGCGCATGCCACGCATATTCCGTTCGAGAACCTCGACATCCTCTTAGGACGCCCGATTCGCCTCGACCTCGAGAGCCTGCACGCCAAGCTCGTGGTTGGCCGGCGGGGCGGCTACTGCTTCGAGCAGAATCTCCTGTTCGCCGCCGTCCTGCAATCCCTCGGCTTCTCCGTCGCGCGGCTGGCCGCTCGCGTGCGGTATCGCACGCACCGCGTGCTGCCGCGCACGCATATGCTGTTGCTCGTGGACGTGGACGGCCTGGCCTGGATCGCCGACGTCGGGTTCGGCCTCGCGGGCCTGCTGACGCCGCTGCGATTTGTTGCGGACGAAGAGGCGCGTCAGTCCGCATGGACCTATCGTCTGGTGCAGGAAACCGGCGACTGGCTCCTGCAATGGCGCCAGGATGGCTCGTGGACCGATCTCTACGAGTTCTCGCTCGTGCCTCAGCACCAGGCCGATTACGAGATGGCGAACCATTACACCTCCACGCACCCGGACTCGCGGTTCGTTCACACGCTGACAGTCCAGCGGATAGCACCCGAGGTCCGCTATGTGCTGAGAAACCGCGATCTCACCGCGGACACCGGCACGAGCACGACGACCCGGCTCCTGGCCGATGACGATGAGATCCTGAAGGTGCTGGCCGAAACGTTCGACCTGCACTTCCCCGCCGGGACGCGCTTTCCCTATCGCGACTGAACGGGAGTAATATCCGCCTCACATGGAGTGGCCTATGTCGACATGCAAACTGCTGCGCCGCGCCGCCGTTATCGCGGCCGCTCTGACGTTGGGTGGATACGGAATTCTCGCGCAGTCTCAGGGGCCGCAGCCCCTGCCCATGCCTCAGCCGATTGCCGCGCCCGCAGACATCCCGTACCCGGGCACCATTCAGCTCCGCGTGGACGCCACCGATCTTCAGCGACACATCTTTAGCGTCCACGAGACCATTCCCGTGCGCGGAGGGCAGCCGCTCGTGTTGCTCTACCCCGAGTGGTGGCCCGGCCACCATGCCCCTGTGGGCCGCGCCGATCTGCTTGCCGGGCTGATCCTGCGCGGTAACGGCAAGCGACTGGAATGGGTCCGCGATCCGGTCAACGTCTTTGCGTTTCACGTGGAGGTGCCTGCAGGCGTGACCTCTCTCGAGGCGGACTACCAGTTCACCTCGCCAGTCGAGCCCGCCGAAGGCCGCGTCGTCATGACGCCAGCCATTGTGAATCTGCAATGGAACCCGGTCACGCTCTATCCCGCCGGCTATTTCGCCAGGCAGGTAACCGTCGAGGCCAGCGTGCGGCTGCCAGAGGGCTGGCAGTTTGCGACGGCGCTCGAGACGCAATCAACGACCGGCGGGAACACGACCTTCAAGCCAGTACCGCTCGAGACCCTCATCGACTCGCCGATCTTCGCCGGCCGCTACTTCAAACGGCTCGACCTCGATCCAGATGGCAGCACGCCCATCCACCTCGACATCGTCGCGGACCGTGCCGAGCTGCTCGACGTGAGGCCGGAACAGCTCGACGGGCACCGCGCCCTCGTACAGCAGGCCTACAAACTATTCGGCTCGCATCACTTCTACCACTACGACCTGATGCTCGCGTTGTCCGATCGCCTGGGCGGCATCGGCCTCGAGCATCATCAGTCCAGCGAGAACGGCACGATCCCGACCTTTTTCACCGAATGGGACAAAAGCGCTGACACCCGTAACCTGATGGCGCATGAGTTGACGCATTCGTGGAACGGCAAGTTCAGGCGTCCGGCGGACCTGTGGACGCCGAACTACAACGTGCCGATGCGTGACAGCCTGTTGTGGGTCTACGAGGGGCAAACGCAGTACTGGGGCTTCGTGCTCGAAGCGCGCGCCGGGTTGATCACCAGGCAGCAGGCCCTCGACGCGTGGGCTGCGACGGCGGCGACGTACGACGTCCGCGCCGGCCGCGAGTGGAAGACGCTCGAGGACACCACCAACGATCCGATTGCCGCCATGCGGCGGTCGCTGCCGTGGCAAAGCTGGCAGCGGAGCGAAGACTACTACCGCGAGGCTCAGCTGATGTGGCTCGACGCCGACACGCTGATCCGAGAGAAATCAAACGACCAGCGATCGCTCGACGACTTCGCTCGAGCCTTCTTCGGGATCAATAACGGCATCTTCGTGCCCGTCACGTATACCTTCGAGGATATCGTCACGGCCCTGAACAAGGTTCAGCCCTACGACTGGGCGACGTTCATGCACGCACGCCTCGACGGCCACGGGCCGGGAGCGCCGCTCGATGGGCTGACTCGCGGCGGATACAGGTTGGTGTACACCGATACGCCGACCGACTATTTCAGGAGCGGCGAAATCAGGCGCGGTCTCACCGATCTCACCTATTCCCTGGGCCTCGTGATTGACAAGGACGCGAAATTGACGGAGGTCCTCTGGGATGGACCGGCGTACAAGCTGGGGCTGACGGTCGGCACGCAGGTCGTCACGATTAACGGCACCGCGTACACAGCGGAGCGGCTCAAAGATGCCGTCAAGGGCGGCAAGAGTACCGGCGCGCCGATCGAAGTCGTCGTCAAGAACGGAGAAGACTACCGCACCGTCCGTTTCGACTATCACGCCGGCCTTCGTTATCCGCGGCTCGAGCGCGATGCCACCAAGCCCGCGCGCCTGGATCAGATCTTCACGGCGAGAAAGTAGGCGGACATGGGACAGCATCAGCGGACTCGTCAGACATGGAGGTCGCTGGCGCTTTGCGGAGTGCTGCTGCTCGTCGCGCAGGCGGCATCCGCCGAGGTCGTCAGGATCGACGTGCGGCGTCGAGACCATTTCGGCACCCACGAGCGAGTGATCGGCCGCGTCTATTTCGCGATCGACCCGAAGCTCGCGGCCAATCGCGCCATCGCGGACATCGACCTCGCGCCGAAGAATGCCGACGGCAAGGTCGAATTCTCCTCGGACCTTCTGTTCTTCAGGCCGAAGCAGGCCGACCGCGCGCGGGGCGGCGTGTTCCTCGAGGTCGTCAACCGCGGCCGCGATCAATCGCTCGGCATCATGAGCGGTGCGCGACAAACCGATCTGTCACCAGAGTCGTGGGATCTCGGGGATCGCTTCCTGCTGGAGCAGGGATTCGCCGTGGCGTTTCTCGGCTGGCAGTTCGACGTGGAGCCGTCAGACGGGCTGACGTTTCAAGCCCCCATCGCGCCTGTCGAGGGGCTCGTGCGCGCGACGCATATCGAAACGAGCGGTGGGCGAACAGTGGCGTTCGGTTTCGCGTATTGTGCGTCCGACCCGAGCCAACAGAACGCGACGCTCACCTTTCGCGCGAGGATCGATGCGGAACCCCGGCTGCTGCCGCCCAACATGTGGCAGTTGGCCGGTAACGGATGCGCGGCGCGCGTGAACACTGCCGCCGGCGTCGGCATCTACGAAGTCGTGTATCAGGCGAAGGGATCGCCGGTGGCCGGGCTCGGGCTGGCGGCCATTCGCGACTTCGCGTCATATCTGCGGTACGGCGCGGCCGGCGCCACCCTGCGCGAAACGCCGACCGCGCTCCAGCGGATCATCGGCTACGGTTACTCGCAGAGCGGACGCTTCCTGCGCGAATTCGTGCGCGACGGCTTCAACGCCGACGAGCGCGGCCGGGCGGCCTTCGATGCCTTGATGATCTCGTCGGCCGGCGCCGGCGGCGGCAGTTTCAACCACCGCTTTGCGATGCCAGGGGTGGCGGGTAACTCCGTGCTGTCGATCCTGCGTCCGGTCGATCTGCCGCCTTTCACAGACGAAGGGTTGCTCGCCCAGGCTCGGGCAGCGCGGGTGACGCCGAAGATCTTCTACACCTTCTCGTCCACCGAGTACTGGGCGCGCGCCGGATCCCTCACGCATACGGTAGACGAAGGCCGACAGGACGCGCCGCTTGCTGCAACATCGCGGCTGTATTTTCTGGCGGGCACCCCGCATTCGTCCGGCCAGTTGCCGTTGGGCAAGGGCGGGCTCGGGTCGCCGTACTTGCACTTCACCAACTTCGCACAGCAGCGGTGGGCCGCCCGCGCGCTGCTTCTCGATCTCGATGCGTGGGCGCGCGACGGGAGCGAACCGCCGCCGTCGCAGTATCCATCTGTGGCGAAGCGCGAATTAGTGCCGCTCAAGGACGTCCACTTCCCTGCCGCGCCATCGTTCCCGTTTACGACCTACATGCCCCAGGTGTGGCAGATGGATTTCGGGCCGCAGTACTCCGCGACGAAGGTGATTTCGATTGAGCCTCCAAAGCTCGGCACGGCGTTCCAGATCCTCGTCCCTCAGGTCAACGCGGACGGCAACGACGTATCGGGTATTCGCCTTCCCGAACTGGCCGTGCCGCTTGGCACCTACACAGGTTGGAACGTCACCATCCCGCGGTTGAGCGAGCTTGGATATCTGAGCGGCCTGGTCGGAGGATTCGAACCGTTTCCGCTCACGAAGGAGCAGCGGGAACACTCCAACGACGCGCGGCTTTCAATCGCCGAGCGCTACACGGGACGACAGGATTATCTCGACCGTGTGAAGCGCGCCGCCGACGATCTCGTCCGGCAGCGGTTCATGCGCGGCGAGGATATTCCCTCGGTGCTGCAGCGAGCCGAACAGATCTGGAATGCCGTCGTGAGCGCCGGAACGCGGTAGCGATCCAGCCACATGATCCCTGACTCGCGCTGGAACCGGCTGGCGTGGGCTGCCGTTGCGTTGGGCCTTCTCTTTGGGATCGCTGGCATCCTTCACACCATCGCTGTGATCTCGGTGGCCTTGCAGCAAGGCAAGCCCTACGATTTCCGGATGGTCTCGCTACTCGCGACGGGCGGGATTCTCATCTATCCTGCCTTGATCAACATCGGGGTCAGCCGATGGATCAGGCTGGGGCAGTCGTGGGCTCTGGCCATGAGTGCCGTCGTCACGCTTCCCGTGTTGGTCTATCAGGCGCTTCTTGTGCCCGCTCATCATTCCAACCAGATGTTCGGCGTCATTATTAACGCGCTCTATCTGTGTTTCCTGATCGAAGCCGGGGTCTCACAATACAGAGCACGAGCGTAGGCCTGCGCGCGAGCGAATCCGGTCGGATCTGGAAGTGAGCGGCCTGCAGCCTCGTCGGAGATCGTCGGAGATAGTTGAAGGAGATCGGCGGCGGTCTTCTGCAGAGCGATTAGCTCTCAGGAAATCGCTCCCGTCTACTTCAATAGTAGTTAGCTGGACACAGTTCTGCGCAACCCTGATGAGCGCTGATCCATTCTTCGAAGAACTGAAGGGCGAGCAACTCAGCGCCGTCACCTTCGTCCAGGACTACATTCAGCTTCAGTTCGATGGGCCTACGATCAATGTAACTAATCCACTAGAAGTCGGGACCAGGGGGCGACGCATCGCGTCGTGGCAGCCAGGTTTTCGCGACTTGCTCTGTGAGCAAATCACCAAGATCGTTCAGGGGGTCGACCTTGCGAAGGGAGAGGCTCTCAGAATTACATTTGAAGATGAATCTTACCTATCCGTTTCGTTGAGAGCCGAAGACTATGGCGTCTCTCCCGAAGCGTTTTATGCGCACGGCTTCAAGAACGATCAATGGCTTGTGGAATAACTCGACCGGGCAGCCGGCTAACAGGCGCTGGAGCCGTCGCGCCAGGCGGTCTATGCGATCATGTCGCCGGGGCGCGCGGCTCAGCGCCGGTCGTCTAGCCGGACAGAGAGCGAATGGATCTGCCAACAATGCTCCCAGCTGAGGGCAATGAGGACCTGGAATGGATCGCTGGACGGAGATCCGCAGGAGAGTGCACAACCGACACCGGATGCGAGTCCGGTTGATTGCATTCGTCGCGCTTGCTGGGCTGGTCGGCTCGGCGCCCGTGCGGGCCCAATCGCCGCCACGCCGCGATACGCCGACCTTCTTGCTCGGCGTCGAAGGACAGTATGGTGCGCCCCAGGGCGGCGCCGGGGGTCTCGCCTTCTTCATACCGATAGAAAAATGGCACTGCGAGGATGGTCTGTGTGGAGGACATGGGATCCAGGTCCGGACCCGCGCCGGTACAAGCGGGTGGCAAGTAGCCAGTGGTCCCGTACTCATGGCGTTTCCCTTGTGGGCGGACCTTCTGCTGACGTGCACACGCACGGCGGCAACACCTCGCGGCGCGAGTCCTGATTCAACCTATCTTGGTGTCGAGGGGGGATTCGCGTTTCCTGTCTACGCGGTCCACAAACGATTCCTTAGTGTTCGACCGAGTATTGGCATTGCACACCGGGTGGAAGGCCCAGCAGAACAGGAGCGCACGACGTTTACCTGGAGCATCGGCGCACATTTCGTCTGGCCGATATTCTGAGATGTCCGTCACAGCCGAGTCCGATTCGACGGGCGCCGGCCAACCTCGAAATGGAGCCGAGACCAGTAGTCGACTCGGATGCTACGTGCCTTAGTGCGCCAGCGGATCAGGCCGCATCTGGAAGTGCGCGGCTTGGGGCGTCGTCCCCTTCCCGCCCTCGATGTGCCATGGCATCCGCACTTCGTTGCCGGCCCACAGCCCGCGTCCCTTCCAGCCCGTCTTGGGATCGTCGATGCGCCCGGCGAGATTCCGCGTGTAGAACCCGAGCGGATACGGCACGCGCAACACGACCCACTTCATCGTGTCCGGCATAAACGCCAGCAATGCGTCGGATCCCGTGCCGGTGGCAATCGGGACATCCTTCCCCAATCCGAGCGTGTCGAACTGATCGACCCAGTTGCCGTAGAGGAAATCCGCGCTCCCGCCGTCGGGCACGTTCTTCATCTGCGGACCGGGGACGTCGTAGAGCGTCCATCCTTCGGCGCAATGCTGCGGATCGAACGACGCCGGACCGGTCAGCACCGCGCACTTGCTCCGATCGAATGATGCCAGCTGTCCACTGCCAGCAAGCCCGGTCCAGATGAGGCCATTGCGATCGGCGTCGACGCCGCGCGGCAGGTACCCCAGCTTGCCCGGCGCCTTCGGATTGTTGAACGGCGGCGCGTACGCTTCGGCTCGACACGTCTCCGGTGGATTCGTCCCGAGATCCATGCGGATGATGAGGCCCGGCGTGCCGGGCGAGGTATACCAGACGCTGCGATCCTTCGGGTTGTAGGTGATGTAGTAATCGTTGGTCGCGATGAGCTTGTCGGTGGCCTTGTCGTACCGGCCGTTGCCGTTGACGTCGTAGTACGCCGGGCACCAGCCCTGCGCTGCTTGCGCGTCGCCGGCCTGCTCGAACACCCGCGCCTTGAACCAGCTCAGTCCGCTCCCGAGTCCGGCGACGAAGATCGTGTCGTCCTGATCCTCCGCGTACGCCGCGTGGTGCGTGCCAAAGCACGTATCGATGAGCGTCGTCTGCTTCGTCATCGGATCGTAGTAGGCCATCTGCCGGGCACTTCGCGCGATCGGGTAGTACTGCGCGAACTTGTTGGTCGAGCCCTCTTTGCACCAGGCGGGATTGTCGGCCAGGCGGAAGGTGGTCATCATCCACAGCCGGCCCTTGGCGTCCACGTTCTTCACCTCAGTGCGCTGCGTCTCGCTCCAGATCAGCTCTTCGCCAAAGAAGAGCGACGGCACCTGCATCGTGGGCTGCGCAAAATTCGACGGCGGCAGATTGCGATCGATGACCGGCACCTTGATCGACTCGACGGTGTTCCGTTTGGGATCGAGCACCGAGAGGATGCCCTGGTTGTAGTCACCGGCGTAGACGAGTCCGCCCGCGTTGACGGTGGGATCGCGCTTGTCGGTCGCGTACATGTCGTGCATGAACGAGAGCGGCGTCCCGATGTCCCAGAGACTCACTACGACGTTCCGCTCCACGCCCTGCGGACGCGGTGGCGCTTGCGGCACTTCACCGGCGGCAATCCGATCGCTCCAGTCAGCCAGGATCGACTCGGTACGCTCGCGGCCCAGGCTGTCGACGATCCGCAGCATGGCCGCGCCGACCTGGCCCATGCGAACGCGGTGATCCCAGGCCGCCTGGGTCGAATCGAACGTGCCGAGCGCGGGCGAGAGCTCGCGCGTGGCCTTGCTCCCCATCTGATGGCAGATCTCGCATCCTTTCATCGTGGCGATCCAGCGCGCCTGGCTTTCGATGATGGTCGGTGCCGCACCGGGGGTGCCGGCCGGCGCCTGCAGCATGAGCGGGAAGGCACTCTTCGGGGGCGGCTGCATGAGCGACAGCCAGTAGTTCGACGGATAGATCTGGGCCGCTGCCTTCGCGTTGGGCGCCACGGTGGCGGCCAGCGCGAGGTGCTCGCCCGGCGCGGCCGCGACGGCGCCAGAGTCCACCAGCCCGTACCCGCGGACCCACACGTGGTAGCTCGCCTTCGGCAGGTCGGGCAGCACGAATCGGCCGGCCTGATCGGTGACGACGATCTTGCGGAATTTGGTCGGCAGATCCGTCGTCTCCGCAATCACCCAGACGCCGGCTTCCGGACCCTTCGCGCTCGTGACGACGCCGCCGATGTCGTCGGCGTCAATCGCCACCTGGTTGGCGGCCTGAAGCGCGGCATTCGGCTGCTGCGCCGTCAGCACGGCAATCGTCCCCGCAAGGATCAACGTGGACGCGAGCAACGTCGGTCGGACGCTCGATGTGTTTGCCATAATGCTGAGAAGCCTACCGCTACGCCCAAAGCTCGGCAAGAGAGAAGTTCCTATACCATATGGGCTCGGAGAACCGAGATGACCCTTTCAAGCAGCACATTCCTCAACGAACGGTTGTGGAGAGGCAAGGTGTTTTCTGGCGGTTGGCGCCCGTCGGCCGGCGGCACACGTGCCGTCAGCGAGCCAGCCACGGGAAAGCACTTGTCAGAAGTTGGCCTCGCGAGCGCGGGGGATGTGGCCACGGCCGCGCGACTGGCCGTGCCCGCACAAACCGCGTGGGTCTCCATGCCGTACGAGGAGCGCGCCGCCATCTTCAGGAAAGCCGCGCGATTGTTCGAGGAGCACGCCGCAGAAATTATCGACTGCATCGTGCTCGAGACGGGCTCTATCGCCCCGAAAGCGGAAGTGGAAGTACGGGCGGCGGCCGGGATTCTGAATTTGTCGGCGTCGATGCTCACCGACCCTCAGGGCCTGGTGCTTCCGAGTAACGGCGGCCGCATCAGCATGGCCAGACGGGTCCCCCACGGAGTCGTCGGCGTGATCTCGCCGTTCAACTTTCCGCTCATTCTCAGCATTCGCGCCATCTCACCGGCGCTCGCCACGGGCAACGCCGTCGTGCACAAGCCCGACCCACAGACCGCGATCGCCGGCGGCTTTCTCATCGCGCGCGTCC
>JBGPHH010000082.1:0-15016 GCA_041484265.1 Vicinamibacteria bacterium
CGACACGCGCGGCGGCGACACCGGACCGAGTCTGCTGCGGTCACAACTCGTGCTGGGCGACCAGAACGGCGAGCTCATTGCGCCGTTTGTCGTGAATGGGCGTCCGCCGCAGATGCCCAAGTTCGAGTTCACCACGGCGCAGATCGCCGACATCGCGGCGTTTCTTCACAGCTTTCCCATAAACAGCCGCGATCCGGCGCGCGTGAGGCCCGACAGCATCGTGACCGGAGACGCAAAAGCGGGCGAAACCTACTTCAACGCGAAGTGTGGCAACTGTCACTCGACGACCGGAAATTTGAAAGGCTTTGGCGCAAAGATTTCCGACCCGCGGACGCTGCAGCAGTGGTGGCTGCTGCCCGGAGGCGGTGGCCGCGGCGGGGGCGGCCGCGGCGCGCCGCCGCCGCCGGGCGCAGGACCGGTGCCTGTCACCACGGCGACCGTCACGCTGCGTTCCGGGCAAGTGTTCGAGGGCAAGCTCGTGCAGATTGACGAGTTCATCGTGACGATCGCCGACAAGGACGAAGTGACGCGATCGTTTGCGAGAAACGGCGAGACGCCGCTCGTCGAGGTGCACGACCCGCTGCAACCGCACAAGGCGCTGCTGCGCGTCCTGACCGACAAAGACATTCACGACGTGACGGCTTACTTGGTGACATTGAAATGACCAAACAACACAAACTGACGCTCGCGCTTGCGTGCTGCGCGCTGCCTGCACTCGTGATCGCCCAGGGAGCCGGCCAGGCGCCGGCGCCGGGAGCAGGGCTGGCACCTGCCGACGTTCTCAAACCGCTGGCCGAATCGTGGCCGACGTACTCGGGCGATTATTCCGGCAAGCGATACAGCTCGCTGAACCAGATCAATCAGTCGAACGTGAAGAACCTGGGGCTCGCCTGGACAGCGCGCGTGGCCGCCGGTGCGGGTGCCGGTGGGGGTGGGGCGAACGCGGGCCTAATCGTCGGCGGCGAGGGCACGGGCCAGCTCAACTTCGGTGGCACGAACATCCGCGGAGCGATTCTGCAGGTCAACGGCGTCCTGTATCCCACGACCCCCGACAACATGTGGGCCGTCGACGCGCGCGATGGTCGCGAAATCTGGCACTACTTCTGGAAGACCCGCGGCGGGACGCACATCGGCAATCGCGGCGCCGCGATGTGGGGCACCTACCTTTACATGGAGACGCCCGACAACTACCTGGTGTCGCTCGATTCGCGAACGGGCAAGGAGCGCTGGCACAAAGTCATCTCCAGCTTCGAGGAGCAGTACTTCTCGACGATGGCGCCGGTCGTCGTCGGCAATCACGTGCTCGTCGGCACCGGGAATGATCTCGACGCTCCGGGATTCCTCCAGTCGTTCGATCCAGAGACGGGCGAGCTGCAGTGGAAGCTGTATACGGTGCCGATGAAGGAAGGTGATCCGGGACTCGAGACGTGGAAGAACCTCGATGCCGCCAGGCACGGCGGGGCGCAGGTCTGGCTGCCCGGATCCTACGACCCTGAGACTCATCTGTACATCACGGGCACCGGCAACCCGACGCCCGCCTACACGTCGCAGGTCAGGGGCGACGGAGACAATCTCTTTACGTGCTCGCTCATCGCGGTGAACGTCGATACGGGGAAGATGCAGTGGTACTACCAGACGTCGCCGCACGACACGCACGACTGGGATTCCGCGCAGACGCCCATCCTCGTCGACGCGCCCTTTAACGGCCGGCCGCGGAAGCTCGTCCTGACGGCGGCGCGCAACGGCTACTACTTCACGCTCGATCGCGTCACGGGCGAGCATCTCGTGACGAGCAAGTTCTCGGACACCGCGAACTGGGCGACGGGCATCAACGCCAAGGGCCAGCCGGTCCGCGATTCGAAGAAAGATCATGACATCGCCGGCGCGCTCGTGTCGGCGGCCAACGGCGGCGCGACCAACTGGCCGCCCGCGACCTTCAGTCCCGACACGGGGTTGTTCTACGTCCCTCTGTCGGAGTCGTGGGCGACGTACTACCTGGCCGAGACCGATCCGCGCGGTGCGATGGGCCTTGGAGGTAAGGAAGAGGTCGGCCTCGGCGGAGAGACGTTCCTGGTCGCCATCGACTACAAGACGGGCAAGGTTGTGTGGAAGGTGAAGTATCCGAGCGCGACCGGCGGTGGCGGCGGCACGGGCCTGCTCTCGACGGCCGGGCGGTTGCTCTTCGCCAACGACGCCGGCGGCAACTTCGTCGCCCGCGACGTCGCAAACGGCAAGCCGCTCTGGCACGCCCACGTCGGGAACGGGTCGAATGCGCCGGAAACCTACATGCTGGACGGCAAACAGTACGTGCTGATGGCGGTTGGCGACTCGCTGTACGCATTCGCGCTCTACTAGATGGCGCCTCGCGTTACAGCCGATCGCGCGGAGCACTCGCAGGCAGCCGGGTACAATCGTGACGTGCCCGTACGTCCGTTCGAGCCGCGGTTCATGAAGATCGGCGTGCTGACCGCGGCGCTCCAGGAACTGACCCCGCGGGACGTGCGTGACGCCGATCCCGATCGGGCGATCGAGGACTGGATTCAGTTCGCGCAGGAGCTTGGCGTCGACACCGTTCAGCTGTCGGCGGCCCTCCATCCCACCGAAACCGATGTCGCACCGGAGGCGATGCTCGATCCGGTCGCCAACACGCTCGATCTCCGACGGCCGTTTGATGCGGCCCGGGCGCGACGCGTCGGGCAGGCGCTCAAAGGGACGGGCCTGGGATTCTCGGACATCGGCTATTTCGACAATCTCTTGCATCACGATCCGGTGGTTCAGCGCAAGAAGCGCGAGTTCATGCTGCGCGTCTTCGACGCGGCGGTGCTGCTCGGCGTGGACGCGATCTGCGGGTTCGTGGGGCGGAATCAGTCGCTCAGCATGGACGAGAACCTGCGCGACTTCGAGGAACACTTCGTCCCGATCCTGGCGGAGGCGAAGGCACGCGGTCTGACCTACCGCGTGGAGCAGTGCCCGATGCCGGGATGGACGACTGGCGACAATTTCCACAACAACATCGCCTACACGCCGGGCGCCTGGATCGCGCTCCACCGCATCTGCGAGAAGCATCGCGTGGGCGATCAGTTCCGCATTCACTACGATCCCTCCCATGCGATTCTCATGGGGCAGGACACGCGCTCGATCTTTCAGTACCTGAAAGACACGGGCTACCCATTCCTGATCAGTGGCTTCCACGTCAAAGGGCAAGTCATCGACGCGAAGGGCGTGGCCGCGTGGGGTTACGGCGGTCAGACCGTCGAGCGTGGCGATTGGAAAGACGGCCGGCCGTCCGATCAGCCGGCCGATCAGGCGAAGGCCTGGAAGAAACAGACAGTCCTCGCCGAGCACGAACTGCCCGGCACGGCCCGGCACGATCCGCTCGCCTATCTGCAGAACCGCACGGTCGATTGGCTCGATCACCAGCTCGCGGCGCGCGAGTTGTTGCAGCTGGACGTCGCCAACACGCACCTGGTCGTCGAGCACGAATACCCCAAAGCGCGGATCCAGGATCGCGAGCGCCTCAAGCCGATCCTTCAAGGATCGATCGCCTTCGTTCGCCACATCGACGAAGCCGCCGCCTGCATGTATGCGCTTCAGCACGAGGTGCTGAAGGCGCAGGGCATTCCCACTCAGGGCACGGGGCGCGAGCCCTACCGCTCCTGAATCGTTCCGGAGGTCGCATGGGCAGTCCCGTCGGCACGCTCGAACGCGCCGTGTTTCCCAAGGCTCGGCTGTTCCTCGTCAGCAGCCTCGCGCTCACCATGGCCGGCATTGGCGCCTCGCTCAGGGCGAATACTGCGAGCGATCTGCAGCGCGTCTTTTTCGATCCGATCGACAAGGTGCATTCGGCCGAGATGATTGCGAGCATTCTCGGTCTGCCGTTCCTCGGCTTCGCGCTCACCATCGCCATCGGCAGTCCGCTCCTCGATTACATCGGCATGGGCCTCCTGCTGCCGCTCTCCGGGATCTGCTTTCTCGTCGGAGCGCTCGTGATGCTCTTCGCCGGATCGCTTGCGACCGGTGCGGGTGTCTACAACGTGATCTGGATCGGTGCCCTGATCACCGGTGTCGGATGGGGCCTGGTCGAGACGGTCATCAACCCCCTCATCGCCTCGCTCTATCGGGAAGAGAAGACCGCCAAGCTGAACACACTACACGCGTGGTGGCCCGGTGGTCTCGTCATCGGTGGACTGCTCGGCGTCGCGATGTCGAGTCTCGGGCTCGGCTGGCAAGCAAAACTCTTCATCGTCGTCCTGCCGGCCCTCGGGGTCGTCGCGCTCTGCGTCGGCGTAAAATTTCCGCCAACCGAGCGCGCGGCGGCCGGCGTCACCATGGGCGGCATGTTCCGCGAGCTGCTCAATCCCCTGTTCGTGATTCTCTTCGGCTCGATGTTTCTGACGGCAGCGTCCGAGCTCGCGCCCGGGCAGTGGGTCGACTTCGCGCTGAGCCGCACGGTGCACATGCCGGGGATTCTGCTGCTCGTGTACGTGAGCGCGCTAATGTTCGTGATGCGACATTTCGCCGGCCCGCTGGTGCACAAACTCTCGGCGATCGGGTTGCTGTGGATCTCCTGCCTGATGGGAGGGCTGGGCCTTGTCGCGCTGAGCTTCGCGAACTCGCCCGTCACCGGACTGCTCGCGGCGACGCTCTGGGGCACGGGCGTCTGCTACATGTGGCCGACGATGCTCGCGACGGCGTCGGAGCGGTTCCCACGCGGCGGGGCGTTGCTCATGGGCCTGATGGGCACGGCCGGCACGTTGTCGATCCGGTTCGTGCTGCCGATGATGGGATCGATCTACGACAACAAGAAGATTGAAGTGGCGGGAGGCGAAGCCGCGTTCAATGCGCTCCAGCCGGGCCCGGCGCTCGAAGGGATTCTCGGTCTGGCCGCCCAGACTTCCTTTCGCGCGGTCGCCATGCTGCCGGCCATTCTCCTGATAGTATTTGGCGGCATCTGGCTCTACGACCGGTCGCGCGGCGGTTTTCGCGCCGAAAGACTCAAAGGATAGAAGAGGAAGCTGCGAGGAGAGTCAGATGAAGCATGCGATGTTCGTCCTGCTCGGGATTGTGGCGGGAATCGTGGCGCTCGGTCCAGCTGTCCGAGCGGCAATGTCGTGCGAGAGACTCGCCTCCGTAAGACTGCCCAATACGACCATTACCTCCGCCACCGCCTTCGCCGCGGGCAGATACGTGCTGCCGCCTCAGCCAGGACGGGAAGCTCACATGGACAATCAGCCGCTGGCTGATTTCAACTACGCGGGACTTCCTGCCTTCTGTAAGGTCACAGCCGAGATCCAGACCAGCACGGATTCGAGAGATCAGATCGAGGTTTGGCTGCCGGCCGACACCTGGAACGGCAAGTTGCTGGCCCACACATTCCGCTATTTTGGCGGCCTGATCGAACCGCCGATGCTGGCGGACCCCGTCAAGCACGGCTATGCGAGCGTGAGTACCGATTCCGGGTCGGGACGTAACCAGAGCGCCAAGTACATGTATGGAAACCCGGAGCTCGTGAAGGATTGGGCGTACCGCGGCTGGCATGAGGCCACGGTCAAAGCCAAGGCCATCATGAACGCCTACTACGGGCGCGGCCCCAGCCACTCCTATATCGACTCATGCGGTGGTGCCACTCGGCCCGCGTTGAAGGAAGTGCAGATGTTTCCGGAGGACTACGACCTGGTGGCGTCGTCCATGCACACCAACTGGGCATCACGACTGGCGTTCGGCGAGTCCCGCGGCTCATTGTTCGCCGGCGACGAGGCGGGTAATCTCAGCACCAAACTCGAGTTCCTACATCGTGCCGTCATGGACAAGTGTGATGTTCTCGATGGCCTGAAGGACGGCACCATCGCCAATCCTGAGGCCTGCCTGACGAAGTTCGATCCGGCGTCGCTCCAATGCCAGAACGCTGACGGCCCCGAATGCCTCACGGCACCCCAGGTGGCGAGGGTGCGCGCGTGGTACGACGTGGTGAGGAATCCGCGCACCAAAGAACAGATTTCTGGGCGGCGGTATCCCGGCAACGAACTTGGGTTCGGCGGCGGCACCAGGATCTCGGCGTACACAACCGATTTTTTTCGCTATCTCGTCTTTAAAGATCTTGATTGGGATCCCGCGAAGCGCCCGGTGAATTTCGATTCGGATGTGGCATTGGCGGACACGAGTGACGGCGCGCTGGGAAATGCCGTCGATCCGAATATTGGGCCCTTTCTGAAAGCAGGCGGGAAACTGCTCCTCTTCGCGGGTTGGAATGATGCGGCGTACGCGGTGACCCTGGACATCGACTACTACAAGGCCGTCGTGAGCAAGTTTGGCGATCAGGCGCGCGACTCCGTTCGGCTGTTCATGGTGCCCGACATCGGAACCTGCCCAGATGAACGCGTGGATTTCGTCACCCAGCCGAGGCCTGGCGCCAAGACACACACGATCGACATCTTGAGCATGATTGAAGGGTGGAAGGAAAAGAACGTGACACCCAACAAGTTGATCGTGCACGAAGTTGAGGGCGCCAACGTTCGCGACAGGCTGATTTGTCCCTATCCGCAGGTCGGGTTCTATAAGGGCAGCGGGACTATTAGTGATCCCTCAAGTTTTGTCTGCAAAGCACCTCAATGATTGCGTCGTCACGCGTTTGCGTTATGCTTGCGTCCGCTCGGAACGTCTCAGAAGTGTCTAGGAAATACGTCATGAAACATCTGTATGCGACGATGCCCGTGATCGTGTGCGCGCTGGCCGTTGCCTGTGGCGGCGGCACGCCCAGTTCTCAGTCGGCTGCGCCGGCTCCTGCCGCTCAGCCCGTGCCCACGCCGGAGGGCACCGAAGGCCTCCTCTATGTCACCAACGAGCGCGGTGGCGACCTGAGCGTGGTCGACGTCGCGACCAAGAAAGTCCTGGCGACCATTGCGCTTGGCAAGCGGCCGCGAGGTTCGGCCTTGAGCCCCGATGGCGCGTTGCTCTACGTTGCGCTGAGTGGATCGCCCATCGCGGGCCCGGGCGTCGACGAAAGCACGCTGCCGCCTCCCGACAAGCGCGCCGATGGCATCGGCGTCGTCGACCTGAAGGCACGGAAGTTCTTGAGGCTGATGCCCGGCGGATCGGATCCCGAGCGCGTCGCGGTGTCCGCGGACGGCAAGTGGCTCTATGTGGCCAACGAAGACGCGGCCCAGGCGAGTGTCGTCAACGCCGAGAATGGCGACGTCGTGGCCACCGTCAAAATCGGCGGCGAGCCCGAAGGTGTCAACGTGTCACCCGACGGCAAGATGGTCTACGTCACGTCCGAGGAAGACAGCGCCGTCTTCGTGATCGACGCCATCAAGCCCAGGCTGGTGCGCAAGGTGGAGGTTGGTCCCAGGCCTCGTTCGACGACGTTTCTGCCAGACGGGAGCCGTGCCTACGTGCCTTCCGAGACCGGCGGTGAAGTCCGGGTCATCGACACGAAGACCTACAAGATGCTCGCGACGATCAAGCTGAAGGGCGAGCTGCAGCGGCCGATGAGTGGCGTGGCCTCGCCGGACGGGAAGCTCGTGTATATGTCGCTCGGGCGCGGCAAGGGCATCGCGATCATCGACACTGCGACCAACGAGCACGTCGGCTCGTTCGAGGTCGGCGATCGGCCGTGGGGCATCGCGATGACACCGGACGGAAAGACGATCTTTACCGCCAACGGCCCTTCGAATGATGTGTCGTTCTTCGATACAGAAAGCCGTGCGGTCAAGGCGAAAGTGAAAGTGGGAGAAGGGCCATGGAACGTGGTCTTTCAGCGCTGATCACCCAGCTGAGATGGCGCCCATCATGAGTTACCTCCTCGCGTTGGTGCTGGCGGCCGCTCCAGCGACCGTCAGCGGCGTAGTTCGTGATGGGACCGGCGCCGCCGTCGCCGGCGCGCTGGTGGTCGTCAAGACGTCCTCCGGAACGGATGGTCAGATGGTGACCGGCCCCGACGGACGCTTCGCGATCGAAACTTCCGCAAGCGGCGAACTGACGCTCGTCGTGCGGGCTGGGGGGTTTGCCGAGCGGACCGAGCGCCTGACAGGCGCGGACCGCGAGATCGACATCGTGCTCGGCGTCGCGCCGCTGCTCGAAACGGTCACGGTCACGGCGACACGCAGCGAACAGCCGATCGCCAACGTGGCCGCGAGCGTCAATATCGTCGAGAGCGAGCAGATCAAACAGTCGCCGGCGGTCGTCGCCGACGATGTCCTCCGCCAGGTGCCGACGTTCAGTCTGTTCCGCCGGACGAGCAGCCTCTCGTCGCATCCGACCACACAAGGCGTGTCGCTGCGCGGGATCGGGCCGAGCGGCGTCAGTCGGACGCTCGTGCTCCTCGACGGCGTGCCGTTCAACGATCCGTTCGGCGGCTGGGTGTACTGGACGCGCGTCCCGCTCGGCAATACCGACCGCATCGAAATTGTCGACGGGTCGAGCTCGAGCCTCTATGGCAACTACGCCATGGGCGGCGTCATCAATATCGTGCCCAGCCGAGCTTCGAGGCGGACGTTCGAGTTCAGCCCCCTGTACGGGAACGACAACAGCCGGAAGTTCGACTTCTTCGCGAGTGATGTGTGGGGCAAGCTCGGCGCGACCGTCGACGGCAGTCTGTTCGATACCGACGGCTTCCCGATCGTCGCGACGGCCGAACGTGGGCCCGTTGACAACAAGGCCACGGTCGTCTCCCGCAGTCTGAATCTGAAACTCGACTACACGCCGAGGCCCGGCGTGAACGGATTTCTGCGAGCCGGTATTTTCCGTGAGGCCCGCGATAATGCGAAGACCACCACGGTTGGCAACCTCATGGAGGAGGCCAACGATACACGGTGGACTTCAGCGAGTGCCGGCGTGCGGATGTTGCTGCCGGACAAGAGCGACCTGCAGGCACGTGTCTTCACGGATTTCGAAACCTTCCACAGTAATTTTCTCGCGATTACGAATCCAACAACGTTGCGCAACATCGGCAAACTGTCATCGCGTCAGAAGGTACCGACTACCGGTGTCGGATCCGCGGTGCAATGGTCGAGAGCCTTCGGCATGCACGATGTTCAGATCGGTGCCGATTGGCGCTGGGTGGACGGTGAAAGCCAGGAAAGCGATTTTGATACGGCGGGTGCGGCGGACGGCACGAACATTCTTCGCCTGCGCGCGGCGGGTGGAACGCAGCAGATTGCCGGTGGGTTCGTGCAGGACATCGTCACGCCGGTTCCCAAGCTGGCCGTGACGCTGAGCGCGCGCGTCGACCGTTGGCATAACTACAGCGCGCACAACTTCGAGACCAATCCGTCAGGCACGCCCACCGCCAACTATGCGTCTCCACTGGGGCGCAGCGATACCGCCTTCAGCCCGCGCGTTGGTGCGCTTTATCGCGTGTCCGATCGCGTCAGCGCCTGGGGGAGTTTCAGTGCGGGCTTCCGCGCACCGACGCTCAACGAGTTGTACCGGCAGTTTCGTGTCGGCACGACGTTGACCGTGGCCAACGCCAACCTCGGCCCCGAGCATCTCAAGGGAGGCGAAGCCGGAGTCACGGTGAGGCCCGTCTCCAACCTCACCGTGCAGACGACGTGGTTCGACAATCGCGTGACGGACCCGGTTGCCAACGTCACCATCGCCACCAGCCCGACACCGAACTTCGGATGCACCAACAGTCCGACATGCGCCCAGCGGCAGAACCTCGGTCTGACGCGCGTGTGGGGCGTGCAGAACACGGTCGAGTACCGCGTCGGCCCGTCCTGGCGGTTTGGTGGCGGGTATCTCTTCGATCGCGCGACGGTCGAGGAATTTTCGCCCAACCCGCTGCTCGTCGCCTCGATCGTCGGCAACGATCTCCCACAAGTGCCGACGCACCGCGGTTCAATTCAAGCTGCCTACGCGAACCCTCGCTACGCGACGGTCTCGCTCGGCGTCCAGATGATCGGCCGTCAGTTCGACGACGATCAGAACACCGGGACGAGAGTCCTGCCGGCCTATGCGACGGTCGACCTGGCCGTGGCGCGGACGATTGTCAGAAATATCGACGTGTTCTTCGGCGTGCAGAATCTGTTCGACCAGGACTACAACGTGGGCACGCAGCCGACGACGATCGGCTCGCCGCGGCTCGTCAACGGCGGCCTGCGGATACGCCTCCAGGGCCGCTGACCGAAGCCACCATCGACACCCCTCTTTTTCGGCCCAAAACAGCCCTGCAAACGGTTGCACTATGACTGGATTCTTGCTTGTATTCCTGGCCACCCATCCTTAGTCTTAACGGACGCGGGTGTGGCCACGGTGTACTTGGCGGTATCCGACTCTCGTTTCAGGGGTTGCATGACGAAGAGCGTGATGGTTCTGGGCGCGGTTGGGGCGTGGATCGCCGCCGTGTCGAGCGTGCCGCAGGCCGCGCCGCCGCAGCAGGCCGCGACCGCCGCGCGAGGGGCCGTCTCCGCGGGCCCTTCAACCTACCGTCCCGTACTCGATCGCTATTGCGTCAGCTGTCACAACGACAAGCTCAAGACCGGCGACCTGTCGTTTGAAGGCACCGACCTCAACAACGTGGCAGCCAACGCCGAGGTTTGGGAGAGAGTCGTCCGGAAGCTCCGGAGCGGCATGATGCCGCCGCAGGGTGTGGCGCGGCCGGATCAGGCCACCTCTCACGCGTTCGCGTCGTCGCTCGAAACGACGCTCGACCGCGCCGCGGCCGCCTCGCCTAATCCGGGCCGGCCGATTCTCCATCGGGTGAATCGCGCCGAGTACGCCAACGCGATCCAGGATGTGCTCGCGCTCGACGTGGACGCGTCTCAGCTCTTACCGGCCGATGACTCGAGCTTCGGTTTTGACAACATCGGCGAAGTGCTCGGGTTCTCGCCCTCGCTGCAAGAGCGGTATCTCTCTGCCGCCGGCAAGATCGCCGCGCTGGCGATCGGGTCGATGGAGATTGCCGTCACCGACGAGCCGTTCAAGGTTCGCGAAGACTTGACGCAGACGCAGCACATCGACGGCCTGCCGCTCGGCACGCGTGGTGGTCAGCTGTTTCACTACATCGCTCCACTCGACGCGGACTACGTCATCAGGGCCACCATCTTCCGCACCAACGAAGGCAACATCCGCGGCATGGGCTCGGACAACAAGCTCGTGGTCACCGTTGACGGCGAGCAGGTGTTCGAGGACGTGACGGGACCAGCCGATCAGGCGAAGTTAGCCACGGCCGCCGTTGGCGGCGGGCAGGTTGGGGGCAACCAGACGACGCTCGGCGACATGATCGACAACCGGTGGCAGGTGCGCGTGCCCATCAAGGCGGGTCCGCACGAGATCGGCGTCACCTTCGTGATGAGGAACCAGGCAGCGGTTCCCGACATGCTGCAGCCGTTTCTCGCCAAGTTCAGCAAGATCGATCCGTCCGGCGTACCGCAGATCGACTTCGTGAAGATCGCGGGCCCGTACAATCCGACCGGACCCGGCGACACACCGAGCCGGCGCCGCGTCTTCATGTGTCGCCCGGCGCCGAACTCGTCCGCCGCGCAGGAAGAAGCGTGCGCCAAGAACATCCTGAACACGCTCGGGCGCCGCGCCTATCGACGGCCGGTAACCGACGCGGACACGCAGGCGTTCGTCGAGTTCTACCAGATGGGCCGCAAGAAGGGGAGCTTCGATCAGGGCATCGAACTCGGGCTGCGCTACATGCTCGCGAGCCCCGACTTCGTGTTCCGCGTCGAGCGCGATGCGGCCAACGTCGCGCCTGGGGCAGCCTACCGCGTCAGCGATCTCGAGCTGGCGTCGCGGTTGTCGTTCTTTCTCTGGAGCACCGTCCCGGACGATCAACTGCTGGACACCGCGAGCAAGGGCCGGCTCCGCGACTCCGGCGTGCTCGCCCAGCAGGTCAAGCGGATGATCGCCGACCCGCACGCCAAATCGCTGACCGATAACTTCGCCGGGCAGTGGTTGCAACTCCGCAATCTCAAGAACTTCGTGCCCGACGTCAACCTCTACCCGGATTGGGACGACAACCTGCGTCAGTCGATGCGGCAGGAAACCGAGATGCTCTTCGAGAGCATCATTCACGAAGACCGCTCCGTGCTCGACCTGATGACGGCCGACTACACCTTCGTCAACGAGCGGCTGGCCCGCCACTACGGCATCCCCGGTATCCGCGGGAGTCAGTTCCGGCGCGTGGCGATCACCGACGAAGCGAGGAAGGGCCTCCTCGGGCAGGGCAGCATCCTGACGGTGACGTCGCGCGTGGATCGGACGTCGGTCGTGCTGCGGGGTAAATGGATTCTGGAGAACCTGCTCGCCTCGCCGCCGCCCGCGCCGCCGGCCAACGTGCCGCCGCTTGCGGACACCGACGGCCGCGCCGCGCCCAAGACGGTGCGCGCGCGGATGGAGCTGCATCGGTCGAACCCCGTGTGCGCGAGCTGCCACAAGATGATGGACCCGATCGGGTTCGCGCTCGAGCACTTCGACGCGATTGGCGCGTGGCGCGATTCCTACGAAGGGTCGCCCATCGATTCGTCGGGTCAACTCTCCGATGGGACGCCGTTTGACGGTGTCACGACGCTCAGGCAGGTGCTCCTGCGGCGGCCGGAAACCTTCGTGCAGACGCTGACGGAAAAGATGCTGACCTACGCGCTCGGCCGCGGGCTCGACTATCACGACATGCCCGTCGTCCGGGGCATCGTCCGCGACGCGGCCGCGAGCCATTACAAGTTCTCGTCGATCGTCATGGGCATCGTTAACAGTGTGCCGTTTCAGATGCGTGTGAAAGCTGCTCAGGAGCCCGTCGCGACAAGCGCGGCTCGAGAAATGATTGGCGTGCCAGACGCGAGAATTCCTCTTCACAATCACTAAGGAGAGCGTGATGTTTCTGACCAAGAAATCGTTGCCCCGGCGGACGTTCCTGCAGACTGCGGGTGCGGCGGTCGCGCTGCCGTTCCTTGATTCCATGTTGCCGGCCTTCACGGCCAGCGCCGCCGCGGCAAGCCCGCAGCGCTTCGGGTTCGTGTACCTGCCGCATGGGCTCATCATGCAGGAGTGGACGCCCGAGAAGGTGGGCACCGGCTTCGAGTTCAAGCGGATCATGAAGCCGCTCGAGCCGCTCCGCGACCACATGGCTGTGGTCTCGGGGCTCGACGGCGCGCCTAACGGCGGCAGCGGCGGCCACGCCACGGGCCCCGCATCGTTTTTGAGCGCCGTGTCGCCGCGGCAGACCGAAGGCAACGACGTCTTCAACGGTCCGACCGTCGACCAGGTCATCGCGAAGCAGATCGGCCAGGACACGGTGTTCCCGTCGCTCGAATTGGCGACTGAAGATTTTTCGGGCGCCGTCGGTGCGTGCGAGATCGGGTTCAGCTGCATCTACCTCAACACGATCGCCTGGCAGTCGTCGCGAACGCCCCTGCCGATGGAGATCAACCCGCGTCAGGTGTTCGAGAAGATGTTCGGCGGCACCGGGACGCTCGAACAGCGCCTCACCCGCATGCAGGAAAACCGGAGCATCCTGGACAAGGTGATGCAGCAGTCCAGCCGCCTCCAGGCGGGGCTGGGGCCGAAAGATCGCGCCCGCGTCACCGAGTATCTCGACAACGTCCGCGAGATCGAGCGCCGCATCCAGAAGTCTGAGCAGCAGAAGAACCAGAGCATCACGGCGCCCGAGAGTCCAGCCGGAATCCCCGAGGACTTCGCCGAGCACGTCAACCTGCTGTTCGACTTGACCGCGGTGGCCTACCAGACCGACATGACGCGTGTCTTCACGTTCATGATGGCGCGCGACCTGCACTCCCGTGCGTACCCGGAGCTCGGCGTACCAGAGGGGCACCACTCGCTGTCGCACCACGGCGGCGACGCGGAGAAGATCGCGCACTTCACCATGGTCAACACGTATCACATGAGCCTGCTCTCGAAGTTCCTGCAGAAGCTGGCTGCCACGCCGGATGGCGACGGCTCGCTGCTCGATCATTCGACGATTCTCGCCGGCAGCGGCATGAGCAACGGCAACGCGCACAGTCACGTCGGCATCCCGTTTGTCGTGGCGGGCGGCAACGTTCAGGGCGGCCGTCACGTGGTCTATCAGCGTCAGGCGGAGACGCCGCACGCGAATCTGATGCTGACCATCGCGCAGAAGGCTGGCGTGAAGATCGACAAGTTCGGTCTGAGCAACGGCACGGTAGACCTCTAGAGGTGCGTAGGTGCTTCGGTTCTTCGGTGCTTAGGCGGTGTCATGCAGCGCCCAAGCATTGAAGAACGGCAGCCTTATAAGCGCCTAAGCGCCTAAGCACCTACGAACCTAAGCACGGACGGAGTGATATAGATGCGTAAGACTGGTCTCATCGCGAGCGTGATCGTGGTGCTGGTGTCGATGACTGGCCTTTGGGCGGCGGGAACCGCGGACGTCGCCAAGGCCGTCAAGGCCGGGAATGCCGTTGCCGTGCGGGCGCTGATTGCCAAGAAGGCCGACGTCAACGCGCCGGAGGCCGACGGTACGACGGCGCTCCACTGGGCCGTGCGCGCGAACGATCTGGCCACCACGCAGCTGCTGATTCGCGCCGGCGCCAACGTCAAGGCCGCTAACCATTACCACGCGACGCCGCTGTGGCTGGCAGCCACCAACGGGAACGCCGCCATCCTCGAGGCGCTCATCAAAGCGGGCGCCGATCCCAAGGCGACCGTGTCGGAAGGCGAAACGACGCTGATGACGGCGGCGCGCACCGGGAACGTCGATGCGGTCAAGGTGCTGCTCGCCTACGGCGCCGACGTGAACGCGAAGGAGAACTGGTACGGGCAGACGGCCCTGATGTGGGCGGTGATTGAGAATAACGCGGCTGCCGCGAAGCTCCTCATTGAGGGTGGCGCGGACCTCGCGGCAAAAACGACTATCCCGCAGGGCCGCGGTGGCCGCGGTGGCGGTGGGGACGGTTCGAAGGGCGGGTTCACGCCGTTACTGTTTGCAGCCCGTCAGGGGTCGGTCGAGGCCGGGAAGGTGCTGGTTGACGCGGGCGCGGATCCGAATCTCGGCGATCCGGACAACATCACGCCGATGATTGCTGCGCTGCTGAGCGGC
>JBGPHH010000083.1:0-14823 GCA_041484265.1 Vicinamibacteria bacterium
GAATGGGGAAGATCTTCTCCAGATCGTCGGCGGGGCGAGGAATGACGTGCACGCCGACGAGCTCACCGACCCGGCGGGCGGCTGCGGCGCCGGCGTCGGTCGCGGCCTTGACCGAGCCCACATCGCCGCGCACGATGGCGGTCACGAGGCCCGCGTCGACCTTCTGCCATCCGACAAAGACGACGTTGGCGGTTTTGAGCATCGCGTCGGCGGCTTCGACCATGCCAATCAAACCGCGTGTCTCGACCATCCCCAGCGCGTCGCCAATCTCTCGCTTGTCTTTTTCAACCATGCAGAGCTGTAGTCTACGCGATCTTGCCGCGCGCTGCGACCGGTAACGTCTCAGTCACGCGATCGCCTTCGACAAGCTGAACGACGTCGACGAGGTTTGACACGACGCAGGAGTGGTTGGGGAGCACGCGGACGCGGTCGCCTGGTTCGAGCGTCGTCGTACCGTTCACGCGAACGGTAGCGTGTTCCTCAGAGAGGCGCTCGATCGTCAGGCTCTCGTCGATCGCCAAACCGTCACCGGCAAGTACGACGCCGTAGCCTGGTGTCGGTTTGAAGCCGCGCGACTGATCGCTCGAGAGCGTCTTGCTGCCGCAATCGAGAATGATGCGGTTGGCCGCCGGCTTCGAGACGACCGTGGCCTGGACCGTCAACGCGCAGTCGTCGAGCGTCGCGGCCCCGAGCGCAACCTGCGTCCGGTCGAAGTACACGTAATTGCCAGGCCGCATCTCGGTCAGGCCGTACTGCCGCACCATTGAGGCGGTGTAGTGCAGCGTCGGCGTCGCGCCCACGGACAGCTCATCGATTGGGATGCCGGCGCGGGTTGCGCCGTCCCGAAGATTGGACAGCATCTCGGCTTCGCGTCGCGCGACGGCGCACAACTCGTCTTCCGACGTCGCCGAGTAGCCGTGGCCCGCGTGGCTAAGCAGGCCACGCAATCGCAGGCCAGGAAGCGTCGAGATCATCCGAATGAACTCCAGCGCATCGACGGACTCAGGATCGATGCCGCAGCGATGGAACCCGACGTCGACCTTGATGAGTACATCGAGCGGGCGCCCGGCCCGGCTCATGACGTTAGACCAGCCGTGGGCGACGGTCGGATGGTCAACGATGATGGAGATTGAGGCGTGATCCATCAGCGCGATCACACGCGCGGCATTCGACGGGTTGACCGGATAGGGAAGTCGAATGTCTCGGATCCCGGCCTGGGCGAACACTTCGGCTTCACCAAGCTTCGCGCAGCACACCCCCACCGCGCCGCGATTCAACTGCCACCGTGCGATGACCGGCGACTTGTGAGTCTTCGCGTGAGGGCGAAGCTGCGCGCCTGCCGCGTCAGCCAGCTTCTGTACGCGATCGATATTGTTCAGGAGACGCTTACGATCGACGAGAACCTGAGGAGTGGGCAGAGCACTCAACAACACCCGGGAACTCTACCATGCTCATTCATCACGAGAAGTCACGAAGCACATGAGGGGCACGAAGACCATAAAAGGCTTCGTGTAGTTTCGTGATCTTCGTGTCCTCGTGAAAAGCGGGCGTCCGAACTAGGCAAAGAGTCCTGGGAATTTGCTGGGAATGATCGCGTACCCCGGGAAGATCGGTTTCGGGTCGGTCACCCCGAGGTGCCGGACGATGATCTCGCCGAAGACGTCGCGGAAGTCGGTCGTGACTGCGAGGTCGCGGCGTTCGTACCGCTGCTCGGGCGCGAGTCCTGGCCACTTGCCATAGACGTGGCCGCCGCGGATGCCGCCGCCCACGGCGAGCATCGCGTTGCCGTGGCCGTGATCGGTGCCACGGTTGCCATTCTCGTTTATCGCCCGCCCGAACTCCGACATCGTCAGGACGACGGTGTCTTCCATGCGATCTCCAAGATCGGTCACGAGCGCGGCGATGCCGCGCGCGAGATCGTCGAGCCGGTTGGCAAGCTGGCCCTGGGCTGCGCCCTGGTTGACGTGTGTGTCCCAGCCGCCCAGGTCGGCGAACGCGACTTCGAGGCCGACGTCGGACTTGGCGAGCTGCGCAATCTGCTGCAGCGCCTGGCCGAACGGCGTCCGAGGATACTCCGCGCCGTTGGCCGGCTGATACTTCGCCGGGTCGACGCCCTTGAGCATCTTGATCGCGTCGAACGCCTCGCGGCCGGTCGCGTTCAGCACGCTATCGGCAGCCGCGGCGAACTGTTCCTCGAAGGAGGCTCCGATCGACGCGCTCGCCTGCCCAGCGCGAATGCCGAACTGAGCGAGCTGATTGATGGCCAGAGCCGGCGCCTTGCCTTGGAGCATCCGCGGGAGCTGCTGCGTCAAGGCGACGGCGCGGAATGGCGTGGCGGCCTTCGCGGCTTCGTCACTTCGGCGCGCCTGGAGATACCGGTTCAGCCATCCGTCCGGCGTGCTCTTCACGCCGGGTGTCCCCGTCTCCATGTAGTCCTGTGCGTCGAAGTGCGACCTCGTGCTGTCGGGCGAGCCGCAGGCGTGGACGATGGCGAGTTGGCGCGAATCCCAGAACGGCTTGAGCGGACGCAGCCGCGGGTTCATGCCGAAGAAGCCGTTCAGATCGAGCGCAGCATTCTCGCCGGCGTTCGGCTTCGCAATCGCGATGCTCGGCCTCGCGCGGTAGTACTCGTTCTCGCCAAACGGCACAACGACGCTCAGACCATCGACCGCGCCGCGCTGAAAGATCGCGATGAGCTGTTTGGAGCGCCCGGCCTTGCCTTGTGCAAATGCCGTTCGTGCCAGAAACGAGGGCGCAAAGCCGAGACTCACGAGAGCAAAGCCGCCGTTCTTCACGAACACTCTGCGAGAAATCATCTCGTCCTCAAATCTGCAATCTGCAGTGTCATCGTCTTTGAAACTCTGGCGAGCCGAGGGCGAGCGCGGTCATCTGCGGCGTGCTCGTCGCCTTGGCGATCGTCGCTCTCGTCGTGTCCGAGACGTCGTCTCCGAGCACCGTTCGCACCAGCTCTTGACCGCCGACTGCCGACTGCTGACTGCCGACTGCCGACTGCCGACTGCCGACTGCTGACTGTCGCCCGCCGGCCCCGCGCCCGAGTCTGATGTTGGCAACCTGGACCGCAAAGTTCATCCGGCTGACGAGTGCACCCGTGTTGACCCACGCGTCCGCCGTGTCCTTGTAGCCGGTTGGCGGCTGGCACTGGTAGAGCGGCATCCCAAGCTGTTGCATCGCCCCGACAAGCGCCCTGGCCATCGGCACCTCGGTACCGGTGACGCGCACGGCGCTGACGATGAACTCGAAGGGCGTTTTGACCTTGGCGCGATAGGCTTCGGGTGACAGAAAGTCCGGCGAGGTCAGAATCGTCCGCATCACTTCACGCAGATCGCCGTCGGTGTCTCGGAACCGCTTCGCGGCGCGATCCACGAGCCCAGGCGGTGGCGTGTCGCTGACAAACCGGCGCACCAGCTTCATCGCGATGAAGTGTGCCGTCGCTGGATGTCTCGCGAGGATGTCCAGCACCTGCTCGCCGTCATTCTCGCCTCCGCCCGCCTTGATCTTGTGTCCGAGCACGATCTTCTGGCCGCGATCGTGGATCCGGGGATCGAACATGAAACTGCCACCCTGTCGCGGCTGCTGAATCGTCCAGCCGGTGAACGCGCGCGCGACTTCCGTCACGTCCTTCTGCGTGTAACCGCCGTCGACGCCGAGCGTGTGCAGTTCCATCAGCTCGCGGCCGTAGTTTTCGTTGAGACCTCTCGGAGGATTCTGCTGGCCTTGCTGCGGGATTGTCCTTGGCAGGCCCGCCACCACCACCGGTCGGCCGAAACGATCGCGCCTGAAGAGCGGTCGAGGCACGTCCCGACGGGACGCGTTTGGGTCGGCGCTCAGCCAGTTATCAAGATAAAAGAGCATCGCCGGGCTCTTCGCCGTCGCCTCGAGCAGGTCGCGGAACTTGCCGAGCACGTGCGGGCGGATCACCTCGCGCTCGTACTCGGTCAGCATGAACCTGACTCGTCCTTTGCGCGCATCGACATTGAAATGATTGAACCAGAAGTCAGCAAGCACTTCCTCCAGCTGTCTTTCGCTGTACACGGCGCGGAGCATCTTCTGCTCGCCGAGCTCGATGAGCACCGTGTTGGCTCGTTGGATCGCTGGTTCTGGCATCGCTGGCTGCGCCGGCGGCGCGTCAGCGTTGGCGGCGTTCCCGTTATTACCCTGCTGCTGTCGCAGGCGCTGCGCCTCCAGTAGAGGCTGTTCGAACTGCTCGGAGATCTCGCGCGAGTTCAGACCAACCGTCGTGAAGCCGGCCAGGCGAGCGTCCATGGCTGTGTCAGCCATGCGCTCGGGATGGAGCTGCTGCTCGAGGTACGTCTGCAGGCCCATCGCGCGGACCCTTTCGAGGTCACCGGGGCGCGGCCCAAACCCGACACGGTTCAGGACGTGGATGATGGTCTTGTCGTCACTGGGAAGGGCGGCTGCGGTCGGTGCAGAAGTGCGCAGACTGACGCTGATGGCAAAAAATGCCAGCCCGGTTGCCACCGCAGTGGTCAAAAGGCGCCACCTCATACGGCCATTAGACCGACAGGGGCCTGGGATGTCAAAAAAATGCCATCGCGCTTGAAATCATCAACCAAGAATCATCAATCAACAATTCATCGAATTCGTACGCGTGACTGCTCGCGCATGAACTGCTGAACGTAGTGCGGGCCGCCGGTGCCACGGCCTGTGGAGCCGCTCGCCTTCCAGCCGCCGAACGAGTTGATCCCAGGCCAGGCGCCGGTGGTCGCGCCGGCGCGCCGATTGGCGTACGTGACGCCCGCCTGAACCTGGGCGAAGAACTGCGCAATCTCGTGCTCGTCTTCAGAAAAAATTCCGGCCGTCAGGCCATATTCCGTGCGATTGGCGAGGACGATGGCCTCATCCAGCGTGGCGATGTCGGCAAGGAGCGTGATGGGCACAAAGAGCTCCTCGCTGAAGAGCGCGTGGTTGCTGGGGAGACCGTCAATGAGTGTGGGCTCGACGAAATAGCCGTGGGCAAATTCGCCATCCGTGAGTCGGCGGCCGCCCGTGAGGATTCGCCCGCCGTCAGCCGTGGCCCGCGCCACGGCCCGCTCGTAGGTCTTGACGGCGTCTTCGCTGATGACCGGACCGAGGTAGACGTCGCGGTCGAGCGGGTTGCCGATCTTGAGTTTCTTCGTCTTCTCCACCAGCAGCCGGACGAACTCGTCGCGCACCGTCTTCGCGACGTAGACTCGAGAAGACGCCGAGCATTTCTGTCCCTGGGCGCCGAAGGCCGATCGCACGACACCGTCGCTGGCCTTCTCGAGATCTGCCGAGGGCATGACGATAGCCGGATTCTTCCCGCCCATTTCGATGATGAGGGGACGGGGCACCGGGCGCGCGGCGTTGCCGCGAATCAAATGCATGCCGACATTTTTCGACCCGGTGAAGACGACACCGTGCACATCGAGGCTGTCGACCAGCTCCTGCCCCGCCGCGCCCCCGCTGCCGGTGATGAGGTTGAAGACGCCCGGCGGAATCCCGGCCTCGGCCATGACTTCGTAGAGCTTGAAGCCGAGAAGGGAAGTCACTGTGGCGGGCTTGAAGACGACGGTGTTTCCGGCGACGAGCGCGGCGCCAGCCGGGCCGGCGGCCAGCGCGAGCGGAAAGTTGAAGGGGGAGATGACGGCCCAGACGCCGTACGGCCGTAACACGCTCCAGTTCTCTTCGCCAGGACCGAGTGCGCCGAGCCTGGTCTCGAAGCCATCGTGCCGTTCCACTTCGCTGGCGTAGTACTCGATGAGGTCGGCGGATTCTTCGACGTCGCCGACGCACTCGAGGCGGCTCTTGCCCGCCTCATAGCCCATCAGCGCCGCGAGGTCCCAGCGGTTGGCGCGAATGCGGTCGGCGACCTTCTTGAGCTGCAAGACACGGTCGCGCCACGAGCGCGCGCTCCACGCGGGGAACGCATCCCTGGCGGCGGCGACGGCGTCGCGGACCGCGTCTCGACCGGCGTTCTGAAACCGGCCGAGCAGCAGGCGCGTGTCGATCGGACTGTGGACGTCGAACTCAGCCGGCGCGCGGACTGCGCGGCCGTCAATCATCAGCGGATAGGTCCTGCCAAACGTCGGCTTGACCCGCTCGATGGCGGCGTCGATCTCGCGGTGCAGAGCGTCCATCCGATCCGCACTCATCGTGGCGTAGGTGATCTTGGCCACGGGGCCGCGCTCGGCTGGCTACTTCGGCTGCGGTACTATTCTCAGATACGGTCTGGGCGCTTTCCAGCCGTTCGGGTACGTCTTCTTCGCGTCGTCATCCGACACAGAGCCGGCGATGATGACGTCCTCGCCCTGTTTCCAGTTGACCGGCGTCGCGACCTTATGTTTCGCCGTGAGCTGCATCGAGTCGATGACCCGCAGCACTTCGTCGAAGTTCCGGCCCGTCGTCATCGGATACACGATGATGAGCTTGACCTTCTTGTCGGGGCCGATGACGAAGACGTTGCGGACGGTCTGGTTGTCCGCAGCCGTTCGTCCTTCTGAGGTCCCCGACAGGCTGGCGGGCAGCATGCCGTACAGCTTGGACACCTTGAGATCGGTGTCGCCGATTATCGGATAGTTTGGCGCGTGGCCCTGCGTCTCCTTGATATCGTTCGACCACTTCGCGTGGTTCTCGACAGGGTCGACGCTCAGCCCGATCACCTTCACGTTGCGCTTGTCGAATTCCGGCTTGAGCTTGGCCATATAGCCGAGTTCGGTCGTGCACACCGGCGTGAAGTCTTTGGGGTGTGAAAAGAGCACGGCCCACGAGTCGCCAATCCATTGATGGAAATGGATCGAGCCCTGAGTCGTCTGGGCTTCGAAGTCTGGAGCAATCTCACCAAGTTGCAACGCCATTGTTGTTTCCTCCTACGCCTGTCTGGTCCGCCTAAAGGCGGACACTACGTACCGTGACCCCTGTTGTGTCCGGCTTCAGCCGGACGATCAACAGATGTTAGTGCAAGAGCGGCTCGTTGAGGAACCGCGTGAGCGGCGCGACCCGCCGGAAAACCGTCAGGAGCGCCGAGTACAACTTCGGGCTGGTCGCGAAAGACGGAGGGAACTCGCAGCCCGCCAGAAACTGCCGAAACTTCAGATACTCCACCGCTTCGTGGTCCTTGGGGAAGCCACGGGGCACGCGCTGCAGTCGCTCGCCGTCAAGCTTCCCCACGGTCCGACGAAAGGCCGGCGATTCGACAATCGCGCGCAGCCGCTTGACGTTGGCGGCAATATGCTCGCGGACCGCGTGGATCTGCGAGGTCTGCGGCGCGTACATCCCTCCGCCCACCCACACTTCGTCGGGCGAGATATGAAAGTACAGACCGGCGCCCTCGTGCTTCGCCAGGCCACGCGTTGGGAAGACAGCCGAGACGTGCGTCTTGTAGGGCGCCTTGTTCTCGGAAAAGCGGACGTCGCGGTAGATGCGGTACATCGACGTCTTCGGGCTGGCCACGAGCTCCGGCGCGAACGCCCGAAAATCCTCGGCGAGACGCTCGATAAACGCCGTCATCGGCTGGCGAACGTGGGCCTCGTAATCGTCGCGGTGCGCAAGAAACCATTCGCGCCGGTTGTTCCGCTTAAGCGCTCGCAGAAATCTGAGGGCAGCCGGCGGAAAACGCGGCGCCGGTGTCTGCGTCACCGCCGCGCCTGCGCCGTTTGGGCGTGCGCTACCATCCGCTCCTGCATCTGGCGCGTCAGGTGCGGCACGAGTCCTATCATCCGCTGCATCATCATCAACTGACCTCGGTGATGCATTTCGTGCTCTTTGGGCGAAAGCAGCATTTCGAAGCGCGTCTTGGTCGCCGGCTGTGCGCCCGGCATCATCGGCAGCGTCTCGGACAAAAACGCGTCCGACAGGCTGTCGAGGTACGCGGCGAACTTCTCGCCCTCGGCCTTGAGGAACGCGACGGTCTCCGCCTTGCTGCGCGGCTTCGCTTCCTCAGCGCCGATTTTCTGCATCAGGGCCGGGAAGTCGACCTTTGTGAGGTCGGTGATCCGGTTGCTGTGAATGTGATGCGCGAATCCCGGGCTGAGCGCGATATGCACGAGCGTCTGGCCCACGGTTCGCGTGTCGGGCGACGCGCGGAAGTCGTACTTGTTCTCTGGAATCTCTTCAGCGATCTTCACTGTGTTCCCGCGGACTGTGCGAAACGCCGCCGCGAGGTCTTTGCCGCCGTAGTACGTCATAGCGATGCTCTCCTCAATACCACCCGATGGGCTCTTCTGACAAGTTGATGTAGACCTGCTTCACGTTGAGATATTCCTCGACACCCCATTTGCCGAGCTCGCGGCCGATTCCGCTCTGCTTGTAGCCGCCCCACGGCGCCTCGACGTAGGTCGGCTGCATGTGATTGACCCACACGATCCCGGCGCGCAGATGCTTGACGACGCGCATCGCGCGAAAGATGTCGCGGGTCCAGACCGCCGCGGCAAGACCGTAGTGGGTGTCGTTGGCAATCTCGAGTGCCTGTTGCTCGCTGTCGAATGGAATGACTGAGGCTACGGGGCCGAAGATCTCCTCGCGCGCGATGCGCGCGGAGTTGTCCACGTCGTAGAAAATGGTCGGCTCGATGAAGTAGCCGCGGCCGAGCGAGGGCCCGCTGGCGGCGCCGCCCCCCATGGCGACTTTCGCTTCGCCCTTGCCGATCTCCTGGTAACGCCGCACGCGATCGAACTGCTCGCGACTGACGACCGGCCCCATCTTCGTGCGGCGATCGGCACCGGGTCCGAGCGTAATCGTGCGCGCCTTTTCGACCATGGCGTCGAGAAACGGCTTGTAGATCGATCGCTCGACGAGAATCCGACTGCCTGCCGAGCACACCTCACCTTGATTGATGAAGACCCCGAAGAGCGCGCCTTCGACGGCGGTGTTGAAATCGGCGTCGGCGAAGAAGATATTCGGTGACTTTCCGCCGAGCTCGAGCGAGATCTTTTTGAGCGTGTCGGCCGCGCCCCGCATGATCGTCTTGCCGACCTCGGCGCTGCCGGTAAACGCGATCTTGTCGACGTCTGAATGCGCGACGATGGCCGCGCCAGCCCCTTCGCCGACGCCGGTCACAATGTTGACGACGCCAGGCGGGAGGCCCGCGTCGGCAAAGCTCGAGGCGAGCGCGAGCACGGACAGCGGAGTCTGCTCTGCAGGCTTCAAGACCATCGTGCAGCCGGCGCAGATCGCGGGCGCGAGCTTCCAGGCGGCCATCAGGAGCGGATAATTCCACGGCACGATTTGGCCCGCCACGCCGATGGGCTCCCGTAACGCCAGGCTCATGGCGTTGTCGGGCACGGGGATGACATCACCGTGGATCTTGGTGGCGAGCCCGCCGTAGTACTCGAAGCAGGTGGCGACGTCCGCGATATCGAACTCTGCCTCGACGATCGGCTTCCCGCTGTTCTGTGTCTCGATCGCGGCGAGCTCGTCGGTGCGACCCCGAACGATCTCGGCGAGCTTGAAGAGCATTCGGCCGCGGTCCTGCGCCGTCGTGTCTTTCCAGGGCCCCTCGTCGAACGCGGTGCGCGCCGCCTTGACGGCAAGACCGACGTCGGTAGCGCTCGCATCGGGCACGCGGGCGATGACCTCCGTGGTGGCCGGATCGATGACGTCAAGGGTTGCCGAAGTCCGGGCCGCGACGAATCCGCCGTTGATGTAGAGCTGACTGGTAGTCACGGGTGCAATCGGCAACTATATGCAGTTGGTCGAACCCTTGTAAAGTTCTGCGGTGTCCATTCAGTAATTGCATCCGCGGCTGACGAACATTGTGAGCGCGGCGTCTCGCTGTTCCTGAGGGACCAACGGAAAGGTCGACAGGACGTGAACGAACTCGTCAGTTCTCAGCTGATAGAGCTCCGCGACGCGCGCCTGCAGCCGCGCGAAGGCCAGCGAATTGACATGATCGCGGCGTGTCGCCAGCATGCTGGCGAGCGAGGCGATTTCGCGAAGGGCACCTGGCGCCGTGTCGCGGGTTGGGATCGGCAGCCTTTCGACTATCGCCGTGGTGACGTGCAGCGTCACCTGCAGACGCACCAGGAAATTGATCATGAAGCTGTTGAACAGCCCGCACAAGTACTGCTGGTCCCTGAGGGCCAGCGGCGTGCGAAGGCAGAATAGCGTGTGCGTGGAGAGGCAATCGGCCGGCAGAATCGCCGCAATGAGCGTCAGGCGGTTCGTGGCGCCGGCAATGTCGCGGTACGCCAGCCGCCGAGTGGTGAAGCGGCCGTCTGGGAGTAAGCGACGCGCCTCGCGCAGGCCGATGCCGTGTCGAGCCGATGTGAGATCGACGGCGAACGGCTGAATCTGTTTTCCCTCGACAATCGGTAACCCAACGCCCGAGGCACAAAACGATCCGCGATCGTCGGTCGCATTGAGTTCCCGGCCAAACCGTGCCGCCCAACCCGCCGGGCTTCCAAGGGCCGGAAAGAGTGCCACGGCTCGCTCCGCGATCGCGAGGTCCATCGGCGTTTGCACCCACGGAATCGTCACATCCGGACCGGAAAGCCGATCCAGAACAGCAGGCGTGAGCCGGGTGGTGAACCACCCGGAGGTGGCCGCTGCGTCTTCGCCGACCGATTCGAGCTCCGCCGGGTCGTCGAGACCCAGCCGGCACGCGATGGAGCTCGTCGACCGACCCGTGGATGCCGTCAGCAGCAGGAACCGGACCCCGCGGTGAATCGGGAACACGCCGCGCCGATTGTCGAAACCGACGAGTGTGTCCACATCCGCGCGGTCCAGCAGCAACCGGCGCAGTGAGGCGCTGCCGCGGTCGGCGGCGAGACCCCACGGCAAGACGAGACCCACGCGTCCGCCGGTACGGGTCAGTGAGCACGCACGTTCGACAAACAGCTGATACCGATTCGCGTGGCCGTCGGATTGGGCGCGGTAGACGCCGGCATCTCGCGTGAATCGCAGCATGAGCGAAAGGTCTTCTCGCGCATGGTTCCGCAGGTCGTGAGCGCCCGTGTCGGCTCGGATCATGTCCCACGGCGGGTTGCCGATCACGGCGTCAAAGCCACCATCAGCGAGACGTGTGCCGTCGGCGGCGAAGAACACCTCTGGAAATTCGAGCTCCCAATGAAAGAATCGTCGCGTTCCGGCGACCTCCTCGCTGGTCCGTAGATAGGCGCCGACGGTTTGCGCCGGCAGCGGGCCACCTTGGCCACCTTCGTTCAGGATGGCGTCCGACAGCGCACCGAACGCGGCGGCCGGCACGGCACGACCGGCCGTCTGGAACCACGAGGCGCACCACAGATCCGCAATCCGCTTCCAGCGCGTCAGCGCGGAGTTGCGGCCGTTGATCGCGGCGAGCGCCCGTTCCTTGTCGCGCACTTGCTCGAGCGTGTCGTTCGGGATTGATTCAAGGGAGAAGCGCACGGGCACCGCCGCCTGAAGTGCGTCGTGGAAGCGGAGCTCGTCGAACAGCGGCAAGCCCGGTTCGTTGGAGGCCCGTCGTCGGCGCCGACGATCCGGCGGACGACCGAGGGATGCGACCCATGCGCCGAGCAGACTGTCGCCGACTGCCAGCCGATGATCCAAGAAACTGAGCGGTCGATCCGCCGCAAGCGTTGTCAACCACAGCGACAGCCGGGCGAGCTGAACCGCCATCGGATTCAGATCGACGCCGTACAGGCAGCGCTCGGCAATCGAACGGCGGATGGCGGCGTGGTCCTCTTCGCCAAGATCACTTGGCTGACAGCCGCCGGTCTGGATGAGTGCCGACTCGTACGCCCCAGACAGATAGCGGCACGCGGCAACCAGAAAGGCACCGCTTCCCATCGCTGGATCGACGATGCGGAGTTGGAGGATGCGGTCGGGTGTGGCGTCGCGGACGAGCGGACCGAGCACGCGGCGCACGAGGTACTCGGCGATTGGTTGAGGCGTGTAGAACGTGCCGGTGGCCTTGCGAACACCGGAGCCGGAGATCAGGGTGACCGACGGACGTCGGTCTCGGCCTTGACCCGTTGTAGTGTCCGGCTTCCCTGGCCTGAGCGAAGTCGAAGGCAGCCGGACCTCGGGCGTCGCTTGCGGGACGTAGTCGAGCAGCGTCTCGTAGACGGCGCCTAGTTGCTCGACTCCGAGGTCGCGATAGGCAATCGGCTCACGTCCGGCGCGATCGGCCGATGATCGTGTCGACAGCGCCAGGATCGCCCGTTGTGCCGCCCGATCGTCCAGGTCGCTGCGCTCGGCGAGCGGTGTCCGGGCCGGTGCGAACAGCCGGCCGTTGAAGGGAGTCACGCGGAGATCGCCCGCGCGGCATCCAGCGTGCGCGAGACGCGCCATCGCCCGGAGGGCGTCCCAGAGGCCGGGGGCGCCGTGAGGGCGTTCTGCTGCCTGTCGAAGGGCCTGCACGCTGTAGCTGTTGCGGTACACGGGATGCCATACGGGCACGAGCGCGCGCGCTTCAGCAAAAAGCAGAAAGACGATGCGGTAGACGATCGTGAGCGCCTGCTCGAAGGTGTCGTCGAGCATGGGCGGGCGCTTCGTCGCTTGGGGCCGGACGAGCGCGTTGAGCACGTCGGCCGACGCCGTCAAGACGCCGTCCTTTAGTGATCGGCAGACGGCCGAGGCATGACGATCGGAGGCGTCAACCAAGGCTCGAAGCGGCGTTTCTGAGTGCGAGTCTGCGAGACCGCGCGCGCTCACGACGGCCAGAAATGCCGCGAAGGATTGAGGGTCGTCGAGCGTGTGATCCAGGTCGAAGTCGATGTGACGCCTGGCGAAGAGACGTCTCGCATCGATGGCGCGGAGATGCGTGCCGTTGAAGAGGAGACACCAGGGGGCCGATCGTGCGATGGCCTGGGTGACGGCCGTGCGCCACAACGGATCGAGACGATCGCCCCACCACGCGACCAGCAAGGCGATCGGACCAGCCCCCCCGCGCAGCGTGGCAGCGGCCGCTCGCTCGGCCAGCTCGATGTCAGCCGGGGGATCGAATCCTAGGGCGGCGACAAGCGGCGCCGCTCCAATCTGCAGCATCGCGTGCAGGCTAGACGCGGGCCCCAGCGTCTCCCGCTGGCGGCGCCAGGCGGTCAACTCGATAGAGACTCGACCGATGAGCCGGCTGGTTTCGGCAGTGCGGATTGTCTGAAGATAGGCCTCGAGAAACGCTTCCGAGACGAGATGGCCGGTGAGACCGGGAAGCATTGACTAGGGTGCGAGAGCGAGGAGAAGCTCTACGTCGGTCGGCGTCAGCACGGCGGCCTGCTCGAGCAGTGCAAGCGCAGCGTCCCATTCAAGATCGCGATCGCCTCCCGCCGCGACGAGAGCCAACCGTGCGTGCTCGGTCCGGCGGTCGAATAGACCAGGCTGAAAGATCGTGGGCACGGACGTTCGTGCGGCGCCGATCGCGCGCTCGCGATTGAGCCTGGCACCGATGAAGGCCCAGTGAACGTCCGAGGTTCGCTGTCGCCACGTTGCTACTGCGGGCTCAACGTGCCCCTGTATGTCTGCGTTCAGGCGCCCGAGCAGATCCCTCGTGTCCAGATCATGGTCGACGATCTGGATCGCCAGGGGTACGAGCATTGAGCCGGCTGTGCGTCGGGCACTGGCACCGCCCGCGTCCATGCCCGACCGGCACAACAGCAACAGCCGTCCGCCGAGGACCTGGCGGGTGCGTGAACGGTGTGCCACTGCCAAGCACGGTCCAAACCCGTCGGTGCGTGCCAGCGCCTCTTCGTCGCCCGCCCGCAGAAGGGCCCGCGCACGAACGATCCGCTCAACTTCGGCTCGCGCGTCGGCAGTAAGGGCGGGTGTGAGGACGTAGGGCGGGTCCTCTGGACCTGCCGCTCGTGCCGGTTCCGAAAGGACCCGGCCTACCGTCGTCTCTTCCGCCGGATCAGCCTCACCAATCACGGCTCGCGCGATGGCATCTTCGTGGTCCATTCCCAGCGGATCCGGCGCGCCAATATCGGCCTGCGCCCGTGCCAAGCGAGCCTCCAGTCGAGTGAGCAGGAGCGGTTCACTGGTGTCGCGCGCGATCAAGTGAAACGCGTGCACAGGCCGTTTCTGGCCGATGCGATCGACGCGACCGATGCGCTGCTCGAGCCTCATCGGATTCCATGGGAGCTCCAAGTTGATGACGGTGCGGCAGGCCTGATGGAGGTTGAGCCCCTCGCCGGCCGCGTCGGTCGCCAGCAGGACGAACGACGTGCCGCTCGTGAACTCGTCGATGGCCGCGAGGCGGTCGGTGCGTGTCAGTCCGCCGTGGAGCACTGACAGCCGACCCTCGAGCGATGCCCGCACGTACGCGAGCGTGTCCCGATATTCCGTAAACACGATCGCCGGCTCACCGATACGTCGCAGCAGTCGACCAAGAGCGCCAATCTTTGTTTCGCGGTGAGCCGCGGCCGACGCGGCGGCTGCAAGATCGCCGAGCAGCCGTCGTTCGTGCGAGGGATCGTGCAGGCAAAGGACCGCTGGCCACAGCGGCGGCAGATCGGCGGCAGTGAGCTCCCCATCGGCGTCGACGAAAGGCAGCTGGAGCTGGTCGCCGTCGGTGTCGGCGGTCACCGAGAGGGCGGCAAGTCTCCGCTCGACTGAGCGTTGAAGCGACCAGGCGCTTGACAGGGCCCGCTTGTGGAGCACGGACAGCGCTAACAGGATGCCGGGGTTCGCAGGGTTCGCGAGGTTCACGGGGTTCCCGGGGTTCGTCGAGCCGTGCTCGCGTTGGACGGCCCGGGAGAAGCACGCGAGTGAGGCATGCATGTGGGCTTCGGCGGCACTGGGGCGGACCAACAGTCGATGGATTCGGCGAGCGGCGCCGAGCCGAACGTCGGCTCGCGTCCGGCGAAAGACCAGCAACGGATCGCCGCTCGAGACGGCCCCGAGCGAGCC
>JBGPHH010000084.1:0-14800 GCA_041484265.1 Vicinamibacteria bacterium
GCACAATCCCGTTGACCACCTGCGACACGGCCATGACGCGAAACAGCGGCAAGCCGGGCACGAGGACCACGCCCGCGCCGAAGACGATCAGCGCGGTATAGAGCCAATAGAACGCGGGCGCCTCGTCGAACCGCTTGTCGAGCCCCGATTCGAGTCCCATCCCCTCACACACCGCGTACGCCGTTGAAATCGGCAAGATCGACGCGGCAAAGAGCGACGCGTTGAATAGTCCGGCGGCAAACAGATAGGACGCGTACCGACCGGCCAGAGGCCGCAACGCCAGCGCCGCGTCGGCTCCAGTCACGATGTTGAAGATGCCGGCGGTGTGCAAGGTCGCCGCGCAGGCGACGATGATGAACCACGCCACCACGTCGGTGAACAGGCAACCCACAATCACGTCCCACCGCGACGCCTTGTACTGGCGCGCGGTGACGCCTTTTTCCACGACCGACGCCTGCAGGTAAAACTGCATCCATGGCGCAATGGTCGTCCCCACCAGGCCGATCACCATGAACAGGTACGAGTAGTTCCGGAAGCCGACGCTTTCGGGTCGGGTAATTGTGGACAGGGCGGCGGCCTTCCAGTCGGGATGCGCCATCACGCCGGATGCGATATACGCGACGTAGAACGCCGACGCGAACAGAAAAATCTTCTCGACGCTGTTGTACGTGCCGTACACGACAATCGCCCAGACGATCGCCGCGGCGATCGGCACGCTCACGTACTTGGAAATGCCGAAGAGCTCCATGCTGCTCGCGACGCCGGCAAACTCGGCGACGACGTTGCCGAAGTTGGTGATGATGAGCGCGATCATCAGGAAGAACGTCGCGCGCAGCCCAAACTGCTCGCGGATGAGATCGCTCAAGCCCTTGCCAGTGACCGCGCCCATCCGCGACGACATCTCCTGCACGATGACCAGTGCGATCGTGATCGGGATCATCGTCCAGAGCAGCGTGTAGCCGAACTGTGCGCCGGCCACCGAATAGGTGGCGATGCCGCCGGCGTCGTTGTCGACGTTGGCCGTGATGAACCCCGGCCCGACGACAGCCAGGATCAGCGCAAGGCGGACCCGCCATTCTTTCCACTTGGACTTCATGAATACTCGTCAGCGGCGGTGGCGCAGCATCGTGATCACGTCGTCGGCGGTGATGATGCCGGCGAGCCGGCCGTGCTCGTCAACGACGGGCAGCGTAATCAGGTTGTACTTGTCGAAAAGGGCGGCGACCTCGTCGTCCGGCGTGTCGGTCGCACACGCGACAACGTCGTCACGAATGTCGGCAAGCGGGACGGTCGGCGATGAGGTGGCAATCCTCACGAGCGGCACGGCGCCGACCAGCAGCTGACCGGGGCCCGTGAGGAAGATCGTGGCGATCGCCTCATGACCGCCCTCGAAGGTCTTGAGGGCCTCGACGGCGGTGTCTACTGTCGCGTCGGAAGGGACCGCGAGGAACTCGGTCGTCATGCGTTCGGCGGCGGTGCGCTGGCCAAACTCCAGGAGCTGGGTCATCTCCTGGCGTTCCGCCGGCGCCATCTCCTGCAGGATCTGTCCGGACCGATCTTCCGCCAGATCGCCGAGGAGATCCGCCGCGGCATCGGGATCCATCTCCCCGACGATGTCGGCGGCGCGGTCGCTGTCGAGCGATTCGACAATCGACTTCTTGATGTTGGGGTCGATTTCCTCGAGCGTTTCGGCCGCAACTCCTTCGTCAATCGTTTCAAAGACTCCCTCTCGCTCCGCGTGCGGCAGGTCTTCGACGATGTTGGCGATGTCGGCCGGATGCAGCGTCGCCAGACCCTTGTAAGCGATCTTCAGCTTGACGCGGCGCGCCGGGTCGGCCTCGATGAGGTCGACAAACTCCCACGGGATGACACGCGGCGGGATCTTGGCGAGCAGTGCGCGGAGCGTGAACGACGGCACGATCCCCCGCGTGAGCCGGCGGATGGCCCCGCGAGTGCCGACATCGACGGCGACCACGTTGAGGACGAGGTGGCTGTTGACCGGCGTCGAGTCGATCTCGACGTCGTTCACGCGGACGACCTTCCGGCCGTGGACGTCGATGATCTGCTGATCGAGCAGGTCGCGCTTGAGCAGCAGATCGCCATCCGAGGGCGCGTAACGAATCCACGCGGCGGCGTCGCTTGCCGCGCGCACGGTGGGGCCGGACGACTTGACGGTGTCGGCGGGGAGCACGCGCTCGCCGTCGAGCGTCTTGACGATTAGATAGGCAACGCGCGTCGCGTGATCTTGACGCGCGATGGCGAGTTCGCGTACGCGACCGCGTACGATGCCGCTGGCATCGCGCACCGGAGCGCCGAGGATTTCGGAGAGAGCAACCAGGGACATTTATTCATACTCGCGGGGCCCCACCCCCGCTCGCCGACGCGCTCGCACGGTAGCGCTCGCGCGTATCCAGAACAGAACGTCGCAGTTGGGGTTTTCAGCATAACAGGGTTCCGACGTGTTAATCTCGGGCCTTGATGCGCGCCTTACGACAACGCCTCTCGGGCGTCATCGGACTGTGGCTCGTGTGCCAGTTCGCCGGGCTGGCGTCTGGACCCCTGTCTGTCGCCGGCACGATCGCAAGCGCGGCTGTGCAGAAGTGCACGTGTCCTCCCGGCACGGCTCCCGGCGGGGCCTGTCCGATGCATCACACACGCGAGGGCGCGCGGGAGTGCGTCCTCAAGAGCGCCTCGAGTTCGAGCGACACGGCCCTGCTCTCCCTCGTGGGCACCCTGGGCTTGATGCCGGCGGCGCAGACGATCGATGCTCTCCTGCCGCTCGCCGCTCAATCCGTCCTGCCGGTCAGCCCGTTCCCCACAACCCGCTCCGACCGTCCAGAATCCCCTCCGCCTCGCGGGTAGGCCGTTTCTTTCGATCGCGATTCGAACTGAGGAAGACCTGAGGTCTGTCCGGCCCGTGCGGCCGGGGCCTGAGTCGCATCCGCCTGGCTCCGGCGAGCCTGAGGCGAAGTTACCTGAGGAGTCTTTTATGCGATCGCTCAATCGATCCGTCGTGACCGTGGGTCTGTGTCTTGGGCTAGTTGGTTGCACGTCACAGCCCCAACAGAAGGCTGCGCCAGCGCCAGCCCAACCTGCCGCACAGCCGGCGCAGGCTGAACAGCGATTCGACATGAAAGGCAAAGTGGTTTCCGTCGACAAGTCCGGCAAGAACCTGATCGTGGACCACGAGGCCATCCCCGGGTTCATGGGAGCGATGACGATGCCGTACCCGGTGAAGGACGAACGCTTGCTCGAGAACCTGACGCCTGGAGAGCAAATCACCGCGAAGGTCGTGAGCGGGCGTGGCGGAGTCTGGCTGGAGGAAATTGCTCCGGCGCCCAAGGAACTGCCCAAGGAACTGCCCAAGTAGATGCGACGCCATCTGTCCTTGCTCGTCGGAGGGTGGCTTGTCTGTCAGGTCGTCGGCCTGGCGGCTGCGCCGCTGCGCCTGGCCAGCACGCCAGCAATTTCTGGCGCGCAGCAGTGCACGTGTCCGCCGGGCATGTCGCCCAGCGAGACCTGCCCGATGCATCGGAGTCATCAGGGCAAGCGCGAGTGTGTCCTCAAGACTGCCGTCGGCACGATGGATACGGCGCTCTTGTCGTTGCTTGGTAGCCTCGGACTGATCCAGCCACGGCAGAAGATCCTAACCTCGATTGTCGTGGCGGAATCGATCGTGCCGGCTACCGCCGTCGTCGTCGCTCGTCCTGATCGTCCCGAATCCCCGCCGCCCCGCGCGTAACCTCCACAGTTCGGCTGAGGCCGGACACTACATCTGCAAGGGCCCGCCAATGTCCGTCGTAGCGTCCGCCTTCGGGCGGACGGGGGAGTGTGTATGTTCTCGAAGATCTTCACGTGTGCGGTCGGCGTTTGGCTGAGTCTTGCGGCTGTCGGCCATGCCGCCATCTTTGGAATCGTCAGCGGTGTGGTCGAGGATCCACAGCATCAAGCCGTGCCGCAGGCCGACGTCCGACTCCGGGCGCAGTTGTCGAGTTGGGAGGCGCAAGGCCAGACCGATCGCGAGGGCAAGTTCTCGATCGCGATGGTGCCGGCGGGCGACTACACCATCTCGGTGTCGAAAACAGGATTCCAACTCGTGGAGCAGCACATCGTGGTCCGTTCTGAAACGGTGACGGCGCTCACAGTGGCCCTGCCGATCGGCGCCATCTCGGAGATGGTGGAAGTTGTCGGTACCGAAGGAGCGGTGAATCCGAAGTCGGTGACCACCGAAAGCCTGGTGACGCGCGATCAGATTGACCGGGCGCCCGGTGCTCTCCGAACCAACAGTCTGGATGTCGTCACGCAGTTTGTCCCAGGGTCGTATCTCGTCCACGACCAGCTCCACGTCCGCGGGGGTCACCAGGTCTCGTGGCTTATTGACGGCGTTCCAGTCCCGAACACCAACATCGCCAGCAACGTCGGGCCTCAGTTCGACCCGAAGGATATCGAGACGATCGAGATTCAGCGCGGCGGAATGTCCGCCGAGTTCGGCGATCGCACGTATGGTGTCTTCAACGTCATCACGCGGTCGGGCTTCGAGCGAAGCCGGGAAGGGGAGTTCCTCGTCAACTATGGCAGCTTCCATGAGACCAACAGCCAGCTCAGTCTCGGCGACCACACAGGTCGAATGGCGTACTACGGGAGCCTGAGCTTCAACCGGACTGACCTTGGCCTTCAGACGCCAGTTCCCGAGTCGATCCACAACCGCGCCAACGGCGTTGGCGGCTTTGGATCGTTCATCTACAGCGCGTCACCCGCCAATCAGTACCGACTGGTTGCGTCGGTACGCAACGACCGCTATCAGATTCCGAACTCGCCTGACGATCAGGACACCGGAATCCGCGACCTCCAACGGGAACGAGATGCGTTCGTCAACGTCTCGTGGCTTCACACGGTGGGCACCGATGCGTCCCTGTCGGTCTCGCCGTTCTATCACTTCAATCGTGCGGCGTTTGACGGCGGACCGAGCGATCCGATCATCACAACGGACTACCGAACGTCGCAATACGCGGGCGCGCAAGCCGTGCTGACGATCTCGAAGGGGCCGCACACCGGACGAATTGGCGGGTACGGGTTCTCTCAAACTGACGATCTGCTCTTCGGACTCGACGACGGGAGTGGAGCGCCAGTCTCTCAGACCGCGGGACCGACCGGTCAGCTGGCCGTAGCGTTCGTGGACGAGCAGTACGCGGCCAGCGGCTGGCTCACGCTGAACGCCGGTCTGAGGCTCACGCGCTTTTCCGGATCACTCAGCGAGAATGCTGTGAGCCCGCGAGTGGGCGTCGCGGTTCGCCTACCCCGGGACTGGGCCGTGCGCGCGTTCTACGGTCGGTACTATCAGCCGCCGCCTCTTACGACCGTGTCCGGTCCGCTGCTCGACCTTGCCGTTCAGCAGGGGTTCGACTTCCTGCCCCTCAAGGGTGAACGCGACGAGCAATACGAGGTGGGCCTGGCCATTCCCGCGCGGGGCTGGACCCTTGATCTCGATTACTTTCGGACCAACGCCGAGAATTTCTTTGACCACGAGCCCATCGGCAATTCGAACATCTTCGTGCCGCTGACGATTGACACCGCAAGAATTCGAGGATGGGAAGCCACGGTCCGTTCCCCTCGTCGGGGCCGAGCCCAACTCCATCTGGCCTACTCGCATCAGTTCATCGAAGGTCGAGGCGCGGTCAGCGGCGGGCTGACCGACTTCTCTCCGCCGAGTGACGACTTCTTTTTTCTCGACCACGACCAGCGGGATACCCTCACCGGCGGCGTGGACGTGGCCGCGTCACCTGGGACGTCGGTGTCGCTGTCGACCGGCTATGGCTCGGGCTTCCTCGAGGGTGACGGACCGGACCACAAGCCGGGGCACATTGTCTTCAACGTGCAGGGCAGCAAGGCGTTGGGCACGCAGTGGACGGTCATCGTGACCGCATTGAACGTGGGCGACACGCACTTCCTGCTCGACCAAAGCAACACGTTCGGCGGAACGCATTACAACAGTCCCCGGCAGATTTCTGCCGGCCTTCGGTATCGGTTTCATTACTGAGGAGACCGCGGGCGAGTCACGAACCGGAAACGGCAGGCCGCAGACATCCCGTTTACATCGGCGCAAGGACGATCGACTGAATCCTTCCCTCTTTGGTGCCCACCATGCGGAGGGCGCCGTACGTGAACACGTCCGCCCCGTCATCTTTCTTCGCTGTCTCCTGCGGCGGACCATAGATCTGACGAAGCTCGGCCATCGTCATGGTCGGTCGCGCCATGAAGATGAAAACGCCCTGCGGCTCGCAGCCTGCCCGGCTGAAACTCAGGTTCGTGACGCGCAGGCTGGGCAGCAAACGAGCATCCGCAAACATCTTCAGCGCCGCGATCTCCATCCTCGGGGTCGGTTCCGGAAACATGCACCAGTCGCCGGCGTCGCTGCGGCTGACCGTTTCGGTCATGAATGCCCGCTCCTGCTCGGTCAGCGAGAACATCGTGGGAGGTATCCCGCCAAGTTTTTGCCTGGCGTCCATATCGTCGGGCTCGAAGGCGACGGCCAGCGTAGCCTGCTCGGTCTGTCCGTCAGCCAAGGCCTTTGTGCCTCGGGCAACGAGGGCCGCCAGCGCCTTGATGCGCTCGGCCTCCGTGCCCTGAGCGCGGATCGGGACGGCCATCGTCACGAGCAGTCCGATCATCAGCAGCCCAGTCCTCATACGGACCCGCATTATATGACTGCCGGCACGACGGCGTTCTCTTGGTTGTCGAGCAGCCGTCATCGCCGAATTTCCGGCACAGACCATCTCGTTGCGGATAACCCCAACGCGCAACTCCATCCTTCTCATCACGATCCGGGCGACGGCCCGATCTTGGCTAGACGTTCCGTTATTTTCGGCTCGCGGGGTCATTTGTGAAGCATTGGATCGCTGCGTTCGTTCTGCTAGGTGGCGTTGTGGCAAGGGCGGGACAGATACCCGAGGTCGTTGCGATCGGAAAAGAACCCGGGGTGCCCGCCTGCGCAGAGTGCCACGCGATCAACGGAATCGGCGGGGCCGGCAGCGCCAGCCTCGCAGGTCTCTCGGCCGAGTACATCTCCGATCAGATCGCCAACTACCGGAAAGGCCTGAGAGGGCGGGCAAGTCCACGAACGCATCCTTCGGCCATGATGCAAGCTGTGGCGAGGGCCATCGACGCTGCGGATCTGCGGGCAGCGGCCCAATACTTCGCGTCGCTCGAGTTCCGGCCGTGGCTGCGCGTGGTTGAGGCCGACACGGTGCCGACTGGCGGCCGGCCCGAGCCGCTAGGCCGGCGCATGGTCGAAATGCCGGAGGTTCAAGGGCGCGGGTTCGTCGCTTACGTCCCGATCGGGACTCTCAAGAAGGGCGAGGTCTTGGTGATGACCGGCGGCGCCGGACGGACAATGCGCTGTGGGCAGTGTCACGGCGGCGACCTGCGTGGCATGGGTCGCGTGCCGCCCATTGCCGGACGATCACCAACCTACCTTGCGCGCCAGCTGGCCGACATGCAGGCCGGCGTACGGCACGGCGCTGGTGCGGCTCTGATGATGGCGGCGGTGGCGAGGCTATCCGAGGACGATATGCTGGCGGTTGCCGCGTACACGGCGTCCCTCACGCCGTAATCATTCGGTCCCCTTATCGATGTCCTTTCCGGATCTAGATAGACAAAGGTCCCAAGAACTCGCGCGACTCGACCTCTCGCGTTTCGTGCGGCTGGGGCGTGGTACGCTCGCCAGCGTCGATGCCATCACCAAAGTCGGCGTCATGCCGCGCGGCACCCGCGTCGCGGTGCTCGGTAACGGACAGAAGCTTCCAGTCAGGATTCGGCATACCCATCTCGAGTCTGCCCTGCGACCCACCGAAGACGGCGAATTGTTCTTGTCTCAGCGAGCTTCAAGTATCATTGGGGCAGCAGACGGGCAGACGCTTGGCGTATATCATTTGCGAACCTTGCATTGGCACGAAGGACACCTCCTGCGTGGACGTCTGTCCGGTCGACTGCATCCATCCGCGGAAAGACGAAGTCGACTATGCGACGGCCGAGATGCTTTATATTCATCCCGACGAGTGCATCGACTGCGGAGCCTGCGTGCCGGCGTGCCCTGTTGAGGCCATCTTTACGCTCGACGAAACGCCGCGCAAGTGGGATGCGTTCATCGGCAGGAACCGGGACTATTACGAGGCTAGGGGCTAATGGGTCTTATTGACCATCGATTTGAAGACCACTTCATCACGACCAGCGTCGACCGCGTGCTCAATTGGGCCCGTGAGTCGTCCATCTGGCCGATGGGGTTCGGCCTGGCCTGCTGCGCGATCGAGATGATGGCGGCCTCGGCCTCGCGATACGACATCGCCCGGTTTGGCGCCGAGGTGTTCCGTGCCTCCCCCCGGCAGTCAGACTTGATGATCGTGGCCGGGACCGTCACCAAGAAGATGGCGCCGGTGCTGCGCCGGCTTTACGATCAGATGCCGGAACCGAAGTGGGTGATCTCGATGGGGAGCTGCTCGAATGCCGGCGGTCCTTTCCCCACCTACAGCGTGCTCCAGGGTGTCGATAAAGTTGTACCGGTTGACGTGTATGTCTCGGGTTGCCCGCCGCGTCCCGAGGCGCTGCTGTACGGCTTGATGCGCCTTCAGGACAAGATCCGCAAGGAAGGGACCGTGCTGCGCAAAGAGCGGGTGATCCACCAGGGACAGACCGAACCGACCCTCGTTGGCGAGCGCGCGTGATGCAGACCATCATCAAGTTCTTCAAGACGATCTTTCTGGTCGACCTGCTGAAGGGTCTGTGGATTACGCTGAAATACACGCCGCAGCCGGCCTTCACGTTTCAGTATCCGGCCGAGCGGCGGCCGACCGCTCCCCGCTTTCGCGGCGTGCTGCGGTTGCAGACCGAACCGGGGACCGGGGCGCAGACTTGCAGCGTCTGCGATCAGTGCGCCACGGCGTGCCCCGACGACCTCATCGCGCTCGGCGGCCACCGCGAGCCGGGGCAGAAGATCAAAATCCTCGACTACTTTGACTTTAATCTGTCGCGCTGCAGCTTCTGCGGCCTGTGCTCGGAAGTCTGTCCCACGAAGCCCATTAAGGCCCTCATCATGAGCGAGGATTACGAACTCGGCAGCTACAGCCGGGATACGCAGATCCTTCGTGTGGACCAGATGTACGACGGCGTCTCAATCGAGCAGTACACCCGCTAGCCTCATTTTTCCCTTCCGAAACCCGCCGTACGGGTGCATCATCGTTCCCACGCATTGCCGGGCGGTCTGGTTCTTGAACGGTCTCGCCAGAACCTGACTGCAATTCCTGGAGGGTTCATGCACAGCGGTCGCCGTTTCGTCGCCGTCGCAGTCCTTCTCGTGGCGGCTTCCCTCGTCACGCACGTCAGCGCGACACCTCAGTCTCAGTCCGCTGACATCCAGATCCAACTGGCCGATCTTCTGTTTTCTGAAGGAAAGTACCAGGAATCGCTCGAAGCCTATCGCAACGCCGAGCGCGTCGCCTCGCCCGATCGGATGCGCCAGGCACGCTCGGGGGTTGTCGTGTCCTCGCTCCGCGTTGCCGAGTTCGAGATGGCGCGTCAGGAGGCCGAGAAACTGATTGAGGCCGATCCGCGCAGTCCCGAGTCGCTGGCGCTGTACGGCGACGCGCTGTGGGCGAACGGGCTGTTTGAGACCGCCGAGACCAAGTATCGCGACGCGCTCGCCGAAACGCCGGAGCTGGCGCGTGGCCGCCACGGCCTGGCTCGCTCGCTGGCCGCGCGGGGTCAGCTCGCGGAGGCGATGAACGAAGCCCAGGCGGCCCTGCGGCTCGCGCCGCGCGACCTCGAGCTCCACCACACGGTCGGCGCGATTTACGAGCGGATGCACAAGTACGAGGAAGCGGCCACCGCCTACAGCAACTACGTCAACCTGCTGCCGAACAAGGACACCAGCACCAAGGCCAGCTGGTCGCGCGCGGAGATTCGCTTTCTGCGATCGTTCGGCCAGCGCGTGCCGTTCCAGGCCGATGAGGGCACGGCCGATCGGGTCTACACGATTCCGTTCAAGCTCGTGAACGAAAAGATCATCATCCGAGTGAAGGTGAACGGCACCGGCCCGAACGATTTTGTCGTCGACACGGGATCTGAGAGCACCGTGATCACGCGGCCTCTCGCACTCCAGCTCGGCGTCCTGCCGATCACGCAGACGCTCAGCGCGGGCGTGGGTGACGTGGGTCTTCGTGGCCTGCAGCTCGGCCGGGTCGATAGCCTCGAGATCGGCGCGCTGACACTCCGCAACGTGCCCGTGCTCATCAAGAACCCGCCGCTGCGCGATGCGCAGGTGCGGGAAACCGAAAGCCTGTCGCCGCTGACGCTCGGCTATTCGATGACGATCGACTACAAGAAGCAGGAGCTGACGATGGCCAAGCACCTGCCCCAAGAGCCGACGGACGTCGAACTGCCGCTGCGGGTCTACCGGCTCGCGACCGTGCAGGGCACCATTGACGGCAAGCGCCAGGCGAACTTCGTCATCGACACCGGCGGCCAGGTGATTTCGATCAGCCAGGCGACGGCGAGCGCGCTCGGTCCGGCCGACGCGTCGCGGCACATCGCCCTACGGGTGTTCGGCACCTCCGGGTGGGACAAAGATGCGTTTCTGATGTCCGGCGTCAACCTGGCCTTCGATGGGATCGAATTCAAGAACTACTCGGTTGTCGTGCTCAACCTCGACACGCCAAGCGCACTGCTCGGCTTCCAGGTCGGCGGGATCGTTGGCCACAAGTTCCTCAGTGGCTATAAGGTGGCCATCGATCTAGAGCGCAGCACGCTTCGGCTCAAGAAGGCGTCATAGCAGTCTTCGCGCGAGCCGCTCCGCCCGGCGGGCATGTGCTTCCTCCAACACGCGCCGCTCTTCGTCGGTTTCGACGAGGAGCGGCGGCACGGCCACGCGGCTGCCATCCTGGGAAATCGCGACAAACGTCAGATACGCCCGGCTTGTCTGCCGGCGACGGCCCGTCAGGGTTTCTTCGGAAAACACATCCACCTGCACTTCGAGTGACGTCGTGAACACGCACGTGACGCGCGCTTTCAGGATGATGAGATCGCCGACCTTGATCGGGTGGAGGAACTGGAGGCCATCGACCGCCGCCGTCACGAGCAGCCGGCGCGTATGTCGATGGCAGGCGATGGCTCCGGCAATGTCGATGAGGTGCATGACCTTGCCGCCGAGGACGAAGCCGAGTGGATTGGCGTCGTTCGGCAGCACCACCTCGACCATCTCGGTGGCGGAGTCAGCAGCGCGCTTGGGCGTCAGGTCCACTAACTCCTAGTCCCTAACCCCTGATCTCTAGAAGTCGTAGCCGATCCACAACGCGAAGCGAGCGCTGCGCCAGGCCTTGCCGCCCCCTTCGCTTGCAAACAACAAGTCCTCCCACTGGCGGTTGAAGAGCGTGCGCCACGACCAGTCGAAGTGCAGGGGGAAGCCGAGGATGAACGTCTCGAGGCCGACGCCGTAGGAGGCGCGGCCGTCCTTCAGGCGGAAGCCGTCAATCGTCTTCGTGTCCCCGTAGACGGGCACGAGGTTACCGGTCGCCGGGTCGACGGCGAAGAAGCCGTTCTGGTCGACCTGAAATCCGTTGAACGGTCGACAAGTCTCCGATCCGGACGTGGCGAACTGGTAACTGCCCGAGGGGACGTTCCCGAACGCCGTCCCGTTCGCTGTGCACACGTTGTAGTCCGGGCTCGGTTGATTGTTGAACCAGCCGCCGCCGATGTTGAAGAAGAAGTTGCCCCTGATGCCGCCGATGACGCCAAACGGCGTCAACGCCGCGTCGATAATGGGGAACCGCAGCTCTGCGTCCGCGAAGACCGCGTTCTGGCCGGAGAACTCGAGGTAGTCGTAGCCGCGCATCTCGGAGTTGCCGCCGAAATACGTAAATGCGGGGAAGTCGCCGATACTCTTGAACCCCCGGATGCGCGTGGCGAGCAGGCCGTTCGAGCCGAGGCGCAGGTAGTGACGAGCGTCGCCGTCGAGCGTCTGGCGTGACAGCGTGCTTCCCATTGGCGGCGAGACCTCATACGACACGCGGAACGTGTTGCCTGCCACCGGGCCGAATTCGCGGAACACCGTCGTCTCCTGGACGAAGGCGATGCTGAAAGGGACGAGCGTGCCGTTGTTGAACACCGTCCGGCCGTAGACCTGCCGTTGATAGGCTTCCGACTGGTCCTGAAGCGACTGAATGGCGTACTGCTCGTTGATCTGCGTCACGCCGCCTGAGATCTCGGTCCGACGGTAGCGGTCGATCGGATAGATGCCGATGACGGAAGCGCCGCGGATCGTACGCGTGGCAATCGCGTCGTCGCGGGTGAGAAACTGCGCATAGAGGGGGTCGTAGAATCCGCCGCCGAGCTGACCGTAAAAGAACTGCGTCTGGGCGAAGCCCTGCACCACGTACTGCATTCTTCGAGACAGGTTGATGTAGGAGGCGGCGAAGGTCCGATACTGCGAGACCGATGAGACGTACACGTTGAACTGCTGATCGCCGAGGACGTCGCCGAAGCTGACTTGCGATCCGCCGAAGATGTCGCCGCCGCTCGTGACGCCCACGTTGACGGGAGGCCGCCCCTCGAGGAACATCTTTTCGAACGTGCCCTTCTTGCGCATCTTATCTGGGACCAATGTGTGCTGCAGGGGCGCCTGGAAGTCGATCGCGGCCGCCGGCGACGGCATACCGAAGTCGTCGGACGAGGCCGTGTGGAGCGGTTCCTGGCGGTCGAGCGTGCGGATGCTGTACTCGTTCTTGTAGTAACTGACGAAGGCGATGTGGTTCGTCTTGCCCTCGTTCAAGACGACGGGCGAATAGTTCCCCCCGAGCGCGTCGGTGTACTGACGCAGTTCGCCGGTCGTCATGTCGAGCGTCCAGATATTGAGGATGTTGCCGTTCTTGGCGACCTCGGGCTCGAGCGGCACCGCCGGGTCGGTCGCCGTCGACGAGAAGACGATGGTGTGACTGTCGATGAACTGCGCAGCCGTCTCATCCTGCGTGCCAAAGGTGAGCTGCGTCCTTTTCTTCGTGTCGAGATCGATCCTGAACAGCTTCTGGCTGCCACTGACGCGCGCCACGTAGATGATGTACTTGCCGTCTGGCGAATAGGTGGGCGCGAAATCCGCGAAGTCGTCGGTCGTCACGTTGGTGATGGCCTGCGAGTCCAGGTTGATCGTATAGATGTCGCCGACCGCGCCGCGCAAGGCATCGAACGCCACGGTCTGGCCGTCTGGCGAGAAGGCGGGGGACTCCGGTTCGTCAACCGACTTCATCGGGATGCGTTTCTCTAGTTTCCTCGTCAAGACGTTCTCGACAATGAGCGTCCGCTCCTTCTCGGTCCGCACGAAATACGCCACGCGATCGCCCTGCGGCGACCACGCTATCCACGGGTTGGCCGCCGTATCGACGCCCATCTGGATGAGGTGATCGAAGCCCATGTCCTTGTCGAAGCCTTCGGTCAGATTCCGGACGACCGATCCGTCTTTCGAGGACACGAGCACGATGTCGAGTTCCTGCTCCCGCCGGTTCCCGGTGACCACGGCGAGGAGATCGCCGGACGGCGACGGGGCAATCGAGTAGCCGCCGATGAAATTCGTCTTCTCCTTGTTTGGGGCCAGATCCCGCCCGTAGTCCGCCGGCCGCTCCTTGTCGCGGAACGGCTTGAAGCGGTCCTTCAAGTACCGATCGAAGGCCTGGTCGAAGTCCTGCTTCTTTATCTGCAGCGCTTCCTCATACGGGTCCTCGCCGCCGGCGCCGATCGCGCTCTTCCTCAGCGCGAAGAGAAAGCTGCGGACGCCTTCCTTTCCGGCCTTCGCCTCGATGAACTCGAACAGCGCATGGCCGAGGTTGTAAATCAGGCGAGAGGGACCCGCCGTGCCGTACCCCTGGAGCTCGGTCATCTTCGGCACGATGTCGGAGACCGCCGCGTCCCGGACGACCATCAGATCCAACGGGTTCCAGACCCCACGCTCGAATTCCGCGTGGCCCTCGTTGACCCACAGCGGTATCCCGTTGCTGACGAGCGACTGCGGAATCATGTCGAACTGGAACTGGTGAGTCAGCTCGTGGATGATGAGGCCGTAGAGCAGATCCGGCGGCTCGTCGATCGGCATGACCATGCGTCCGCGAAACGGCTCCGCAAACGCGCCGACGCCTTCCTGCGCCGCGCCGGGATCGATGTTCTCCTGTTCGAATTCGCTGTGCGTCTTGAACAGGACGAGCGACACCTTGGACGGCAACGTGTGCCGCAGATCCCCGCTGACTTTTTCGTAGGCGCTCTCCGCGTAGCCCGCCACGCGCTCGAGATGGCGCTCGATCTCCGGGTAGTAATAGATTTCAAAATGGTCCGTCGTGTAGACGTGCCACTCGAACTTGTCGTAGTGGGGGTTGTTCTTGAAAAAGTAGGGGATAAACGGGGTCTGCGCGGCTGCCGCGCCAAACTGGCCGATCACAAGCGCGACGACGAACGCAGCGACCCTGGAGGGTCTGACAAGAGACGACGGCGTGCGCATAAACGACACCTCGGATGTGGCATCGGCCACTTGAGCGCTCGTGGGATCTTACTGTGACCATCCGCTCCGTGCAAAGGTCGATCCCAGCCCGGCGGGTGCTCACTCCCGGCCAGCTACCGTCGGCAGTGTCCTACGGCAACCTCGGCTGATGCCTGGGGGCGACACGCTATACTGGTCCGCCTTCGCGGCTTCGCCCCTTTGGCTAGACAAGCCTGCTCGCCGACAGGGCTCGCCACGCCGTCGCTCGTCAGGTTTCGAGCACGAGCGAAGGCTGGA
>JBGPHH010000085.1:0-14749 GCA_041484265.1 Vicinamibacteria bacterium
CGACGGCCGACTATATGGGCATGCTCGCGACGGTCATCAACGCGCTCGCTCTGCAGGATGCCCTGGAGCAGCAGGGGGTCGTCACGCGTGTCGTGACTGCCATCGAAATGCGCGCCGTCGCCGAGCCCTTTATCCGCCGCCGCTCCATCCGCCACCTCGAAAAGGGCCGCGTTGTCGTCTTCGGGGCCGGCACCGGCAACCCCTACTTCAGTACCGACACGGCCGCGGCGCTCCGCGCCATGGAGATCAAGGCCGAGGTCATCCTGAAGGCCACCAAAGTGGACGGCATTTACGACGCTGACCCGATGCTCAAGCCAAGCGCCATCCGTTTCGATCGCATCTCCTACCTGCAGGTCCTCGAGCAGGGCCTTCAGGTGATGGACGCGACCGCGATTTCACTCTGCATGGACAACCGGCTGCCGATTGTGGTGTTTAACCTGCGGACGCCCGGGAACATCAGGCGCGCCATCATCGGCGAGCCGGTCGGCTCTATGGTGACCGCGTAAGAGAGGGCATGCTCGATGGACGTCAACGATCTGAAGGGTCTCTACGCCGAAGCGAACACGCGCATGGCCGTCGTGCTCGAGCGGGTCAAGCACGAGCTGTCAGGTGTTAGGACGGGCCGTGCCTCCATATCAATTCTCGACAGCGTGCACGTCGAGGCGTACGGCGCGCGCATGCCGCTCAATCAGGTCGCCGGCCTCTCGGTTCCTGAGCCGACGCTCATCGTGGCGCAGCCCTTCGATCCGTCGCAGCTCGCCGCCATCGAGAAAGCGATCCGCGCCTCGGATCTCGGCCTCAATCCCTCCAATGACGGCAAGGTGGTTCGGGTCCCGATTCCGTCACTCACCGAGGATCGCCGCAAAGAGCTTTCTCGCCACGTGCACAAGCTGGCCGAGGAAGGCCGCAACAGCGTGCGGCAGGTGCGCCGCGACGCCAACGAGCGCCTGAAGAAGCTGCTCAAGGATCACAAGATTTCGGAAGACGACGAGAAGAAGGGTCTGGACGAAGTCCAGATACTGACCGACCACCAGATCAAACTGATAGACGACGTGCAGAAGAAGAAGGACGCAGACCTGCTCGGAAGATAGAGACTGGAGGCTAGGGGTTAGAGGCTGAGGGCTCGAGCACCTCAGTCCCCGAAGGTGACGCCGAGCGCCTTCGCGGTCAGCAGCACGTCGAAATCCATCGGCACGGTTCTCATCTTCCCCACCACGTCCTCGAGACGTCGAGCGACAATATCCGGCGGGGCAAAGGCCACCATCGTGCCGAACTCGCCGCGCCTGACGAGTTCGACGGCCTTGCCGCCGAATCGCGTGGCCAGGGCGCGATCGAAACTGGTTGGCGCGCCGCCACGCTGCAGGTGGCCCAGGACGACCGACCGTGTTTCCTTCCCTGTTAGCTTCGCCAACGCATCGCACACCTGGGCGCCGATGCCGCCCAGCCGCTCTGCCTTCCCGCTGCTCCCCGCTTCGACGAGCGACAGCTTGCCACCTTTGGGGAACGCGCCTTCGGCCACGACCACAATGCTGAATCGCGCGCCCCACTTCTCGCGTTCGTTGAGACGGGCCGCGACCGCTGAGAGATCGAAGGGGATCTCCGGAATCAGAATCGCATCGGCGCCGCCCGCGACGCCCGCATACAACGCAATCCATCCTGCATAGCGGCCCATGACCTCAACCACCATGATCCGGTGGTGCGCTTCGGCCGTCGTGTGCAGCCGGTCGATGGCATCGGTGGCAAACGCCACCGCGGTGTCGAACCCGAAGCAATTAGTCGTGCCGACGATGTCGTTGTCGATCGTCTTTGGCACGCCCACGATCGGAATGCCGCGTGCGCCGAACTGATGGGCGATGGCGAGCGTCCCGTCGCCGCCGATGACGATCAATGCAAGGAGTCCCATCTTGTCGAACATCTCGACGACGCGGTCGGAGTAGTCCACGGTGCCACCGGACGTGGCGATCGGGTAGGCGAAGGGATTGCCGCGGTTGACCGTGCCGAGAATCGTCCCGCCGAGCCGCAGGATGCCCGTGACGTCGCGCGGCGTGAGCACCCGCGATCGACCGGGCTCAATCAGCCCGTCGAAGCTGTCTTCGAGCCCGACGCATTCGATTCCTGCACTCCACGCGGTCTTGACGACGGCGCGAATGACGGCGTTCAGGCCGGGTGCGTCACCGCCGCCGGTGAGCACGCCGAGACGTTTCACGTGAGCCACGCGCAAACTATATCAGCAAGATGCAGCGGTCGCGTTGCGGAGCGCGAAAGCGGCGTGGTACAATTTCGGCTTCCAGATAGGGGCGGCTAGCTCAGCTGGGAGAGCGCCGCGTTCGCAACGCGGAGGCCGCGAGTTCGATCCTCGCGCCGTCCACCAATTTCCTCGGCGATTGTCCGAAGAGCCCTCGATCACATCACGCGCGCCTGGCGCATGACCGATTCTGCCTTCTGCCGAATCTCGCGGGCCACCTCGAAGGGATCGGCCTGCTGAAACTTCGGCAGGAAGAGTTCGACCGAGAGCGGGCCGGCATACCCCTTATCGCCGAGCTTGCGAAGAATCTGCGTCAAAGGAGAAATGCCGTCCCCGGGAATGAGCCGGGTGGTGTTGTCCAGCAGCTCACGCGGCATATCGGGAACGTCCTGAAAGTGCACGTGTCCGATTTCGCGAGGACGGATCAGATCGAGATCCTCGAGCTTATTGAGGCCTGACCAGAAGTGATAGCAGTCGAGGAGCGGCGCCACGTTCGGATGCGCTGCTCCGCGCGTGACCTTGAGGAGAGTCGCCAGCGTCGAGATGAACGTCGAACTGCGCACGGCCTCGACCATCGCCGTCATGCCGAACCGCTTGGCAATGTCTCCCACTTCGCGCATGTTCTCCGCGCCGGCCTTGTAATCGTCCGGCGTGAACTTTCCGGTTGTGGTGGTGGGAGCGTAAATATGCGTCAGCCCAAGTGTGGCGAACATATCGCAGCGCTTCTTGAATTCCTCGAGCGACGCGGCGCGCGCGAGATTCGGCTCCCAGAGACCGCCCACGCCGCTGGCACAGGAGACCGGTGACAGTCCGAGGTCCGCAAGGACTCGACGCGCCGCCGGCAGCGAGTCGGTCTTGAGAAACCCGTCGAGAAGCGTGTTCGTGAGCTCGACGTACTTGATCCCCGCGCGAGACCAGCCTTCGAGCGACCCGCGATAGCCCGCGCCGGCGGACGTGTTCTGGTGAATCGCGAGCGTCATCTTCCCCGCCGCAAAGACCGTTCTGGCGGCGATCGCGGCCGCGGAAGCCAGGAGCATCTCTCTTCTTGAAAGCACCGGGGCTTGATTCTAGCGCGACCCGCACGCCAGGGCGCCAGATTGTCGATGCCGGCGCGTGCCGTGCGCGTGCGGCGCACAGGCGCACACCCGAGCGCTCACGATTTCTCAGTTTGCCACAATCTTTCAGCCCAACGCCCGGGCACAGCGCTTGCTCCTTTCGTCGGCATGAATATCAGGCGGAACTTCGTCTGGGGCGGCGCCTAAGCCATCCGCGCGATCGGCGCCACACGCGCCTTGACGTAAACTTACCGCGTGAATCTTCGTCGTCTCGCCCCGCTCGCGGGCGGCCTGCTCCTCGTCGCGACCATCAGCGCCGCGCAGCTCCCTCAACTCCGCGGCGGCCCCAGGGGAGGTGGCAGGATCGGCGGCGGCATCAAGTGGGCACAGCCGGACGACTTCGATGGGGCCTTCATCTTCTGTCGTCTCTACTTCGACATCCATGCGTGGGGGAACGGCGCGAACTGGAGCGTCGACTATCCGCGAGCCGATCTGAATCTGTCCTTCAGGTTTTCAGAGCTCACGACGACGTCTGTGAGCCGTCAGGGGGGCGACTTCAACCACGTCGTCGTCAGGGCCACCGATCCGCTGATCTACCACTGCCCGTTCGTGATGATGACAGAGCCGGGTCGCTCGGACTTCAGCCCGGACGAAGCCGCCGGCCTCCGCGACTATCTGCTCAAGGGTGGGTTTCTGTGGGTGGATGATTTCTGGGGCACTGTCGCTTGGGAGAACTTCGCGGACCAAATGGCAGCGGTCCTACCGCCCGGCCAGTATCCAATCGTCGATCTTCCGCTGAGCCATCCTGTCTTTCATGCGCTATACGAAATCAAGCACCTCACGCAGATTCCTAATATCGCCTTCTGGATGGGAACCGGTGGCGCCACGTCGGAGCAGGGCCTTGATAGCGCGCAGCCACATGTCCGCGCGATCAGCGACAACCGCGGCCGCGTGATGGTCTTGATCACCCACAACACGGACTTCGGCGACGCGTTCGAGCGTGAGGGCGACAACCACCAGTACTTCCTGACCTTCGCGCCCGACGGCTACGCCTTCGGAGTCAACGCGCTCGTGTACGCGATGTCGCACTAAACCTGCAGCAAGCGACGGAGCTTCCGCTCGGCCGCTTCGTCGGCCGCGCTGCGTGTTTCGGCGCTCGCATCGATGCCCAGTTCCTCGTTCGACCCATCATCACGCACTTCGACGACGCGAGCCTTCCACACGCTCCCGTGCGGCTCTGAGAGAACCCAATAGCGGTGCCCCTTGATCTCTACGTCTCGCGCCATTCACCCACTCAATTCTGTTAGATCTTGTTACAAACCTGCGCAAAAACAGGCCATGGTGTGGTGCTTCTAGACATATTCTAGACGTCCCAAAGCTCATCAATTCGGCCGTTTCACACAGCCTTTGGGGCAAACCCAAGAAAACAATTGTGGCCGGCACCCCTCTTGCCATAGGGTAAGCAACCAAAGCGACGGAAGAGGTGGCCCGATGTGGAACTGGTTCAACTGTTATCTGTCCGGCCGCCACCGATACGGCATCTCGTGCGAGCCAGGCGCCATCTTTCTCCGCTGCCTCCACTGCGGTCGGCGCTCCGCCGGATGGTCGCTCGACGGGAATTCGCACTCGCCCTCGGCACATGAGCACACGCGATACTCGAAGGGCTCAAGGCTCAAGACTCAGGCCTGAAGCCAGCCTAAGCATCAGTCCGAAGCCGACGAGCGTGGTTGACAGCGTTCGTGCTGGCCGATCACAATAACTGCCCGTGCCGGTCCCTCGAATCACCAAGGAAGATCTCAAGCAGCGCCTCGACAGCGGGACGCCGCCCGTCGTGGTTGACGCGCGGCTGAAGTATCCGTATGAGCACAGCACGGTCCGGCTGCCCGGCGCGATTCGCTGCGCGGCGGCCGACATCACGTCGCTCCCTCGCGATCGAGAGATTGTGGTGTACGACTCGGATCCGAACGAACTGGCCAGCTCTCAGGTCACGGCAGAATTGATTCGCAAGGGCTACCGTGCCGCCTCGCTCAAGGGCGGCATTAGCGACTGGCTCGCGGCAAATCTGCCGATCGAAACCAAAGAGGCGCCACGCCAGGCTCCACCAGAGCCCGGGGCACTGAAAGGCTAGCCCGGATTCCTCTGGACCTCTCCGGCCCCTCTGCCGCTCCCCTTTATGGAACGCTGGATGAGCTGGCGCTCCTCGCCGGCATCCGAGGCGACGCGGCCGAGCAGTCGCTCTTCACACGCGCCGCGACGCTCGTGCGCGAGCACGGCATCACCTCGGACGCGGACCTGGGTCCGCTCGTCGAGGCCCCGCCGCCTGCGGCCGAGCCCGATGTCGTCGCAAAGTTGAGGCACATGTACGACGCTCCAGCGTGGGTGCTGCTGGAATCGTCGCTCGCCGATCTGCCGACCGACCTGCGCTGGCTCTTCGAATCGGGCGCGGTCACGGTCCGTGAGCTGGCGACCCTGCACCGGGCGCTTGGTACGGTGTCGGCCGCCGATCTGGCGGCCGCGGTGGCCGATGAGGCCGTGCGAAACGTCCCCGGCCTTGGCGAACCCATCGAGACCGCCATCGCGGCGGCCTTACCCCGCATTCGAGACGCCGTTCCACGCCTGCCGCTCGGTCGTGCCGCGACGATCTCCGACCCGATCCTTGCCCTTCTGCGAGCCGCCGCCGGCGTTCGATGGGCGCTCCCGGCCGGCTCGCTGAGGCGCAGCCAGGAAATGGTCGGCGACATCGAGCTTGTGGCCGCCGCAGACGATCCGTCGGCAGCCGTAGACGATCTCATGCGGCGGCCCAACATCACGCGGTGTCTCCATCGCAGCGAGCGGCGCGTCTGCCTGCTGTTTGAACGAGTCCAGGTCGGCGTCAGACTGCCCGCCCCATCCTCTGCAGGCGCCGTGCTGCTCCACGCGACCGGCTCCATCGGACATCTCACCAAGCTGCGCGCGCACGCCCTCGGCGTCGGGTGGCGGCTGACCGCCGGCGGTCTTCGTCGACCGGACGGCACGCCGGGCCCCTCAGAGACGGAGGAAGAGATCTACGCAGCGCTCGGCCTGCCGTTCATCACGCCCGAGATTCGCCACGGCGAAGACGAGGTGGCCGCCGCCAAGACGGGCCACCTCCCCACGCTCCTGTCCCGCCGCGACATCCGCGGCGATCTGCACATGCACACGTCCTGGAGCGACGGGCGCGACTCGGTCGAAGCGATGGTGAAAGCCTGTTGTGCGCTGGAGTACGAGTACATGGCGATCACCGATCACTCGCCGAGCTCGGGTGCGGCGCGCAACTTGTCGATTGCGGACGTCGCCCGTCAGGCGGACGAGATCGCACAGTTACGCGACCAATATCCGCGGATCACGATCCTCCAGGGCTGCGAAGTGGATATCCTTCCGGATGGCCGCCTTGATCTGCCCGATCAGGTTCTCGAACGTCTTGACATCGTGTTGGCGTCTTTGCACGAGCGCGCCGGGCAGTCGAACGAACAACTGATGGAACGGTACATGGCAGCCATGAGACACCCGCTCGTGAACCTGATTACCCATCCGACCAACCGCGTCCTGCCGCACACGCCAGGCTACGAGCTCGACTACGACCGGCTGTTCGCTGCGGCCGTTGAAACCGGCACCCTGATTGAGATCGACGGTGCGCCGGTGCATCTGGATCTCAACGGCACGCTGGCGCGCAAAGCCACTGCCGCGGGGGTCACGATCGCCGTCGACAGTGACAGCCATCGCGCGGAGGTCCTCGATCGCCATATGGCATTCGGGGTCGGTGCCGCGCGGCGCGGCTGGGTCGAGCCTCGGCACGTCGTGAACACACGGCCGGTGGCCGAGATCCGCAAGTTCGTCGCGGCCAAGCGCAACAAGTAGATGTAGTGTCCGGCTTTAGCCGGACCTTGCTCCGGGACCATCGTGCTATCGTTGAGGCATGATCGCTTACCGACGGATCTTCGCGGTGATCGTCGCGTCGGGCCTTTCCCTCGCGGCGATGGCGGAAGGTCGGGCTGCCGATCAGACGGCGCCCGAGTTGGCGCAGGCGCTGCAGCGACGGTACGACTCCATCAAAGACTTCTCCGCCGACTTCGTGCACACCTACCAGGGCGGGGTCCTGAGGAAGCAACTGACCGAACGCGGCAAGATGTTGATCAAGAAGCCGGGGAAGATGCGCTGGGACTACACGGCCCCCGAGCAGAAGCAGTTCGTGTCCGACGGCGTGAAGATCTACTCCTACCTCCCCGAGGACAAGGAGGTCTTTGTCGGCTCTGTGCCGCGCGAAGACGAAGCGACCACGCCGACGCTGTTTCTTACTGGCAAGGGAAACCTGACGCGCGATTTCACGCCGTCATTGGCCGACCTGCCCGGCGGTGTCCCGCCTGGCAGCCGCGCACTCAAGCTGGTGCCACGATCGCGAGAGCGCGACTACGACTGGCTGATCCTTGCCTTCGATCCGGCCACGCTCATGATCCGGGGGCTCGTGACCGTGGACGCCCAGGGCGGGACGTCGAGCTTCGCGTTTACGAATCTGAAGGAAAACGTGGGCCTGGCCGACAAGGAATTTGTCTTCATGATCCCTCGCGGCGTGGACGTCATCACCGAACAGAAGTAGTGTCCGCCTTCAGGCGGACCCGACTTTTTCCACCTTGGCACCCAGTCCCTGCAGTCGCTCCACCAGCCTGCCGTAGCCGCGCTCGACCATCTCGAGAGGTGCCAGCCGGCTTTCGCCGTCCGCCGCCAGCGCCGCCGCGATGAGCGCCATGCCCGATCGCAAGTCGCGGCTGTCGAGCGGACGCCCACGCAGCCGCGTCGGCCCCCTCACGATGATCCGATGGGGATCGCAGAGAAACAGATCCCCCTTCATCCCGCTCAGCTGCTCCAGTGCGAAGAGTCGTAGCTCGTACAGCCAGTCGTGGACCAGCGTCTGCCCTTCCACCTGGGTCGCCAGCACGGTGACCAGGCTCACGAGGTCGCTCGGGAACCCGGGCCACAGGCCCGTCGTGATTCGCCCAGCCGCTTGCGGATTCGATCGCGTCACTCGGAAGACATCGCCGGTCGTCTCGCATTCGAAGCACATCCTCTTGAGCACTGCGGCGACCACTTCGATGTCCTCCGGCCTGGCGCCTTTCACCTCGATCTCGCCGCCGGTGATCGCACCAACCACCGCCCAACTGCCGGCCTCGATGTAGTCGCCCCACAGCCGATGCTGTGCGCCGTGCGGCTTCGCTTTTCCCTCGACGCGGATCGTCGTCGTCACCGCACCTTCGATACCGACGCCCATCTGCGCCAGAAACATACAGAGCTCGACGACATGCGGCTCGCAAGCCGCATGGCGGATCTCAGAAGTGCCCGGCGCAGTGGCCGCAGCGAGAAGCGCCGTCTCGGTGCCGGTGACCGAGGCCTCGTATAAGTAGATGGATGCCGGCTTCAGACCGTTCGGCACGTCAATCTCGTGGCCCACGGCGGCTGGCACAATGCGCGCACCCATCGACACGAGCGCATCCAGGTGCGTCGAGATCGAACGCCGCGCCGGAAAATCTCCGCCAGGGGGCGCGAGCCGCGCGCGTCCGCGCCGGGCGAGCAGCGGGCCGAGCAGCAGGACGGATCCGCGCAGGCGGCCGACCATCGTGCCGTCAGGCTCGTCCTTGACGATCTCCGGACAGCGCACCCGCAATGTCGTGCTGCCGATGCCCTCGACCTTGGCGCCAAGGTCGACGAGCAGCCGCGCCATCACCTCGACGTCGCCGATACGTGGCACATTGGTCAGCACGCACTCTTCCGTCGTCAGCACGCACGCAGCAAGCAGGGGCAGTGCGGCGTTCTTGTTGCCCTCGACTTCGACAGAGCCCGAAAGGCGATGGCCGCCTTCTATTAGGAGTGTGGACATGAATGGTCAGCAGTCCGCAGTCAGCAGTCCGCAGTCAGCAGTCCGCAGTCGGCAGTCCGCAGTCGGCAGTCCGCAGTCGGCAGTCGGCAGTCACTTGACGGGCACCCGCGCCTTCGAAATGGCCATCGCTGCTGGCTAACTCGCGCTCATTGTACGGGAAATTCGCCGAGATACACGATCTCGTCACGCAACTCGACACCGAATTGCGCGCGCACCGCCGTCCGACATCGCTCGATGAGGCGACGAATGTCCGTCGCCGTCGCCGTCCCGTCGTTGACGATGAAGTTGCCGTGCCTGGGCGACACGCGCGCACCGCCGATCGCCACACCCTTGAGTCCGGCTCGATCGACCAGCGCGCCGGCCGACCAGGGCATGCCCTCGGGCAGCACGTCTCGACCAGCCACCGGATTCTGGAAAATGCAGCCGGCACTCGGCGATTCGAGCGGCTGGGTCCGCTTGCGAAAGGCGAGTGACTCGCGCGCCTTTGATCGCAACGCCGCCGGATCACCCGGCGACACCTCAAAGACGACCGACAGGAGAACCTCGCCTGACTGCTGCAAGCGGCTGCGATCGTAGGCGAACGCCATCGCCGCCCGGGGCAGATCACTCATCGTCCCGTCGGGACTCGCCACCCGCACCTCGGCCACCAGATCGCCGACCAGGCATCCCCGAAAATGCGCGTTGCCGTGGATGGCGCCGCCCACTGTGCCGGGCGTGCCGGCCCATGCCTCGAGACCGGCGAGCCCGCGATTGATCGTCCACCGCACGAGTCCATTGATCGTCACGGCGGCATCGGCCCTAATCCGTGTGTCGCCGAGCGCCTTGACCTCTCCTCCACGGGGCCGGATGACCAGTCCACGCACGCCGGTCTCCGACACGAGGACGTTGGATCCGCCGCCCAGCAAGGTGACCGCGACGCCGGCGCGGCGGGCCAGCACGAGCGCGGTCACGATCTCGGCGCTGCTGCGTGTTTCGATCAACCAATCGGCCGGCCCTCCGACGCGGAAGGTCGTCATCGGCCCGAGCGGCACGTCTCGCCGGGCGCGCTCGCCGAATGCGCTGCGCAAGCCTTCCGCAAGAGAGGTCACACCGATCCCTCCGCTTCGATGGCCCTGACCGCGCGTTCCCGTTCCACAAGCGCAGCCATCGCCTCTCCCAGCGAGCACACCACAAAGGACACCGAGTCGCCCGGACCAAGCTGCCCAACAACGCCGATGTCGGCAGTGATGACCGTGGCAATCGTCGGATAGCCGCCGGTCGTCTGGCGGTCGGCCATCAGCACAATCGGCTGCCCCGACCCGGGCACCTGGATCGAGCCGAGCGGCGTCGCATCGGAGATGAAGTCAGGGGCGCCGTCGAAACCGCGAACGGATGCCAGCGTCGGTCCTTCGAGGCGAAACCCCATGCGATCGGAATTGTGTCCGACCGCGTACGGCGCCGACTGCAGGACATCGAGCGCATCCATACCGAAGCGCTCTTGATGAGGACCGGCCATCACCCGAACCGTCGCCATCCCGTTCGGCACAAGAAAGGGATCGGGAGTCGTTCTTATCCGCCGCCTGCGCAAAAACGACTCCCGACCCCATTCTTGCGTTCCGAGTGGAAGGCTATCCCCGGCCTTGAGGGCCCGTCCGTCCAGTCCGCCCATCGCACTGGCCAAGTGTGTCGAGCGGCTCCCGAGTGTCGGCGGCACCGTGATGCCCCCGGCGACCGCCACGTATGCGCGCGTACCGTGAAGGCGGCGTCCGAATCGCAGGCGAGATCCGTCGGGCGCAAGGAACGGTGCGTCCATCGACACGGGCCGGCCATCCAGCGTCAGCTCGAAGTGGGCGCCGACGACCGCAATCACCTGCTCGGCATCGAACTCGATTTCTGGTCCAAGGAGCGTCGACTCGAGAGCGGCCGCATCTGGGCCGTTGCCGACGAGCGCGTTTGCCACTCGATGCGACCACGGATCCATCGGCCCCGCGACAGACACACCGCGCGACTGCCAGCCCCAACGCCCACGGTCCTGAATCGTCATCAGCATGCCCGGTTTGACGACGTGAAGGCTTGCCATCTCAGCGCGACGGGCTCAGGCGATCGTATTCGCCGCGATCGATCGGATAGAACTCCACCGCGTCACCTGCTTGCAGGAGAAACGGCGTGGGCCGGCTCACGTCGAACGGGCGAATCGGCGTTCGGCCGATGAGCTGCCAGCCGCCAGGTGTCTCGGCCGGATAGATGCCTGTCTGGCTACCCGCGATGCCGACCGAGCCCACGGAAACTCGAACGCGTGGTGTGGCGCGGCGGGGCGCGGAAATCCGATGGTCTACGATCCCCATGTAGGCAAATCCGGGTAGAAAGCCCAGCATGTACACGCGGTATCGTGTGCCCGTGTGCAGACGAACAACGTCGGCGAGGTCGAGTTTTCCAAACGCCGCCACGGTCGCCAGGTCCGGCCCGAAGTCCTCCCCGTAGCACACCGGTATGCGGATCGGCTGGCGGTCGGCGATGGACGGCTGCGCCGGCTGCTCAACCGCGCGCTTGAGGTGGGCGACGAGCGCATCGCGGTCCGTCGCAAGCGGATCGAAATACACCGCCACCGATCGGAACGTCGGAACGACGTCCCGCACTCCGGCGAGACGAGCCGCGTGGACTGAATCGGCCAGCGCGATCGCGCGAGCGTTGATCAGCGGATCGATTCGCTCCTCAAACTCGACGAAGAGGGCCGAATCGCCGGCAGCAATAATTTGAACGCCGTCACTCACGCAAGCGCTCTCAACAACTTCTGGTGAATGCCGCCGAAGCCGCCATTTGACATGAGCACGACCAGATCGCCAGGCCGGTGCTCGCGCACCAGGGTGGCCACGATGTCGTCGACCGACTCCGCTGCACGAGCCGTCCGGCCAGCACCCGAGAGATCGCGGACCAGTTGGGGAAGAGAAAGCCGCTCCGACTCGGGCAGCTTCGAGCGAAACACGGGCGCGAGCAGCACTTCGTCGGCCGCTCCAAACGCGCGCGCGAAATCGTCCTGGAAGATGCGCCGGCACGAAGAGGCCGAGCGCGGTTCGAAGACGGCCCAAATCCGGGCGGCTGGATTCGCCGCCCGCAGCCCCGCCAGCGTTTCGGCCACCGCGGTCGGATGATGGGCGAAGTCGTCGTAGATCGTCACATCGCCGGCGACACCCACGACCTCGAGGCGCCGCTTCACCCCGGCAAACAGCCGCAGGCCTTCGGCGATGCGCTCGGCGCTGACCCCGACTTCCGTGGCGACGGCAATGGCGGCCGTCGCGTTACGGACGTTGTGAGCGCCGACGAGCGGCACCTCGAACCGGCCGAACGGCGCACCGTGCCGCGTCAGCATGAACCGCGTCGCGGTCCCCAACGGCTCGATCTCGCACGCGTGCCAATCGGCTGTCTCGACGGTACCAAACGTCTGAACTCGCGACTGCGCACCAGGGGCGAGAGCCGCCGCACGCTCGCTGTCGACGCCGATGACGAGGAGTCCCCGCCTCGGCACGAGGTTCACCAGCCGCCGGAATGCGAGTGTCACCGCCTCGGCGTCCGCATAGATGTCCGCGTGATCGAACTCCACGTTCCCGATGACCGCGATATCGGGGACGTATTTGAGGAACTTCGCCGTCTTGTCGAAGAATGCGCTGTCGTACTCGTCGCCCTCGATGACAAAGTCACGACCCCGGCCCATACGATAACTGGAGCCGCCGCGGCCGAGGTTGCGCGCAATGCCACCGACGAGCACGCTTGGATCCAGCCCCCCGTGGATCAGCAACCACGCCGCCAGCGATGTCGTCGTGGTCTTCCCGTGCGTGCCGGCCACGACGATCGAGCGAGCCTCCCACAAAAAATGATCACGAATCGCCTCGGGCAGCGAGCAGTACCGCAGCTTTCGATCGAGCACGGCCTCGAGCTCCGGATTACCGCGCGAGATGGCGTTCCCGACCACCACGAAGCCGAGATCGTCGGTAATGTGGTCGTGACGGTAGCCGACGAGCGTGGGAATACCCTCCGACTCGAGGAAGTCGCTCATCGGCGGGTAGACGTCCTGATCCGACCCGCGCACGTCGAAGCCCTTGTGCTTGAGCATGGCAGCCAGTGTGGCCATGGCCGTGCCGCAGATACCGATGAAATGGACTTTCATGGATGAGCCGGGCTTCATTCGACTGCGGATTCTTCAATGACGAGGCGCGGGTGCGCGTCCGCCACGACCCGGCACCGAACACCAAGAGGAAGCGTCAGGGATGGACCAGTCGTGTGACCGGAAGGAAAGCCGACGAGGACCGGTCCTGGGAACTCACGAAACAGGTCCGCCATTGCGGCTCGGGCCGTCGGTTCGCCGGAGGGCTCGTCGCAACCGGGCAGTTCGGCGATCACCACCGCCGCAGCGTTCTTCAACAGCCCTGCCTGACCCAGTTGCGTCACCATGCGATCGAGGCGGTAGGGCCGTTCATTCACTTCCTCGAGGAACAGGACGTACCCCGACGGTGGTGCAAACGCGAAGGGCGTGCCGAGCGAGGACACCAGCTGTGTCAGCGTGCCGCCAAACATCGGTCCGCTGGCCTCACCGGCCCTGATCGTCTCGACGCCCGGTGCAGTCAACTCGCCCATTGGTTCGGGCCGACACAACGCGTTGACGAACGATTCGCGGTCGTACTTGTCGGCGCCGCGCGCCAGACAGCCGTCGATCATCGGTCCGTGAAACGCGACGAGCCCGCAGCCGACTGTTAGAAAGGTCAGCACGGCGGTGAGATCGCTGTAGCCGATGAACGGCTTCCTCGTGCGGCGCGCCTCCTCAGGATCGAGGAGCGGCAGCACCTGCATGCTGCCGTAACCGCCCCTGACAGCGATCACGCCTGCAATTGTTGGATCCTGCCACGCGCGTCGGATCGCGGCCGCGCGTAGATCGGCCGGTCCGCTGACAAATCGCGCCTTCGCAAATACCGAGTCGTCGTACACCGTTCTGAACCCGAGGCGTTGGAGTTCTTCAATCCCGCGATCGAATTCTTCTCGGGAAAAAGGGCTGGCAGGAGCGACGACGGCGAGTCGATCGCCAGGCCGAAGCGCGCGCGGCTTCACCATCACAAGAATCGGGCCATCTGGTCGGCCACGGCGCGGTGTTCATCGCATCCGAGCAGCTGCCGGAGCCGACGGCTCTCGAGGGGGCGGGCGGCCACGGGCGTCGCAAGAAACCGCTCCTTGGCGCGCCGCTGGCGCATCAGCGCGTCCTCGACTCGTGATTGAGGCAGCTGCTCGGCTTCCACGGCGCGCACCAGCGACTCGAGCGCCGCGGCGTGAATATCGTGCCGCCCGCTGCAGATGAGCACGGCGTCGCATCCGGCTTCGACAGCCAGCACCGCCGCCCGCGGCACCGCGTAGTCTTTGCTAATCGCCTTCATCTCCAGATCGTCGCTGACGATCATGCCCGCAAAGCCGAGCTCACGGCGCAGGATGTCGGTCACCACGCGCTTCGACAGGGTGGCGGGCCGCCGCTCGTCGAGCGACGGCACAAGGACGTGGGCCGTCATAATCGCGGCGACACCGGCCTGGACGGCGGCCCTGAAC
>JBGPHH010000086.1:0-14623 GCA_041484265.1 Vicinamibacteria bacterium
CGTGCTGCTGTTGGTGCTGAAGTGGACCTACTCCGGCGGGGTCTCGGCGTAGATGTCGTAGAGCTGGTCAAACACCCGATCCCACGACCAGGCCAGGGCGCGCGCGCGCGCCGCCGTCCCGAGGCGCACCCGAAGCGTCTTGTCGCGAATCGCGACCAGCGTGGCGTCAATCAACCCGCGCTCGTCGTGCGCCAGCAAGCCCGAGACGCCCGGCTCGATGACACATCGCGGCCCCCCCTGCGACATCGCAATCACGGGGACACCGGAGGCCATCGCCTCCAACACCACGAGTCCGAAGGTTTCCGATTCGGAGGGAAAGACAAACAGGTCCAGATTGGCGTACGCACGCGCGAGCGCCTCGCCGCGTAACACGCCGCAAAACCGAGCCGTTGGCATCTGGCGCTCGAGCCACGCCCGCTCGCTGCCCTCTCCGATGACGACCAACTGCACGTCGGTAACGCCCGCTGCCTGCAGCGCTCGCTCCAGTACGGGCAAGACGCGCACCTGCTTTTCCGCCGACAAACGGCCGACGAAGCCGATCTGGAGCCGGCCGTCAACGCGTTCCCGTTTCTCCGGGGCAAACGCGCTCGTATCCACGCCGTGCGTCATCAGATAGGCCGGCCTCTTCGTCCGTCGGGCCAGGAGCTCGACGAGCTCTTCGTTCGGCGCCACGAGCACACGGGGGATCTGGTAGAACAGCAGCGCGCCGCTGAGGACGTGGCGCTCGAGACTGGCCACCGCCCGGAGACGCAAACCGACGGGAAGCCATGACAGGCGCTGGCGCCACCGGAGCGCCATGTACTGATGAACATTCGTGTGCCACGACCCGACCATCGGGATGCTCAATCGGTGCCCGAGGCACGCCCCGAGCTGTCCGACGTCGCTCGGTCCTGTGATGTGCAGGATGTCGGGCTGAAACTGGCGCAGGGTCTCGGCGACCCTCCCATAGTGCCGCCAGAACAGCGGGTCGAACGCCAGGTCGTGCTCCAGGTGGAACGACGCAGTGCTGCGTCGCAGTTCGAGGCGCGAGCGCAACCCACACGACGTCAGGCGCGTGCTCTTGCCGCCGTGGACGCACAGGAACGGGCGATCGCGCCGGGCGGCGTACGCCTCGAAGGCCTGGCTCAGTCTGGCGACACCGTTGGCTTCGTAATACGAATCGGTGAAGAACGCGACCCTCAGCGGTCGACTCCTCGGGTCACGGAGCGGCCGCGCTGAACGGCGCGTCCCCGCCTTCCAGATACGCGGCCGGGCTCGGGCGCTCCGTCGTTCTCGCAATCGCGTCGGTCAGCGTGGTCACAAACGGCAGCAACGGGTCGCATGTGAGCACCTGAAACGTCCGCATGGCCGAGCGAACCCAGAATGGTCCCCCTTCCGGCCAGTGGAAGGTCAGCGGAGCCGTGATGCCGTCCACCTCGCACGATACACGGTCGGTCCAGCATTGCTTGCCCGGCGCGGAAGGGTCTGGCCGGACCACATCGGCCGCGACGGTCAGTTTCCGTGCGGTCAGACGCTCCCGATACGACGGCAGAGCCACGACCTGGCTCACGCGCTCCTCGCGGATTTCACGCACGAAGTCGTCAAACGAGGTGGCCGTGGTCAGGTTCAACAGGCTGTTGGGTGCGCGGCCGTGGCGATCGCCTCCCGAGATCAGCGGGAGCGACCAGGCGTCTGCCACCCGGCCCACGGCGTCGTTTTCATGCCGGGTGCGATAGCCGTTCACCTCGAGCGCGTGGATGTGCGCGCCATGCTCAGCCAGAAACAGGCGGAGGAGCTTCACATGGTCGGCCGACCCGATACCGGCGAGATCCCAGAGCGGATGATTCAGCACCAGCAACGTCGTCGGGTTCGTCTGGAGTTCTGCCAAGAGCGCGTTCAGACCGGCCTCATCGGGGCGCTGCGTGTAGGCCGACAACGCCTCAAAGAGCGCCTTCGCGTCTGCCGGCCGCAGATGGTGCACGCCCACGTGGAAGAAACTCTGTTCGAAAGGAACGGTCCACTCGAAGGAAATCGGAACGTCAAGCTGCACGCGTTCGGCCCGCAGTTCGACGCCGGCCTCGATACTGTCGTGGTCCGTAATGGAGACCAAAGGCTTCCGCCCGAGGCTCTGGACGATTTGCGTCACCTCTGAGTCCCAGACCGCGCGCGGACTGACGGGGGGGTGCCACCAGCCCTTGGTGAAATCGACCGCCTGGCCGTTCCGAGCCTGGTACGCGCGCAACTCCCGGCGAAAGAGCGTCCCGACGATCGGGATGCGTTCGAGATAGGCAGGCACGGGTCCCAGACATTCGTGGGAATAAGTCGTGTGTGCGTGGAGGGACACCGCCGTCCCGCACGCCGTCAGCGTGTCGTGGTCCGTCCAATCGTGAAGGCTGGATCGCGCTGACCGCATCCCGCTCAAGCTCATATGCTACGGCTCCTGTGGCTGGGATCGAGATCGAGTCTAGTTGAAATCCCGAGACGTTGCTGTAGTCCTTACAGCCTTTTGTCGCTCTCCTGTTGCCACCATAACGAGGTGTACACATCGCGCCCCTTCATGCTTCGTTCATGATCGGCGCTCCAGTCCTCGCGGACAGAAACAAGAGGGCGCCCAGGCCCGCCGCGGGGACGTACAGCACGGCATGCAACCCGATCACCGGCGCGACCGTCTGTGCGGCAGTCAGCTTGAGCAACGCCATCAATCCGAATTGGCAGACCGCGTGGAATCCCCCGATCGCACCGGGCGTAGGAATCATGCCGCCAATCGTGATGAGACCCAAGATCACGAAACCGGATACGAACGTCACCGGAAGGCCAAAGGCCAGCAGTGCCAGCCACGCGCTCACAGCCACCAGAAACGCCGCCAGGAGCGAACAGACCGCAACCGCCGCGAGCCCCTTCCGGCTCTCGAGGATCTGCAGACCTTCGGCAAATTGCTCGACGTGGTCAGCGATCCCCGGACGCAGGCGCTTGGGCACGAGTCCCGATGCCTGAATCCAGCTTCGCACGCGACCAAGACGATGTCGAAGCGCCCGCAAGGCCACGAGACTGCCCACCGAGATAAGGACCAGCAGCACGATGGCCAGATTCACATCCAACGGTCGCGCATCGGCGCCTTGCATCATGAGGCCCCGAACAGGAATGAAGAACGCCAGCACGGCCGACAAGTCCAGGCACCACTCGACAGCGATGGTGGCGACCGTCGCACGGAAGTCGAGACCCTCGCGTTTACTCAGCAGATAGGGTCGCGCGATCTCAGCGGCCTGCATCGAGACGAGCGCGCTGACGGCCATCCCCATCATCATGGTCGCCACAAGGGGACCGAGCGGGACGTGCCGTACCGGCGCCAGCAAGACCTGCCAGCGCACTGCCGAAACGATGAGCGACGCCAGGCGCGCGAGAACGGCCGCTCCGAGGAGCAGCCACCCGACCGACCGCAGACCGTCGACCAGCACGCGCCATTCGGCGTTCCTCAAGAACAGCCACAAGAGCGCGCCGGCCACACCATAGCTGATGACGACCCGCGCCGAACGTCCCCTGGTCTCAAACACGGCTCACCGTTCGCCCGCAATCTTTCGGCGTGTCACCTGGTCTACCAGCCCCTCGATCACGCCGGTCAATTCCGAGCGTGCGCTGAGCGCGCTTGGCACGACCTTCGAGGAATTGTTGCTCGAAATCACGCTGCGGCCCAGTTCTTCGCCTGACTGCTTGTCGTAGTAGGAAAAGCGGAGCGTCAGAACGGAATTGCCGAGATCGAGGTAGAGAAACTGCAGGAATTTATTGCCCTTCGCGTAGTCGATCACCTGGCATCGGACGACCAACGCGTCATTCGACACGCTCTCGGCTGCCGCTGCGGCCTGCCGCTGGCGGTCGAACGTGACGAGGTCCTGCCACGTGCGCAGGGGCGCGTCAATGGGATCGGCGTCACGGAAGGACTCGACGGGGACACTCGTCGGCGCCTGCGGGTGAGAAAGCGGACTAAACGTGTTGACGATGGCGATCTCGGAGAAGCGCTGACCTCGGCGAAATTCTTCGACCAGACCGAGGGTCAGCTTCTCGAGCTCCTGTGCAGGAATATCCGATCCAATCAAGCTCTCCGTTTGGACAATTTCGAGCCGGGCGTACTTCGAAAAATCACCGTGAAGGGGAATCGCCGTGCTGACGCGAAATGCACCGCCGAGCAGGATCGCCTTCCAATTGAGGACCCCGTTTTTCGGGGTGTACGGCTTGGCCTGCGCGAACGACACGAGTGTCCACGTCACCCACACCGCACAGATAACGGCCAACTGCAACCACACGCCATGGCGCGGGCGCGACTCGCTACTTGGCATATCCCGCCTCCACGAACGTCCGGACGTGGTACGCCAATCGATTGATCATCTCCTTCGAAGTGGCCGTCACGCGGTTATCTTCCACCGTCACGCTGGCAGCGGCGACCGTTTGGCCGGTCTGCTTGTCGTGAAGGTTGATCCGGACGGTGACAACCAGGTGATTGAGACCTAACTCGACGAGTCTCAGGCTGGCGTAGCCGGGATCGTAGTCGTCGATGACACCCTCAAAGGCCAGGGTGGGGACCGCGGGCGCGTCGGTGGCGAGCGCGTCGCTGGAGGCGCTGTCGGGATCGCTGCGCACGATGGTCGGAGACGACTCGACTTGACTCAGTTGCTGTGCGAGGGCGTCGTTCAGGTACTGCTCCAACTCCGACGGCATCCCCGGGACCAGGTTCTCGAGGGCATGCGTCTCGATGACGCGGTACGTGCGCAACGTCGAGGTCACCGGAACAATGGGGTGCACCTGCGCACGCGTGCCCGTCGCCGTCCGGACGCCCCGCGCCACCACGTAACCCTGCCACGTACAGCCAGAGAGTACGGGCAACAGACACACCAGAAGCCCACCGACTACCACGCGTTTGGCGACTGGTATCGTCACGCTCATTGACCCGGCCGCCGCTGGGCATAGTAGCCGGTGGGCGCATGCACGTTGAGCGACGGATTCTTCGTCACAATCCTGATTCGATGAAACGTATTGTCGGGAGCGACGTCGAGGGTATAGGACAGGTTGTAGCCGTTATGCAGCTCATCCTGCATCTTCGCGAACAGGGCCGAGAGCGATTGGTCGCGATAGTCGGCTGGGTAGAACACACGGCCTCCCGTCAGTTCTGCCACGCTCGCCAGAACGCGCCGCCCCTGCAGCTCGCGGGTGTTCAGCGAATTCTCTGCCCGCACGCCGAGGACATAGACGGTGACTCGCGCCAGCTTCGCCATTCGCAACGCTTCGTCGAAGGTCGCCATGCTCGTCGTGTCTTCCCCGTCGGTCACCAGGACCACGACCTTCTGTCTGTCGTCGGCGCCATCGAACAGGTCGCGGCAGGTTTTCAACAGCGCGTCGAAAATGGAGGTGCCGCCCGCCGCGGTGAGCTTGCGGATGTTGCTGGCGAGGACGCCTGAGTCGGGCGTCCAGTTCTGCAGCAAGTACACCTTGGAATCGAAGGCAACGACCGCCCCTTGATCATCCCGATCGCGGATGGTGGACCTGGCAAAGGTCGCCGCCGACTCCAGGACGGATGGGAACGTGTCGCTCAGGCTCTGGCTCCGGTCGAGGACCAGCGCCACACTGACGGGCGATTGCACGCGCCGCGCAAACGTCGAGATCCCCTGAGGGCGATCGTTGTCATAGACGGTGAGGTCCTCGGGGCCAAGATCCTTGACGAACACGCCGTTGCGATCGGTCACGTTGACGTGCACTTCAATCAGCCTGACATACACCTGCTGCTGGGCCGCCGCCGTTGCGGCGAGCGTCGCGCAGAGCACGGCAGCGGCGACCAATCTAGCCAGCACGACGGTGTCCTTCGGCCGGGGCGTTCGATCCTCGCAGTTGGGGCAGCAGATCAAAGTACGTCACAGGCTGATGACCGGCGAACGTCCGAATCATGGACAGGATCTGTTCGAAACGGCCGGGATGGTCGATGCAGGGGGGATGCAGCACCACGCGAACGACCGGACGCCGGGACATGAGCGCCACGAGACGACGCTGGATGCCGATCCCCAGATCCTCGTTCAGACTCCCAGGCCCGAACACGAGACTCGGCGCGAAATGGGAGCGCCCTTGAGCGAGGTCCATGAACGTGAGGTACGAATTCGTGTATTCGAGGCCGCAATCCCGCGCCGCGCGCAACCCGTCTGCATTGATCAACCACCCGGGGGCCACGAACCCGTGCGCATCCAGGTTCATGCGTCGCATGAGGTCCAGGCCGCGTTCGATGCGATCGCGCGCGTCGCGATAGTCGAGCGACAGGAATTCGCCCGCTCGCGTATACCAACGATTCCTGAAGCGATCGATCAGGCCGACCGGCGTTCCCACGGCCACGTGTTCGTACCCGTGGAGCACCAGTTCGTCACCGTCGAACTGAAGACGGCGAAGTGCGGCGCAGAAGGCATCGTGCTGGTCGATCTGCCACCGGCCCTCGAAATTCGGAATCACCAGCAGGCTTCGCCGGCCGACACCGACACCGTCGAGGGCTTCGAGCATCCGCCGCACGCGATCCCAGGACGGAGGCGCCACGTCGTGGATCGACACGACCAGCGATTTGGCCGCGGTCATGCAGACACCGTTCCCTGCGCGTCCTCGGCAATGACCCGGCGGTAGAGCTCGAAGTACTGATCGAGCACGAAATCCCACGAATAATGTTCGGCAGCGAACGCATGGCACGCCTGTCGGAGGTCGTCGAGCGGCCAGGCGGCCACCCTCGACATGGCATCGGCGAGATCCTGCGTGTCGCCCGCGCGCGCCAGCACGCCGAGCTCGGGCGCCACGAACGCCGCCGTGCCGCTGCCTCCGATGCCCACCACCGGCAGTCCGGACGAGAGCGCTTCGAGCACGGCCATGCTGCAGTTTTCGTAGCGGCTTGGGCTGAGGAAGATATCCGACGAGGCGTATATCGTGGCCAGCTCCGCGCGAGATTCCACGTGCCCGAGGTACGTGACGCCGGGATGGGTCGCCGCGTGTCGTGCGGTGGCCTCCGCGTCGGGACCGTCCCCCGCAATCACCAGCACAAAATCTCGAGGAGGGAGCCGGTCGAAGGCGCTGAGCAGGACGTCCACTTCTTTCTCCGCGCTCAGTCGTCCCGTATAGAGCAGCACCGTCGATTCGGGGCCGATGCCCAGGCGCGCGCGCCACGTTGGATCGCGTTGCGCCGGCGAGAACATGGTGGTGTCGACGCCGCGCGACACACAACACACGCGTTCGACGCCCAGGCGTTTCAGCCGATCGCGCAATCCCGGATTCGCGAAAATCGTTGTCGTGTAATGCCGGTACATCAACCCCAAGTAGAACTCGGTGAGCCGCTCCGCCGCCCCGGCGATCGTCGCGCCCGCACCTCTCGCCACGTGCCGGACGCAGGCGGGTACGTCGGTGTGGTAGACGCCGACAATCGGCGTCCGGCGGCGACGCGTCGCCAGAAAAGCGGCCCACGGCAGCGTGGCCTGGCAATTCAGCTCGATGACGTCGGGCTGCTCGCGCTCGACAAGCTCGGCGACCTTCCAGAGATTGAGGGCGATGCGAATCCCCGGGTAAAACGTCGGCACCCCTGGGACGACGACTATTTTGGACCGACCTTGCACGCTGACGCTTGCCGTCCGCCCGGGGACGATCACCACATGCTCAATATCCTTCCGCTTCTGCGCGTATGCGATCTTGCTCGCAATGTACGTCTTCACGCCGCTGCTCGTCTCCGGCGAGAACAGCGCCAGATCACAAATCTTCATAGCTCTCGGCTTGCACCTTCAGAGTCTCGTCGTGCACATTGTACGAAAAACCGCCGACTCAGAGGACGAAGAGTGTCACTCCACGGCCACTGTCGCCGCTGCCCAACCCGACGGATCCTTGTCCGATTGGAGGAGCGTGTTGAGGTCGACGACAAGCATGTTTCCTTCATTGCGGACGCCGAGACGATCCATGTTCCGTGTCGCGCGGCCGTCCATGAACGTCCCGTTCGGTTTGTATTTCGAGTCGTGCTTCGGGCACTGGAAGCGGCCGTCCTTGGGGAGCCATTTCAGGGCTGTGTTCTCGTGCGGGCACGCGAGATTGAAGACGTACACGTGCGCTTGGTAGCGCACGATGATCACTTGCGTCTTCCGGTCGATCGTCACCCCGTCTGAGGCCGGAATTGGATACCGCGCTTCGGTGCCGGCCGGTTCGGCGTGCGCTTCAGTCACGGGCAACGCGCTCGTGTCGGTGGCGTCGAGGCCGAGCGCTGCCGCCGTCAGGGTGAAGCACGCCGCCAGTTGGAGGAACGTGCGCCGCTCGCAGAATTGATCAGATTTCATGAGAAGTTCGGCAGCGCGACACCCGCCAGCGTCGTCAACAGCCACAGCGCCAGGCTCGCGAGGGATCTGGTCCTGAGGGTGTTCCACGCGGCGCCCGTGCCGTTGCGCGCGCGGTGCTCGGCGCGACGAAGCAGGCCGCCGTTGACGAGCAGCAGCGCCATCAGTCCCATCTTTGTCCAAAACACTTTCGAATAGAGGAGCGTGTCGAGGTCAGAGGCCAATAGCAACAGGCCGCTCACGACGATGAGCACGAGCCCCATCGTGACCACGCGATGCACGCCGCTGAATGATCGCAGATGCGCGGTCCGCGCGCCTTCGTCCTGGCGCGAGGCGATGAGCGTCGCGCGGTCGGCCGCTATCGCGCAACCGCCGCCGGCGATCAAGCCGCCGACGTGTGCGAACCCGACGGCCGTGCGCACGCCGGCGTGATTCGCGTAGAACGACGCCCACGACACAATGACGCTCGTCAACGAGAGATCCACGATCAATGCCCCCCGAGCAGCATCACGAGATAGCCCGTTGTCGCCAGACTGATCGACGTGATGGCGATTGTCCGATGTGTCGACGCGCTGTTGGCGAAGTTGGTGGACGCGAAGCCGTTGCGGCCGTGGCCGGGCCCGGTCATAGCGGTGGCGGCGAATCCGGTGTCGGCACCAATCATCAGCAGACCGTGAATCAGCCGTTTGGTGCGGCCCGCCGGGTTCGTGCGGCCTTCCCACAGATTCCAAACACCCGTGACCGTATTGACGGCGAAGAGGCCGACGATGCCAGTGCCCACGGCGATGTGGGCCGCGCGTTCGCTAGTGCTTCCAGAGTTGTAGAGCGACTGACCGAGGATGAGCTCGGTGCCCACGAGCGGCAGCGTGGCGAAGCTGGCCACTTTATGGATCTTCGCGCGCGTCTCGTACGCGTCGCTGTACTCAATCGCCACCGGGCGCGCCGGCTGGCCTTGCGTCTCGTCGACCCCTGTGACGGCGGCAGACGTGAACAAGCCGGAAGTCGGAGCCGGCGAGATCTGGAGTTCGCCGTTATTGGCTGGCGCCTGGTTCATATCGCACTTGGCCAGCGGTAGCGTCGCGAAGAGCGCAGGCGAGATGCCAGCCTCGCGCGCGTCGGCCCGCAATGCCGCGAAGGGCGCGAAGATGCACATAAGAAAGATAGAAGTGATAACTGGTCGCATGGGAGTTTCCTAATTGGATGAGGCCGCGTCGGGAGACCGCGAGCACGAAACTTGCCAACTGGAAAATGGAATAGAAACCTCCAGATCGATGTGACGTGTGTGGTCGAGGAATGACGTCGGCGTCCTCAATTGCTGACGAAGACAGGACTTGTGCCGATTTTCCGTCACCGGATCAGGCGGTGTCCGCCCGGGCCTACTGTCCGCCCGAACCGCCGCCGATATCAATCAATGTAATGAGCAACGCCATCGGCGTGACGGTCCTGGCACTGAGCGCATTCGTTCCCGTCTGGGTAGCACGAGGAATTTTGTCCCTCATCGTCGGCCGTATGCACCGCCGCCTCGGCCCTCCTCCGACCTCGACCACCAACTGACGTCTTCTTGCGTGGTGACCTCGCGGCGAACTGGGTTCCTGACACGGCCGCGCGCAAGACCATCCTCGTCGATAATCCCGGCGCGCCTCTACGGCTTCTAACGCGGCAGGGGGGAGCGGGAAGTCCTTCCCCCCGCCCACCTCGCGGTGTATAACTCTCCCCATCTCGACTCAGCCGTAGTTCCTGCGTCACCGAAACCGTCCGGCGGATCCGGACCGAAACGGAGGACGACGTGTCGCGAGCACCATTTCGATTCATTCTGGGAGTGGTTGTTTTCGGGCTTGTGTGGATGACGGTCGCGACCGTCGGGCAGAGCGCCAATCCGCCGAGCACGAAGAACGGCGAATGGCCCGCCTATGCAGGGGACATCAGAGGCACCAGATATTCGCCGCTCGATCAAATCAACGCCTCCAATTTCAACACGCTCGAAGTCGCCTGGAGATTCAAGACCGACAGCCTCGGCCCGCGTCCCGAGTACAAGCTGGAAGGGACGCCCCTGATGGTGAAGGGATTCTTGTATACCACCGCCGGCACGCGGCGATCGGTGATCGCGCTCGACGCGAGAACCGGCGAGCTCGTGTGGGCGCACAGCCTGCGCGAGGGCACCCGCGCCGCGATTGCTCCGCGACAGCTGTCCGGACGCGGCCTGGCGTACTGGACCGATGGTCGGGGCGACGAGCGGATTCTCTACGTCACGACCGGCTACCGCCTGGTGGCGCTCAACGCGAAGAACGGCGCGATGATCACGTCGTTTGGCAAGGACGGCGTCGTCGATCTGAAGGTCGGCATGGTGACCGGAGCCGGCGTCCCGATCGAGCTGGAGACCGGCGAGGCCGGCCTCCACTCGACGCCCACCGTCGCGAGAGACGTCGTGATCGTCGGCTCGTCGTTCAAGGAAGGCATGACCGTCACGACCCACAACAACACGAAAGGCCTGGTCCGCGCGTTCGACGTACGGACCGGGAAGCAGCTGTGGGTCTTCAACACGGTTCCCCGGCCCGGAGAGTTCGGCAACGACACCTGGCTGAACGACTCGTGGAAGGACAACGGCAATACCGGCGTGTGGAGTCAGATCACCGTCGACGAGGATCTGGGCCTCGTGTATCTCCCGGTCGAAGATCCCACGTCGGATTTTTACGGCGGACATCGTCCGGGCAACAACCTGTTCGGCGACAGCATCGTCTGCCTCGACTTGAAGACCGGACAGCGCAAGTGGCACTACCAGATCGTGCACCATCCGATCTGGGACTACGATCTCTCGTCCGCGCCGATTCTCGCTGACATCGCCGTGAACGGCCGGGCGATCAAAGCGGTAGCGGTGCCGACCAAGGAGGCGTTCCTTTACGTCTTCGATCGCGTCACCGGTCAACCCGTGTGGCCGATTGAAGATCGTCCCGTGCCGAAGGGCGAGGTGCCGGGCGAGTGGTACGCACCCACGCAGCCGTTCCCGACCAGACCGCCAGCCTACGCTCGCCAGGCGGTCACCGTCGACGACCTGATCGACTTCACGCCCGCGATGCGCGAGCAGGCGCTGAAGAACTTTCAGCTGTACAAGACTGGACCGATGTTCCTGCCGCCCGCAGTCAGCAAGGTGGGCGGACCGCTCGCCGCGCTGACGATCGGCACGACCAACGGCGGGACCAACTGGCCGGGCGCGGCGTACGATCCCGAAACCCACATCGTCTACGCGCCCGCGTCGAACGCCTCGGTCGCGCCGCTCGGTCTCGTCGAGCCGCCGAAGGGATTCTCCGACATTCGTTACGTCGCGGGGACTGCCGGGCAGCCGTTCGTCGAACGTGAGGGACCCGGGTTCGGTGCTGCCGCCGAAGCGCCGCAGCGCCGACCCGCGGCAGCTCCGGCGCAACCGGTTGCCAACCCGTTGCTCATCGACGGTCTGTCAATTCTCAAGCCGCCGTACGGCCTGCTGTCGGCGATCGACCTCGACAAGGGCGAACTCAAGTGGCAGGTGCCACACGGCGACACACCGGACGGCGTGCGCAACCATCCGGCCCTCAAAGGTCTGAACATTCCCAAGACGGGTCAGAACGGCGCGGTGGGAGCGGTCGTCACCAAGACGCTCGTCATCATGGGCGACCCACAGGTCACCACGACGGCCGATCATCCGCGCGGAGCGATGCTGCGGGCGTATGACAAGGCGACGGGCGCGCAGGTTGGCGCTCGCCTGATGCCCGCCGCGCAAAGCGGATCGCCGATGACCTACATGGTCAACGGACGGCAGTACATCGTCGTGGCCGTGAGCGGCGGGAACTATTCAGGCGAGTACATCGCATTCAGCCTGCCGGCCGAAGCGGTGACCGCCCGGTAGACCCGGCCAACCTGAGCCGGCAGCGTTCGGCCGGCATCGTGCGAGGCGACGAAGCCCTAGGGAAGGCCAAAGAGAGTGCTTCGGAGCGGCTGTGTGCGCCCGGCTATCGCCGGGTGAGGCGTATAATCGGAGGCCGTTCGGTGGGGGTTGTCGGACGAAATCGAGAAAAGGAGCCTGCCATGCGTGTTGCTCAGTTCTTTGGAGCCCGAAGCGTTCGGGATGCCGCGTTGGGGCTTGGGGTCTCTGTTGTGGCTTTCACCGCGATCGGGTCGGCCGCCGATCCGGGCCGGCCGGTCACCTTCGCCAAAGACGTCGCGCCAATTCTCCAGCAGAAGTGTCAGGACTGCCATCAGCCCGGCTCCATCGCGCCGATGTCCCTTCGGACGTACGACGAAACGCGGCCGTGGGCGCGATCGATCAAGGACCGCGTGATGCGGCGTCAGATGCCGCCGTGGCACATCGATAAGACGGTCGGCGTCCAGCACTTCAAGAACGACATGTCCCTCACCGACGATCAGATCGACACCATCGTCCGGTGGGTCGATGCGGGCGCGCCGCTCGGCGATCCGAAGGACATGCCGCCACCCAAGCCGTTGGTGACCGACAACGAGTGGGTCGGCGTCAGAGATGGCCTCGGCAAACCGGACCTCGTCATCAAGGCCGACCCGTACACGATGCCGGCGCACCATCAGGATGTCTGGTGGCGACCGACGACCGATATCGGCTTGACTGAACCGCGGTGGGTGAAGGCGGTTGAGATACGGCCCTCGACGCTGCGCGGCCGGCGCATCGTCCATCACGCCGTCGCCTATCTGGTTCAGGACGACGATCCCGACAGCATCAACCAGGGAATCGCCACCACCGTCGTCAACAACAGCACCCGTGACGATTTGCTCGGCAGACGCGCATATTTCATGGAATGGGCGATCGGCAAGGGCTACGACCTGTATCGGCCGGACACCGGGAAACTGCTGTTGCCGGGTTCGAAGCTCTCCTGGGACATCCACGTGCACGCCGTTGGCGAAGAGATTCGGGACGGCGTCGAGTTGGGTATCTGGCTGTATCCGAAAGGCGAGGAGCCGAAGCACCGCACATACCTGATACCGTTCTCCGGACTGAAGGTCAGGGCGTCACTCGACATCCCGCCGAATTCCGTGGTGCAGAACGAAGGCTTTACGGTCTTGAAGCAGGCAGCGGTACTCGCAAACTTCCAGCCGCACATGCACCTGCGCGGCAAGGCCATGGAGGTCGAGGCCATCCTGCCCGACGGCACGACGCAGGTCATCAGCTACGTCGGCGACTTCAATTTCAATTGGATGACCAACTACATCTACGCCGACGATGCGGCACCCGTGCTGCCGAAAGGCACGGTCATTCACGTGATCAGTTGGCACGACAATACGAAGGCAAACAAGTTCAATCCCGACTCCGACCAGTGGGTTGGCTACGGCGATCGAACGGTCGACGAGATGGCCCACGCGTGGATGAATGTCACCTACCTGAGCGACGAGGAGTACAAGACGCTGGCCGAGCAGCGCAAGCGACGCCCCGACACCCTTGCACAGCAGCGGTGAAGGACCGTGAGCGCGTCGCTGCGGTCCAGGGTCGGTCGATTGTGCGCGGCGGTTCTGTGTGCGGGCGGATTGCTGGCGTCCGCGCAGTCATTGCCCAACGAGCCTCGTCGCCTCTCGGGTGCCAGCGTGACTGCGGCGTTTGAAGGCTGGTTCCGCAATCCGGACGGCAGCTTCAGTCTGCTCATCGGCTACTTCAACCGGAATCAGGCACAGGAAGTCGACGTTCCCATCGGCCCCGGCAACTTCATCGAGCCGGGCGGGCCCGACCGGGGCCAGCCGACGCACTTTCGCACGGGCCGCCAGTGGGGCATGTTCGCCATCAAGGTGCCGGGCGATTTCGGACAGCAGCGGTTGACCTGGACGATCGTCGCCAACGGGCAGAGCACGAGCATCCCGTTCTACTTGCATCCGGATTACGAGATTGATCCCTTTCGAGAGGCGGCGGTGGGCAATACGCCGCCGCTTCTGGCCTTCGACGAGCGTGGTCCTTCCGTGCAGGGCCCGCTCTCAATGATCGTCGCGCGTATGACGACGCTCGCCAGGCCGCTGTCGCTGACCGCCTTTGTGTCCGACGACGTCAAGTTCACGTCCTCCTCGGGACTGCAACCGAAAGATCTCAGCACACCCGTCACCATCACATGGACAAAGTATCGAGGGTCCGGCGCCGTGAAGTTCGAGAACGATCGTCCCAGGGTTGAAGCCGTGAACGGCGGCCAGGGCATGTTCAACGGCAGGGCGGTCACGACGGTCACGTTCAGCGAACCCGGCGACTACATGCTTCACGCGACAGTCAACGATCTTTCAGGGCCGGGCGGCGGCGGGTTTCAGTGCTGCTGGACCACGGGCGTGGTCAAGGTAACGGTCGCCCC
>JBGPHH010000087.1:0-14607 GCA_041484265.1 Vicinamibacteria bacterium
ACTTTTTCGCGGCCGTGGACGGAATCGTGGCGGGCCAGTGGCAGGATCCGATCTTCCTCAGCTCTATCGCGACTGATGCGGCTCGCATCACCCTCAGGGCGGGGCAGACGGTCCCGGTCGCGCCGAAACTCATCTCGCGTTAGTCGTCCCCGACCAAGCCGCCATTCGCGGGGCAGTTATTCAGATGTCCCGCTCACCACGCCAGGAGCCTGCTCGGGTGGTGAAAGGGACCGTTCGGCGCGAACCCATTCTGCGCGGAGTGATGCTTGGTACAATCAAGTGCCTTAGGGGGACACCAGCCGATGACCAGCATCCGTCGCGTCGGTCTCACGTGCGCGTTAATCGTGGCCGCGATCGTCCCGGGCTCGGCCTCTGTCGGCCGATCCGTGCAGGGACGCACCGTGGCGGCCGGCGCGATCATCGATCGATTTCTCGCGCCCGACAGCGAACCCCTGACCAGTTACCGCGCGTTTCGGCGGCTGACGGCGTCGACGCGAGGCGGCCGGCTGACCGCCACCATCGAAGCGTGGACGACGCTCGATCCGGTCCACGGATTTCGCTACGAGATCGTGTCAGAGATGGGCTCGTCGATTATCCGGCAGAAGGTGTTGCGGGCGGCGCTCGAAGCCGAGCGGAAAGCCGTCGGGTCGCCGGATGCCGCCAATGCCGCGCTGACGCGGGCCAATTACGAGTTTCTCAAAGTGGCCGACGAGCAAGACGATCTGACTCGCGTCGACGTCAAGGCCAGGCGCAAGCACATGATGTTGATCGACGGCTCGTTGTACCTGAATACCGGATCCGCCGATTTGGTGAAGGTGGAAGGCGACCTGTCGCAGCGTCCGTCCATCTGGACGAGGAAGGTGCGGATCGTCAGGGAATACTCGCGGCTCGAAGGCGTGCACGTGCCCGTGGCCATGAAATCGACGGCTGATGTGTTGATTGTCGGCGCGTCGTCTTTTTCCATGACCTATCGGTACGTCGAGATCAACGGACGCATGACGCACGACAACTGAGAGCGCCCTCAGCGCTTCGGCGGCTTCACCGGTACTAGCCAGGCACGCAACAGCGCATTCCAATGCGCGTCGGTGATCTGGTCGCTCGGCGTGATCCAGATCCGGCGCGTGCCACCCTCGAGTGCGGCGGCGATGGCCGCCGACATCTCTTCAGCGGTCACTATCTTGCCTCCTTGTGCCCACAGGCCGAGTGACATGGTCCAGCGATCGGGCGGAAGCACGGCCGCGAGGCGCTGTGCCAGCTCCTTTGATGCGCTTGGCGGGAGCCCCTGCAGCGCGTAGTAGTTCCAGACCACCAAGTGGTCGGCGTGCTTCAGTATGCGGGCGTAGTCGTGGCCATAGTCCTTCCCGTCGCGCGTGAGGTCGGTCCAGCTCGCTGCCACATCAAAGTAGAGAAGCTTTCCGTGTCGGTGCACAGCTTCGGCGGCACGCGCCACGAACCGCTCCATCAGCGTGCTCTTCCACTCCCAGACGGATGCGTCGCCGGCGTCGATACGTCCGCGCCAGTCGCGCGGCCAGTCGGTCTTGCCGCTGGCCATGCCGTACGAGGCCAGATCGCGCGGCCCGAACGAGGTGTTGCGGTACGCGGCCTCGGTGACGTCGATGACGTCGACGGGGTAGTTCGCCGCCAGGTAGTCGATCATCTGCAGCGCCAGATCGCCGAATTCGCCATCGGCGAGCTCGGTCAGGCTCACCTGTTCCGGATGCGGCTTTCCATCGGTTTGAATGGCGGCAGTACCAGGATGCGTCTCGGTCCATTTCGGCGCGTAGAGATCGACAAACGCGGCAACCCGGAAACCTTTGGCGTGGAGCTCTTGCGCGGAGATGAGGAGCAGGTCCTTGGGCTCGCCTTTCTGGTGGTTGGACCAGCGATCCTCGTGCCCGGCCCACCGGAAGTACGTCCACTCGGTGCGGCCCGCCCCGATGCCGACCATGTCCACCAGCCCCGCGAGCGGCCGGTCGAGCTTGCGAGTGGCATCGCGCCAGTCCGGCCAGGCATCGAAGTGTGTGGAGAGCGAGAGGCGGAAGGCCGGCGTGGCGGTCTCTGCCTTTGGCACCGCGGCCGCCACTAACGGCGTGCCCGCCGGCTCGCGCGCCAGCCAGATCCATGTCGTGCCCGCAGCCGCGAGCGCCACGGCTCCCATGGCGACCGCGAAGGGCCATTGCCGTGGGTGGGCCGGAACCGGTCCCAGGCGGCGGATCTTCTCCCATTTTTCCTCGGCTCGGCGCATCTCTTTCCACCAAGAATAAATGACCACGGCGTTGTAGAAGTACGAGACCGGCAGGATGAGCAGGCCCCAGGGGACGTACAACAGATCGCGATAATCGCGGTCGAGCAGGGTCCCGTAGACCGCCACCGCAAAGAAGAAGAAGAGGCCGAGCCACGCGATGACTGCCACCGGCCCATCCAGATGCAGCCACCCGCGTGTCACCGCCACGGGCAGCGCGACGACGAGGCTCGTCTGCAGGACCGGGACGATGGCCATGTTGACGAAATTCACCGGCAGATAGAGCGAGAACGGCCAGGCCCGGCGCCGCCAGAAGAGGCCTCGGTAGCGGCGCGCTACCTTGAGGTAGCTCCGCATCCAGCGCACCCGCTGCTTCCAGAGCGCGCCGAACGTGGCCGGGCAGTCGGCGAGCACCGCCGGCTCGGGGTCGAAGACGATGCGTTTCCCGTGCGCCTGCAGCCGCCAGGTGATCTCCAGATCCTCTCCCCAGATGGGTTCGAAGCCGCCGATCTCCTGGAGCACCGAGCGGCGAATGGCACCAAGGTTTCCGGAGATGATCGGCAGGCAGCCAATGATCGAGAGGGCGCGGCGAACATAGCCGGTGCCAATATGCGTCGTCACCACCAGCAATTTCTGCAGGCTCGTGCCCGCGCGCAGCGGCATGTCGTTGCCGCACACCGCGTCGATCGACGGGTCGGCGAACCACCGCACCATCTTGGCCACCGTGTCGCGGAAGAACAGGCTGTCGGCGTCGGTGTAGAGCACGACGTCACCGGTGGCGGCGGCGATCCCGGTGTTGAGGGCCGTCGCCTTGCCGCCGTTCGCCTGTCGAATCAGGTGGATGCGGCCGGCGTCATGCAGATCCTGCACCTGGCCGACGGTGCCGTCGGTGGAGCCGTCGTCGACGACCAGCACTTCGAGATCCACGCCCTCGGACTCGAGCAGCGTCTCGACCGCCACGCGGATTGTGCGCTCTTCGTTGTAGGCCGGTACGATGACGCTCACACGCCCGACAAACGGCGGCAGCTTCTGCAGCATGCGCCGCTTCCAGATCTCGTACGCAATCGTGAGCGGGAAAAAAATTGTCCCCTGGATGCCGAGGACGAAGACGACCAATCCGAACGCCCAGAAGAGAGTGTAAAGGATCACCATCTGTCAGCGGACCAGGTTCAGAGTTCTGAAGGCGATGGCAAAGTGTGCGCCGATTTGCATGCCGCGGTGGGCGGCACGCCCTCGAATCACCTGCGGGTCCATATACGTCCGGTGGTCCTGCGTCCGGTGCAGGGCGCACGCCTTGACGTGGTCCTCGATGTAGTTGGTGATGTCCACGTAGAAGTTAGGCGTGAACTGGTTGCCGGTCGAGACATCCTCGTAGCAGAGGACGGTCGGCACCGCGCGCGCCGCTTCCCGAACGGCCGCAAAGACGGCGCGGTGGTCGCCGTGCACATCCACGTCAGTGTGCGTCAGCACCATGGTCACGCCCAGCTCCTTGACCTTGGACTCGACAGCCGCCTTCAGCTCGGAAATCCGCTCGTGCAGGCCAGTGTCGGGCAGGTCCATGATCCAGTAGCTGTCGAGTCCAAGGAATTCGGCCCCCTTGCGAGCCTCCTCGTCGCGCTCGCCTCCACCATCGTGGCCCTGCTCGCCACGCGTGAACGTTAGACCGTACACCTTGGCCCCGTTGGCCTTGAGCTTGAGCAGGAAGCCGGCGCACCCGAGCTCGATGTCGTCGGGGTGCGCGCCGAGGGCTAGCACCACCTCGCCGCCGAATTCGGGCATCGCGGGCTCCGTTCGTAATACTGCCACGAAGGCGACGCCCAAGCCCAAGAGGAGAACCACCTCGGTCGCGGATTCGAAGAGCGATGGATCGAACAGGCGCCAGACCGTGCCCTGCAGCAGTTGGCTCAAGATCTTGAGCACCAGAAAGCTGGGCACCACGTACATGACAAACGCCCAGGCCACCGGCCGGCGGCGGAGCGCGCGCTTCGTCTTACTCGCCACAAGCAGCACGGCCGGGAGCAGAGCGGAGTAGGCCAGGAATTTCAGCCATTCCGTGGTGGTGCGCAACGGCACGAGACCGGTCTCGCGGTCGAGCTCGGCGGCCAACTGGAGCGCTTCGGAGTCGGTCGGGCTCATCCGTAGCGCGAGCCCCGCGTGCTCGCGGGACAAATCCATCTTGCCCTGGGCGAGGTAGGCTCGGCCAAGCGCCACATGACTGCCGGGCGCCGCGGGGCTCAGCTTGGCGACGCCGAGCCATGCCTCGATCGCCTTGGGCCAGTCGCGCTGCTGCTGATAGGTTTCGGCGAGCTGGCGCAGCGCATCGCCGTCTGTCGGGGCGAGCTGCACGGCCTGTTGGAGCGCTTCGATAGCTTTTTCCGCCTCGCCTTTCTGCGAGAGCATGCGAGCCCTGTCGCGAAGCAGGTCTACGTCTTTGGGGTAGAGGCGCAGCGCCCGCTCGAGAACGCCCGTGGCGCCGCCAACGTCGCCGCGCAAGAGCCGCGCGTGGGCGAGACCCTTTAGTGCCTCGTGGTGATTGCCGTCCTCGAAGACCACCTCTTCGTACAGATGCTCGGCTTCCTCGAGCCGGTTCGCCCAGGCGAATGTGTCGGCGAGGTCGCTCTTCAGCCCCAAATCCTTTGGCCGCCGGCCGATCGCGTCTCGGTAGAGGACGATGGCCTTGTCGTAGTTGCCGGTCCAGGCTTCAAGCTGGGCCAGATGGGAGAGGGCATCCGTATCGCCTGGCGCCATCGCGAGAATCCGCTCGTAGCTCCGGATGGCCTCCATGAATTGGCGGGCGCGGGCCTGCTGGCTAGCCGTGCGGCGCAGACTCTCGATGGTAGGCTTCGTGCCCGCCGGCTCGGTGCCGCTTCCGCCTTGTTCCTGGCCTGCCGAGACCGCCGCGAATGATTCACGCGTCAGAATGACGCCCGTGCTGGCGACGAACGCGAGAACGATGAGCGGATGAAGCTTATGACGCATTATGGCTAGAAGAGCCCGGTCCGGATCTCAAGGTTCAGCAGCAGCGTCGGGTCGTTCCGGCTCTCGTTTGGAACGCCATTGGCCGTGAGCGTGGTCGTGGTCTTCGGACTCGGGTTGTTCACCCACTTCAATCCCGTCGTAAGCGCCACTTGTGGCGAGAACTGGTAGCGGGCGGTTCCCCACCAGATGTTCCCGTTCTTGCCGGCGAATACCGGGCCGGAGTCGGTCGAGTAGCGATCGAGCACCCACTCGAAGTCGAGCGACAGCTTGTCGACGGGCTGAACGGTAATGTTTGAGATCGTCGACCAGTCGAAGCCGGAGTCGAGGTCTCGGTTGGGAATCACTCTTGCGCCTGCGCCCCACCGCGCCGCCTCGTAGGCGAGGCCGCCGCCGAACAGCGCCTCGTTTCGGAAGCCGACGCTCGTCGCGGTGACGATCGTCGCCGGCGCGACCGGGTCGGGCCGACCCACGATCTTCGTCTCCTTCGGATCCGGGTCGTGGAGCACGGCCGCCATGAAACTGGCCGTGAAGCCGCCGCCCAGTCGTGCTTCCGCCTCCGTGGAGAACTTATGGTTCACGACGCGCGTCCCGGTGTCGAAGAAGAAATTCGGCGCGAAGAGTTGATAGTCGGCGCCGACCCGGACCCTCTGCTTGATCCAATGTGAGATTTCGAGGTCAGCGCGCGGCACGAGCCCGTAGGCATTGGAGTCCGGCGTTGGCCGATTCGCGCCGCTATACGTGTACTTTCGTAGTGTGAAGTCGCCCTTGACGTACGAATCCGGCGCGTAGAACCAGTAGGCGCTGCCATATCCCTTCACGGCCTCGTAGAAGATGTTGTCGGTCCAGCTGCCACCGCCCTGCAGCTCAAGTCGATTCATGCCGCCGTAGGTGGCCTGGCCCTCGAAGGCGTTTTTGGATGTGCCCGGCTCGGTGCCGCCGACCCACGTCCTCAGATTGAGACCGCGCGAGATCTTCAGGTTCTCGAGGTCGTCTTTGGCCTCTTGGTCTTGGGGGTCGAGCTCGACGGCTCGCTGGAGCGAGGCGGCGGCGGCGGCAAAGCGGCGCAGCGCCTTCTGCGTCCAGCCGATGTGCTTCCAGACGTCAGCCGTGTCGCCGCCGGCGGCCCGTTGCTCTTCGTAGGCCGCGAGGGCGGCGTCGTAGTCTCCCTTGCCGCGCAGTTGGTCGCCGCGAGTGCGCAGTTCTTGAACCTTGGCCGCGTCCCGGGTCTGGGCGGCAGCAGAAAATGGGAGTGCCAGAGTGAGAGCGAGTAGAGCCAGGGTCATGCGCAACGGCCATTCCTCCAGGCATCGTCGAGGGCATCGAGCACCTCGCGCGCCGATAAGACGTTGGCGCCGACGCGTGCGTTCACGTCGAGCACGGCCGGCGCCCCGTCATGTCCAAGGCGAATATCCACATCGAGCGGGCCTTCGAGGTCGAGGGCGAGAGCGGCGCGCAGGGCCAGCGCGGCCACATCCGGCCGCGAGGCCCGTTCGACGCTCAGCGCGTTGCCGACCAGCCCTTCTTTCAATGTGACCTTGCGCAGCACTGTCACCGTGGCCGCGTGGTCGTCCCGTTCCACGAACAAGTTCACGTCAAACTCCTCGCCTGGCAGGAACGCCTGCCACACGATCTCGTCCGGCCCGGTGTGGGCGAGATCCGCCGCACTTCGGTGGACCTTGACGCCGCGTCCGCCGCGTCCGAAGCGCGGCTTCGACAGCAGTGGATATCCGATTGTTCCCACGACTGCGGCACCACGCGTGGCGCCTGAGAACGTGGTGGGCACTGCCACGCCGTTCGCGCTCAGTGCCCGAGCCGTCAGGAGCTTGTCGTTGGCCACGTCGATACCTGGCGGGTCAGACACGGACAGGGCAATGCCGCGCTCGCGCAGGGCCCGCCGCATGCGCGCGACGACAGGGAGCTCCTCGGTAACGGTCGGCAGGACCAGGGCCGCGCCCTCATCAACGGCCACCGCGAGCAGCGCGCTTGGGAACCTGGGATCGCGAGCCCCCGGTACCAGTCTGAAGGCCCAGGAAGGTGACGACACCTCGCGCATGTCGGTGCCGACCACGCGGTAGCCATTCTCAGCGAAATACGTGGCAGCCGCTCGCCCGGCAGGGCCGCCAACGCCTGTGACCACGATGGTCGAGCGTTCATGTCCTGACTTCTTGCCCGCTTCCATAAGACGCGGCACGCGGCGGCCGCGTCCCACCAGACAAGCGTACAACACAGGACGCCGGCACAATCCGAGGAGCGGGGGGCGGGATGCAGGATCCCGCGCGGACTACAAGTTTCCGAATGCCGGATTTCCGGCAGTGCGGAATGTTGGTTGGATCAGCGCCAGCGAAAGAGCTTCAGGGCCACGGTGAAGCTGCCCACCAGCCAAGCCGCGAGCGTTCCGAGTTGAGGAGCGAGTTGCAGAAGGCCCGCGCCTTGGAGCATGTGGGCTCGCAGCGCGTCGATCACGGCGGTCAGCGGCAGCAATCGGATCAAAGGTTGTACGGCGCCAGGGAAGCGCTCGGCGGAAAAGAACACGCCGGAGAAGATCCACATCGGCACCTGCGCCAGATTCATCAGGCCCGACACGCCTTCGATGGTCCGCGCTCGTGACGCGATGAGCAGGGCCAGGGCGCTGAAGGTCAGCGAGGTGACGACGCATATCACGATGAGGTCGATCAGCCGTCCGCGCACCGGCACGCCGAACGCCAGCGAACCGAACCCGACCGGCACACCAACTTCGACCACCAGCACCATCATTCGCCAGAACAGGTGCGACAGCAAGTAGTGCGTGCGCGACATCGGCGTCGCCATCAGGCGCTTGATAAGTTTTCGGCGCCGCGAGTCGACGATGGAGAAGCCGACGCCCCACAGGGTATTGCTCATGATGCCGAGACCAACCAGGCCAGGGACCACGAAATCGATATAGCGGGAACCGGCCTCACGCACCAGACTGTCGCTGGAGGCAACCGGGTCCACACGGCCGCGGGCGCGTTGGACGGCTCGGTCGGCGAGCATGCGCGCGGTGCGGCCGTCCGGGTTTGTGTCGTCGTAGCGATAGACAATCAAGCCGGCCACGCCGGGCTCGACCAGCAGCACCGCTTTCCCGATTCTGAGCGCATCGCGGGCGGCTTGCTCGGAGAGCTCCTGCACGTTGAGCGATGGCTCTTGCCTCAGCGCTTGGGCAATCGTGGCCGACGGCGTCACGACCTGGAGCACGTCGGCCGGGCGGTTGCGAAACGCAATGCCCAATCCCGCCGTCAGCACAATGGGAAAGAAGATGGTCCAGAACACCGCCTCGGGCTCGCGGGTGAACTCGCGGATCCGGACCAGTATGAGTTGGATCAAAGGGTGCCCCACCGAGGACGTTTCACTCATCGCGCAAATGGCGTCCGGTCAGCGAGACGAAGACGTCCTCGAGCGTGGCCGAGCGCGTACGCACCTCTGTCAGCGTGAGCGGCACGCCCCGGCGACCCAGCTCGTCGATGAGCTCACGCGGAGTCCCCCGCGAGATGACCTTGCCGTGGTCCATGATGGCCACGCGGTCGCAGAGACGTTCGGCTTCTTCCATATAGTGCGTGGTGAGCAGGATCGTGCGGCCGCCGCGCCTGAACTCCTCGATGAGGTCCCATACCTGGCGCCGGGCCTGCGGATCGAGGCCGGTTGTCGGCTCGTCGAGAAACAGCAGCTCGGGACCACCGACGAGCGCACAGGCGAGCGCCAGCCGTTGCTTCTGGCCGCCGGAGAGCGTCACCACTCGCGCGTCGCGTTTCTCCTCGAGCTGTACGAGCGCAATCACTTCGCTCGGGGTCGGACCTTGCTTGAAGAAGCTACGGAAGAGCTTCAGCGTTTCGACTACCGTCAGCTTGTCGGAGAGCTGCGTGTCCTGCAATTGGATGCCGAGCCGCTGGCGCAACGCACTGGCGTCGGTGGCCCAGCGGCGTCCGAGCACTTGAACGTCGCCGGAATCCGGCTCGGTCAGGCCTTCGCAGATTTCGATGGTCGTGGTCTTGCCGGCACCGTTTGGGCCGAGCAGGCCGAAGCACTCGCCCGCGCGAATGTCCAGCTCGATGTTGTCGATCGCGATCACGTCCTGGAACTTCTTACGCAGTTCGCGGACACGCAGCGCGGAGAGCGTCTCGATCTCGGACATGACAAGGTGTAGTGTCCGCCTTTAGGCGGACTGGCGTCCGGCTGAAGCCAGACACTACGGTTGTGAATCTAGTATTGCGTCCTGAGCAGGACCGAATCAAATTTTGAGGGTCGACAGCAGCGTCGCGCGGGCGTAAGATCAACCCTCGTCACGCTCTCTACCCCCAGTCAGGAGGCGTTCATGGAAAAGCCGCCGGGCCTGAGTGGCGCGTCATCGAGCTGCTAGCGCTGGAATGACGCGCAGACAGACGGGCGACAACTGAAACGATCGATGTACTAATTGGTCCCGGCCCATGCCGGGACGCGCGAGAAGCGCATTGAAACGCCCGTACCAGTGGCACAATCCCTGGTCGGGCGTTTCGCTTGTGTGATGACTCCAAGGAGACTGCAATGCGTGTCGGATTCGTGTCAGCTGCGACGTTCGCTGTTGTTCTTGCTGCTGTTGCCGTGCTTTATGCCCAGGATGCCGATCGTGTCATTCCCGGAGGCGGCATCTTCGTTCAAGGTTGGACCGGCAAGATCGATACAAGCTCGGCCCGACAAGGGCGCGTGCTCAACGACTCGAAGCTCGTCCAGGAGGGCGCCGCGTTGCACGTAACCGCCGGTCCGGCGACCACTTATTGGAATCCGGCCAACACCGCGAGCGGCGACTACACGGTGAAGGCGACGTTTCTCGAGCCGCGATTCATGGAGCTCAACAGCCACCCGCATTCGTACGGCATCTTCATCGGCGGCACCGGTGTGGGCACCGACCAGATGAGCCTCGTCTATTGCGTCGCGTACGGCGACGGCCAGATGCTCGTCCGCGGATTCAGCGGTCCGTCGGTCTTTACGCTGCTCAATACATCGCGCAACGCCGCCGTGCACAGAGCGGCAGCCGTTGGTCAGCCCGTCTCCCAGGACATCGCTTGGACCGTCAAGGGTGGCCGCGCCGAATGCTCCATCAATGGCACCGTCGTCGCCGGTTACGACAGGGCGCAGCTCGTTGCGGCCGGCAAACTGCAGTCGACCGACGGTGTCTATGGGATTCGCTTCAGCCACAACGTCGAGGCCGTGATCACCGGTTTCAGCATGACCAAGAACTGAACAGGATTGCGCATTATGTAGAGCCCTGGCGTGACTTAATAAGACATCATGGACACTAAATGTGCTTATTTAAGGCACGCCTGGACGTTGGTCGTGCGCCAACACGCTGAAAACAAAGGGGTTTCTGGTGGTAAGGAAGAATGACGTGCTGGCCCGCCGCTTGCGTCGCCCTTCGCACACCCGCTCATGTCGTCCCTTGCCGCCCTCCCAAACCTTGAAAGAGCTTTCTCGCTGGTGCGCCCGGCGACGTCTGCCGAGCATCAGGCGTTTGCCCCCTCCGACCGGCGGACGCACCATCGACTGACGCTGTCGGAACTGTCGTGGCTCAATCGTGTCCGACTGAAATACGGTCCGACCGTTTCGCTGATCGATCTTTCCGAAGGCGGCGCGCAAATCGAAGCCACCGCGCGGTTTCAGCCCGGCTCCACGGTCGTCATCGAGATCGCGGGACAGGAAGGCGAGTTCACGATCCCGGCGCGGGTCCTTCGCTGTCAGGTCTCTGGACTCGCCCCACACGCCACCTATCGGGGCGCCCTCCTGTTCAAGCGTCCATTCGAGCTGCCTGGGCGGCCGATGCGAGGAGCGGAGAGCGATACTGCCTGCAATCCCATCCACGAATGCGCGCGGCTCAGTCTGGTCCTTAAGCGCTCTTCTGAATTGGACAGCGGCAGTCTGGTCAGCATCGATCCGGGCGCCGCCAAGGTCTGGGCCGGCGCGCTCGCGACCGTGCAGGGGATGCTCGAATCGGCGTCCGGGCGTCGGGCCGGGGCGCCGTTCAGACGCGAAATGAGCCGGCTCCTGAGAACGGTCATCCGATGTGTCGAGAACGCCGCGACTCCGGACGTCCTTCTGACAGAGATCGTGGAACGCGTGCGGCGCGCGGTTCCCGTGCTCACGATTCGTGTCGTGGACGCGCGTGCAGCCTTGAAGATTCACAGCACGCAGGCCGTCTTCGAGATGCCGGTGGCCGCGCACCGGACAGTCTCCAAGCTGCTGGTCGAGCTGCCGCTCGGTTGCCGGCTGGAGGAATGGCAGCAGCGGTTCCTGGAGAGCGCCGCCCAGTTGATCGCCGTGACGCGAGACATCGAACCGACGCGCGAGTCCGAGCCCGAGGTCGAACGAAGCAAACCATTCGCGGATCCAACGGGCTGGAATCGTCTCGTGGTGCGCTACACGGATGGCCGGCTGATGAAGGGCTATAGCCGCAACTTCCTGCCGAGCAAGAAGCAGATCGATCTGTGGGCCGTCCCTGACGGTCCGCCGGAATCTCGCATCACGATTCCGCTGACGCACCTCAAGGCCGCGTTCTTCGTTCAGGACTTCAACGGCCTGGCGTCGCAGGTCGGCCCAGTCGAGGAGGCCGTAGGCGCGGGCCGCCGCATCAACGTCACGTTTGCCGATGGCGAAGTCCTGTCTGGGACGACGCTCAGCTACTCGCCCGGCGGTCCCGGATTCTTTGTGGTCCCGGCCGACGCCGCGACGAACAATCTGCGAGTGTTTGTCGTCTCCTCGGCGATCCGCAAGGTGCAGTTTCCGTAGCGGCCGACGTCCGAACCGACGGCGGCGCCGATCGTCTAAAATACGCCTGTTGAAGCGTCTCGTGGTGCTCTTCGCTGCGCTGGTGGCGTTGGCCGGGCCTTCGACCCACGCACAGACCGCGCTTTCCGGCGAGCAGATTCACATCAGTCGGGCCGCGGGCCCGATCGTCATCGACGGCGATCTGTCTGACCCGGGCTGGCGAGGCGCCAGCCGCGTGGATACCTGGTACGAAACAGACCCCGGCGACAACCTGCCCGCCAAGATCCGGAGCGCCGCGTACCTGGCTTTCGACGATCGCTTCTTCTACGCGGGCTTCGAGTTCGACGATCCGAACCCATCGGCCATTCGCGCGGCGCTCAGCGATCGCGACAGCCTTCCCGGGGACTGGGGAGGTCTGATGCTCGACACGCGCAACGACGGCCACTCGGCAATCGTGCTGATGGCCACGCCGCGCGGTGTGCAGTACGACGCGCTCAGCGACGATGCGTCTGGGGAGAATTCGTCGGTCGACTTTTTCTGGGATTCAGCGGCCCGCATCACGGACCACGGCTGGACGCTCGAGATCCGCGTGCCCTTCTCGACGCTGCGCTACAAGAACGCCGATCCGCAAACGTGGGGCATCTTGCTCCGCCGAAACTACCCGCGCGAGTTCAACTATCAGTTCTCGTCCGCCAAACTGCCGAGGGGCGGCAACTGCTTCGTGTGCCGCGCGAATACACTCGTGGGCCTCGAGCACCTCCCGGCTGGCGGACACATCGTGGCCGCCCCGTACGTGAGCGCCGCTCAGGATGCCCGGCCGCGCGATCTGCTGGGGTCGCCGCTCGTCCGTGATCCCGCAGAGCTGCACGGCGGCCTCGACGTCAAGTGGACGCCGAACGCGGATAACGCGGTCGACGCCACGTTCAAGCCGGATTTCTCGCAGATCGAATCCGACACGGCGCAGATTACCGCGAACCAGCGCTTCGCCTTGTTCTTTCCAGAGCGGCGCGTCTTTTTTCTCGAAGGCGTCAGCCTGCTCAACACACCGATCAATGCGGCGTACACGCGAACGATCACTGCGCCGCAATGGGGCGGCAGAGTCACCGGCAAGGAAGCTGGGGTCGCCTATACCGTGCTCGTGGCCGACGATCGAGGCGGAGGCAGTGCGATTTTGCCGGGCCCGTACGGTTCTTCGACGGCGCCGCTGGACTTCGGGGCGAAGGTGCTCATCGCGCGAGCGAAGCGCGACATCGGTCGATCCTTTGTCAGCATGCTCGTCACCGATCGCGAGGCCGACTCGAACGGCCACAACCGCGTCTTCGGCCCCGATTTTCAATGGAGGCCGAATGGGTCGGACACGGTCACCGGACAGTTCCTGCTGAGCGCTACGCAAACGCCAAATCGGCCGGACCTCACGCCGGAGTGGACCGGACAGGACATGACGTCGCCAGCCGGAACCCTGCAGTGGGGGCACAGCACGACGCGACTGGATTTCTTCGCGTCGTACCAAGGCTATGGAGGCGGATTTCGCGCCGACACGGGGTTCATCCCGCAGGTCGGCCAGCGCGAAGTCTCCGGGAACGGCGGCTGGACGTTCCGGCCGGAGGGGTTTGTGTCGCGTGTACACCCGTTCGTCTACGTCGACCGACAGGTTGATCAATCGGGCGCGTTGATCTTTCGTTCCATGGCGTCGGGCCTGGAGACCAACTCGGGCTGGGGAGGATACACGAATGTCCAGTTTCACAACGAGGACGTCCGTACGGGGAATCAACTCATCGGTCAGCGGTTCATAACCTACTACACTCAGTTCAGTCCATCCCGCGCGGTGTCCCGGGTGTCGGTCGACGGGTCGATGGGGCAGGGCATCGATTTTGCGAATTCACGTCCGGGCCATGGCGGGTCGGTCAATCTGAGCGCGACGCTGCATCCGACCGATCACGTCGAGCTCGACCTGCTCCAGAACCGGGAGTGGCTGAACGTCGGCGATGCGAGCGGGGGCGAGGCGCGGCTGTTCACGGCGCGGATCTCGCGCGTCAAAGGCACGTACACCTTCACGGCGCGCAGCTTCATGCGCGTGATCGCGCAGTACACGTCGACCGATCAGGACCCGACGCTGTATCTGTCTCCGGTCAGCGACCACACGGGCGCGTTCAACGGCTCGGTGCTCGTCGCCTACAAGCTCAACTGGCAGTCGGTGTTGTTCGTGGGCTACGGAATCGACCGCGAGCTCTCGGATCCCAACGGCCTCCAACCGGCCGGCCGGCAGATCTTCGCCAAAGTCTCCTACGCGTTCCAGCGGTAGAAAGCCGAAAGTCAGTAGCCAGCAGAATGTAGGCCGGACCTTTTAGGTCCGGCTCCTTCGGCGGACCCGATAGGGTCCGCCCCACTAGTAGTTGGTGCTAGTAGTTGACTCGAAGGTCCATGCCCGAGTAGAGACTGGCGACCTGGTCGGCGTATCCGTTGAACATCAGCGTCCGATGATTCTTGAGGAATCCGGGCAGCCGGACTTCTGACGCCTGACTCCAGCGCGGATGGTCCACCGTCGGGTTGACGTTCGAGTAGAAGCCGTACTCGTTGGGCGCCGAGATCTGCCATGTCGTGCGGGGCTGCTGTTCGACGAACCGGATCTTCACGAT
>JBGPHH010000088.1:0-14582 GCA_041484265.1 Vicinamibacteria bacterium
CGCGGCCTCTTCGCGCTCAATCACTGCGTGGAATGGGGGCGGGCGCGCCTGTCATTGCCGGCCTGGTGTCCGTTTGGCGCGTCGACCGCTTCCAGCAGAAGAGTTCGTCGGTCCGGACTTGGACGCGGTCGTGTTTGCGTGTTGTGCGAGCACTTCCTGCTCGGCCGCCAGCCAGTCCTCTATCTCGAATCCGGGAACGGAACCACGGTCGCGGTAGCGGTAGTAGGCACGCAGGGCGACTTCCAGCCGCAACGCTCCCGTGTCGGCGCTCGCTGGCTGAATGCCGCCTGGCAAGCCGACTCGACGAATCGCCACATCGTTTGCTCCCATGGGTCCTCCTCCTCTCCTCATCGCTCCTAAGCGGCGTCGTGGCTACGGACCTGGATGTGTAAGGGCGCGTCACGCCATGATAGCGTCCCTTAGCGGTGGCGCACCAAGCAGCGGTAGATCTCGTCATCATCTGTGTACCAGACATCAATTCGCTCCCGGAGGGCAAAGGTCGTGGCGTGCGGGGTGGCCTCCTCGTACGTGCGGCACGTGAGCTGGGCTGCTCTTGGGAATGTGCTCAACACATAGTAGGACTGACGTTTAGAGATGACGAGATCACCTGGCTGAGGCCCGCTGGATACCGGCGGCCCTGTCACGGTCTTCCGTCGCGGAGCCCGTAGCGTTTACCCGCCTTCTGCTCAAGGAACCCCACCCTGGTGAGGCCCGACAGCAGCTCGACGCAGGTCTCCCGAGGAATTCCGAACAAGCGTGCCGCTTGCTGCACGGTCAGCGAGAGGCCTCGCATTTCCTGAAACTCGCTGCGGATTCGCCCTTCGAGGGTGACCCTGGACGCGGTCACTTGGTGACGTAGACCGTCCATGTTCTGTTGACCTTGGTCGATTCGGTCTTTGGCGGAGCCAGCTCGATCGAAGGCGTACTCTCCTACGCGCGCTCTTCCGGGATCTGTCCGGTAGGTGACACAGCGCTGACGGAGGCCGAGCGTTCACTGGAGTCCACAACACGGACAAGCGGGCGGCACGACGACGGTTCCTGCTGCAGCAACAGTCGCCTCGCGCGTCTGTAGAAGTGTCGCAAAGTGGTCCCGAACGATCGCATAACAGTCGCAGGCCGCTGCTTCGAGCTTCGCACGGTTGCGAATGGCCATCTGTCCGCGTCGATAGTCGATGACTTTGGCGCGCTGCAGACTACGCGCGACAGCGTTCACCGACTGACGTCGAGCGCCGAGCATGATGCCGAGTAATTCCTGAGTCAGCGGAAACGAGGCGTCGCCCACACGATCCTGCATCGTGAGGATCCAGCGTGCCGCGCGCTGGCGAATCGTGTGCAGCCTGTTACACGCTGCTGTCTGCATGATTTGTAGGAGAAGCGTGTGCGCATAGCGGCACAGTAGACGTGGAAGTCGCCTCTTCGCCTCGACATCAGCCCAGAAATCCTGCAAGCGGAGCACTCGCGCCTGGCCATCCGCCTGGACGAGTGCTTCGCATGGCATGACAGCGAATCCGTACATCACGTGAACACCAATCACACCCTCGGTCCCAACGGTCCCGACCTCTGCGCACCGCCCGTCAGACATGACGGAGACGAGGGACACGACACCCGAGTCGGGAAAGTAGAGGCGATCAATCGGTTCGCCCTGTCGGTAGAGCACCTGCTTGACGTGAAGCGATACGCGGGCGCATCGACCTTGAAGCCACGCCCGCTCCGCTGTCGGCAAGCCAGCGAGAAGGTGGTTCCCGGCCGCTGGGGCCGATCGTCGCCCGGAGCGCCCAGTAGCCATCAACGTGTTCTGGACACGGCGCGCGCGTTGAACACGTTATATAACGGCACCCAGATCAGGGCGAAGTACCAGCCATACCCGTAGCTCTCGACCAGACCCAGCACAAAGCTTGACCAGCTGATCCACCTAAATCCCGGAAGCAGGGCCTGCCAGCTTTGGTACATGGCCCTCTGCGGGAATGCGAGGTCGAACCCCACACACAAGACGAACGTGATGGCCAGAAACAGGCTCATCGCGTGGCCGAACGCCGGCAGAGACAGACCTGTTTTCATCGGGCACCTTCCTGGATGGACGCATACCGATCCGGATTCGCGTCAAACTTATCGAGACAAGCCCTGGAGCAGAAGCGATACTCGCGGCCTCCATGCATCTTCGTGTAGCCTTGACCCGGCGCCACGTCCATGCCGCAGACGGGATCTCTAGCGCTACCTTGTTCGCCCCCGGCGGGACCGGCATGGCCGCCGTGCTGGCCACCGCCGCCTTGGCCATGCACCATGTGGGCGCCGCAGCCGAACCGCATCATGAAGTAGAAGAACGCCGCAAACAGCAGGAACGACACCAAACCGTCCATCACGGCCTCACTTTCTTGTACAGCCCTCGTCCTGTCAGGTTCATGACGATCTCACCGCCGCCCTTATAATCACGCGCTCATCGAGCCACTCCTCTGCCACGCGCATGCCTCAAGCTGCTGCGTCCGTCGTGGTCGCCCGCCGGCGATTCCGCTTTGGCCATCCGGACCGGCACCGGGCCGAGGGTGACATCCCTGATCCGCCCGTACTGGCCGTCTGGACCACACTGCAGGAATCCAGCAGTGACGAGGCTCTCGAGGACTCTCGCGCACGTGGCTGCATCAAGCGCCAAGAGACGCTGCGCCTGCGCCTGTGTAAGGCGGAGACCCGGCATTTCCAGGTATTCGCCGCGAATCCGGCACAGCAGGCGTTCCTCTGTGGCCCTGTCCTCAAGGCTTGCCATACTGCCCCTCATGATTCACCCGCGCCCATAGTGCGTCGTAGAATCCCTCCGGCAAGTCCGACTTGAGCTCGAACACAAACGGGCGGGTTTCTCCACTGTCGCCTTCGTAGACGGTGACCTGCAGGCGATACCGATCGAGTTGCAGCACGCTCGAAATGTCGCTGAAGCGCCAGTACCGAGCCTCCCCCTCCTGTTCGGTCACGTACAGAAGCTGACGGTCGTACATAGCGAGCATGCCTTGGCTACCGCGGCCTTGCTGCTGGTGCTTGACGCGCGCGCGGAAGAGCGGCTCACCGCCGTACTGCGGCATGACCGCGGTCACGATCGGTCGAGCGACGCGGTCGAGCAAGAACGTCACAAGCTCTGGCGAGACGGTGTCTTGAACGACTGTGAAGTCAAACGTCCGATCGGCGCCAAATTTCAGGCGGCCTTGGTCTTCGTAGGTGAGCACGGCAATCCGGGTCGGCGAAAGGATCTGAAGCTGCTTCACATCGTCGTATGTCCATCGCCGGGCGTCGTCCTTGTTCGTCGTCCGGTACTCGATGCCTTCCGTCGTAAAGATCAGCGTTCCTTTGCTGCCGCCCAAGAAACGGTCTTTCTTCACCGAAAGGTCGAACGGAGGTCCTGCCGCCTCGGCAGGATAGGCCTGCACCAGCAACAGGACAGCTGTGGCAGCTACGGTCGTGAAGAGGTGACGACGCATAACAGATTCCCCTTGCCTCACGGAGTCTGGACCTGGGCGAGGGCCGGCTTGACCTCGCTGTGCCACTTCCAAAGCGTAAAGATGACTGGATAGATCAACAGCTCGAGCGCAAAGGAGCTGATGACACCGCCGACCATCGGGGCAGCAATGCGCTTCATGACATCTGCGCCGGCACCCTGACTCCACATGATTGGCAGCAGACCCATCAGGATCGCCATCACGGTCATCATTTTTGGCCGGATACGTTTGACCGCGCCGTCCTCAACGGCCTCCTGCAGATCGCTCAGGCTGTGCATTCGACCGGCGGATTTGGACTTGTCGTACGCATGGTCCAGGTAGAGCAGCATCACGACGCCGGTCTCGGCATCCACGCCAGCCAGCGCAATGATCCCGACCCACACCGCCACGCTCAGGTTGTAGCCCAGCACGTATAGCAGCCAGAACGCGCCAATCAACGAGAACGGTACCGCCAGTAGAACGATGGCGACCTTCATCAGGTTCCGTGTGTTGAAGTACAAGAGCACAATGACGATGAGAACCGTCACAGGGACGACGATCTTCAACCGCTCGGCGGCGCGCGCCATGTACTCGTACTGGCCGCTCCATTCGAGCGTGTATCCGGAGGGCAGGGGAACCATCCTGTTGACGACCTGCTTGGCTTCCGCTACATAGCTGCCAATATCGCGGTCGGCGATGTCCACGTACACGTATCCGAGGAGCTGCGCTTGTTCCGTTCGGATGACCGTCGGGCCCGTGCTCGTCGTAATGTCGGCGACTTGACTGATGGGGAGCTGTCGGCCGCCTGGCGCCGAGATCAGCGTGCGACGGATCTCGTTGATGTCGCTGCGGTAGTAGCGCTGATACCGGACGTTGACTGGGAAGCGCTCCCGTCCCTCGATCGTCGTCGTGACGTTGGCACCGCCGATGGCCGACTCGATCACCATCTCGACGTCCTGGATTGAGAGTCCGTAGCGCGCAATCTGATCGCGCTTGATGGTGAAGTCGACGTAATAACCGCCAGTGACGCGCTCGGCGAAGACGTTGCGGGTCCCCGGCACGCTCCTGATGGCGCCTTCGATCTGGGCGCCGATCTCGTTGATGGTCTCGAGCTTGGGACCGAAGATCTTGACGCCGACCGGCGTGCGGATGCCAGTCGAGAGCATGTCCACCCGCGCCTTGATCGGCATCGTCCAGGCGTTGGCCACGCCTGGCAACCGGACCACTTTGTCCAGTTCGGTCTCAAGCTTGGCCGGCGTCATGCCGCGCCGCCACTCGCTTTCCGGCTTGAGGTTGATCACGGTCTCGATCATCTCGAGCGGCGCCGGGTCCGTCGCCGAGAGGGAACGGCCCGCCTTGCCGAACACCGACTCCACTTCCGGCACCTGTTTGATGATCTTGTCCTGCGTTGCGAGCACTTGCTGCGCGGTCTGCACCGACGCGCCAGGCAGCGTGATCGGCATGTACAGGATGGTGCCCTCGTACATCGGCGGCATGAACTCGGATCCGAGCCTCAAGAACACCAGCACTGTGCTGAGCATCAACGCGAGCGCCGCGATGAGGGTCAGTGCACGATGGCGCAGTACCAGACGCACGAACGGGTGGTAGGCCCAAATCAGGAAGCGGTTGATCGGGTTCTGTTCCTCCCGAGGGATGCGCCCCCGGATGAAGAGGACCATCAGAAACGGCACGATAATCACGGAGGTCAACGCCGCGAATCCCATCGCGAACGTCTTGGTGAACGCCAGCGGCTTGAACAGACGGCCTTCCTGTCCCTCGAGAGTGAAGATCGGCAGGAAGGACACGGTGATAATCAGCAGCGAGAAGAAGAGCGGACGGCCGACCTCCTGTGCTGCCTCGATTAGGATCTCGGTTCGTGACTTGGTCCCAGCATCACGTTCGAGATGCTTGTGTGCGTTCTCGATCATGATGATCGCCGCGTCAACCATCGCGCCAATCGCGATGGCAATGCCGCCAAGGCTCATGATGTTCGATCCGAGGCCGATGTACCTCATGGCGAGAAAGGACAGCAGGATGGACAACGGCAACGTCAGGATCGCGACCAGGGCGCTCCGGAAGTGCCAAAGGAAGATCACGCACACGGCCGAGACGATGAACATCTCCTCGACGAGCTTTTCCCTAAGCGTCTCGATGGAGCGTTCGATGAGTCCCGAGCGATCGTAGGTGGTGACAAACTCGACGCCCTCAGGCAGAGCGGGTTGAATGCGGTCCTTCACCGCTTGCTTGATGCTCTGAATGACCCCGTATGTGTCCACGCCGTAGCGGATGATGACGATGCCTCCGGCCACATCGCCATCACCGTTGAGCTCCGCGACGCCACGCCGCATGTCCGGTCCGAGGTGCACCCTCCCGACGTCTTTCACGAGGATTGGCGTGCCGTCTGGCCTTGCCCCGAGGCTGACCTGCTCGATGTCGCTCACGTTCTGGATGTAGCCGCGGCCGCGGACCATATACTCGCGGCCGGTCCATTCGACGACGCGCCCGCCGACGTCGTTGTTGCTTTGGCGGATGGCCGCACTCACCATGTCGATCGGCATGTTGAAGGCGAGCAGCGCGTTTGGATCGATCTCGACCTGGTACTGCTTCACGTATCCGCCGACTGGCGCGACCTCGGCGACGCCGGTCACGCTGCGAAGCCAGTACTGCACGTACCAGTCGTTCAAGGTACGAAGGTGTGAGAGATCGTTCTTGCCTGACCGATCGACGAGCGCGTATTCGAAGCCCCATCCGACGCCCGTGGCATCCGGTCCGAGTACGGGCGTGACGCCTCCAGGCAATCGCCCCTGCAACCCGTTCAGATACTCCAGCACACGGCTTCGTGCCCAGTACGGGTCGGTGCCGTCCTGGAAGATGACGTACACAAACGACACGTCAAAGTACGAGAAGCCGCGCACGACCTTGACGTTCGGTGCCGAGATCAAGGCCGTGACGATCGGGTAGGTGACCTGATCCTCGACCAGCGTGGGGCTGCGGCCCTCCCAGTTAGCGGAAATGATGACCTGCACGTCCGACAGATCTGGAATGGCGTCAATCGGCGTTTGGCGGATCGCCCAGATGCCCCCGCCAGCGATTCCGAGCATCAGCAGGAGGACGATGACCGCGTTGCGGGCGCTGAACTCGATAAGCTTGTTGATCACGGCCGATCTCTCCGCTCTACAGGAGCCGGCGTGTTGGGCTTGGCTTGGCGTGTGCCCCTGCCACTGTCGTCACCGCCCTTGGTCATGCCCGGCATGTTCGCCATGGCGGCCAAGGCCGCCTGCAGGTTCGTCTCGGAGTCGATGAGGAACTGCGCGGAGGTGACCACGCGGTCACCGGCGGACAGTCCCCTTACAACCGGGTAGAACTCGTCGACCGGTTCCCCGACCTCGATCTCCCGCGGCTCGAAATAGCCGTTCGGGTGCGCGACAATCGCGTATCGCTTGGCGCCGCTGTCGAAGAGGGCCTCCTTGGGCAGCGCGAGCTGCGCTCTCGCGGTGCGGCGGAGGATTACCGTGACGTAGCTTTGCGGCTTGAGATCGAGACCCGGGTTCGTGAACTCGATACGGACCCGCGCCCGCCGCGTGTCGGGATTGATGTCAGGGTAGATAAAGGTGACGCGACCTTTCAGCCGGCGCGCTGCTTGGCCGTAAGGGAACTCGATCTCGGCCTCGTCGCCCAGCTTCACGCTGCGCGCCTCGTACTCGAAGATCTGCCCGATGGCCCAGATCCTCGACAGGTCGGCAATCTTGGCCGTGCTGGTCTCCGGCGTAATGTACTGTCCGGCGTACGTGTTCCGCTCGAGGACGACGCCATCGAAAGGGGAGTAGAGCGTCAATGTGCGCCGCGCCTGGCCGGTGCGTTCCAACTCGTCGAGTTGCTCGTCGGTGATGTCCCAGAGGCGCAGCCGTTCACGAGTCGCCACAACCAGCGATTCGGCCCCGGCCCGGGTTTCCGCAAAGGCACTGTCGCCCAGCTGGCGCTTTGCCTTGAGCGCGAGCAGGTATTCGTTCTGCGTCGCGACGAGGTCCGGACTGTAGATCGTCAGCAGCGGTTCACCTCGCCGCACGGGCTTGCCGACGAAGTCCACAAACACACGCTCGACCCATCCGGAGATCTTCGGGTGGACCTCGGTCACCCGTGTCTCGTCGTAAGCCAGCGTGCCGACCGTGCGAATGGTCGTGTCCAGTGTGCGAGACTCCAGCGCGGCGGTCCTGACACCAATGAGCTGCTGGCGCGCCGGCGAGATGTATACCCCGCCTTCTTTCCCTTCCGGTTGCTCGCCTCCGGCCATGCCGGCCATGCCCGCCATGCCGGCGCCGGCGGAGGCAGGAGCCCCACTGCCGGTCGCGGCCGTTGGCGCCGTGGTCTCCGGTTGCGCGCCTGTGAAGAAGCGACCGGCAAGGACGGCGCCGACCGCGCCAATGCCGAGCGACACCACCGCCACCACGGCGTATGTGCCGACGCGAGGTCGCTGGCCGACGACCCGGCCCTTGGCCAGCTGGGCCGTCGCGCCGGTATCGGCTGGCGTCGTGGGATGGTTGTCAGGAGGTGTGGGGCTCATGTTCGTGTCCTTACCTCACGAGCTCGAGTCCGGTCAGTGGCTCGAGGCGCGCTAACGCCTGGACGGCGCGCGCGTTCTGTTCCTCGTAATTGAGCTCGTAGCTCAGCACCGTGATGAAATTCGTCAGGACGCTGAGGAAATCGATGCGCCCGACCTGGTACGACAAGAGCGACGACTCGAGCGCCAGCCGCGCCTGCGGTAGCGTGCTGTCGCTGTACAGGTCAGCCAGTCTCCGGCTCGTCGTCGTCGCGAAGTATTCGCTCGTCGTCTGGGCCATCGCCGTCGCCAAGGTGTTGTCCCGCATGCGCCGGCCGCTTTCGAGCGAGGCGGCGGCCTCCGCGATCATCGGGCGCTGCTTCCGTTGCCAGAACACCGGCAACTTCATCATGAAATCGAAGCCATACATCCACGGCATGCCGTCGGTAAACTGCTGCACGGTGACATTGACCCCGAAATCAGGCAGCACTTCCTTTCGCGCCAGTGATAACGCTTCCTGGCCGCGATCGATCGTCCGCTCGTCCCGCTTCAGTGCTGGGTAGTTCTGCTGCACGAGCGCCCGGAGTTCTTCGAGCCCACGGCCGAGCGGCGCGGCATCGTAGGTGAGCGGGCCCTCGAGTCGCGTATCGGGCGGGCGAAACAGGAGGCCGTTGATCTGGGCGCCAAGGGCATCGCGCTGCTGGCTGAACAGCGCCTGCCGTTCGAGAACCATCGAGATCTCGACCTGGGCCTTTAGCACGTCCTGCTGGAGGCCTTGTCCGACCTGGAACCGCGCCCCGGCGATCTGGCGGAACTGCTCGAGCAGCTCCTTGTTGCGCTCGAGGATGTCGAGGCTGCGCGTCACGTACACGTACTCAACGTACGCGGTCTTCAGCTCGGCGATCAGGCGTTTGCGCGTGTCTTCGGAATTCCAGCGCTCCGTGTCCGCTTCGGTCGCCGCGACGCGTCCCCTTAGGCCCAGTTTGCCGGGGTAGGGGATTTCCTGCGAGAGACCGAATTGACGGAAGCCGTTCGCCGTGTCGGCCGACGGGAAGAATGGCGGACGAAGCAGGCCACCCATGTAGCCGACGCTCAGCGTGGGATCGGGAGGCGCGCTGGCCGGTGCGATGCGAGCCACGCGCATGTCGACGTCGCGGCGCGAGGCCTTCAACTCAGGATTGTTTCGCTCTAGCTCGTTGACGAGTGTGGCCAGTGTGGAAGACCTCGCCTCCACCGTCTGGCCGTTGGCGAGCGTCTCTCCGATGCCCGCAGGCGCGAGGCCCCCGCCGCCGACTTGGGCAACACTCGGCGCCGCGAAGGCGACGGCAATGCCGGCGAGCGTAACGATTTGTCGGAGATTCATTGACAACCTACTGCCTCTTGGACGCACTGCCGGCTAAGTCCTTGTGCTGCGCGGCGGCCGCGCTCGCCTCTTTGGCAGCGTCACGCCACAGTTTCACCACTCGATCGCAAGCGGAGGCCGCGGCGGCGAATCCAGTGCTTCTGTAGATTCCCGCCGTCGTGACGTGCTCGTCGGCGTCGGCGGTGTAGCGCTTCGCTTGCGTCACGAAGTACTCCTCGAGCGCCCGATGATCGGCGGACGTGCTAGCTTTGGCTGCAAGCTGACGGAGCGCCTCGTCGCTCGGCGTCGCAGCGCCTGCACCAGCCTCGAAGCGGGCTCCCGCACGCGGCGCGGTAGCTGGCGTGCCTGCCGCCAGCTTGTCGTGATGCGCCGCAAGCTCCCGGAGTGTCGTGGCGGACTGGGTATTCAGCTGGGCGAGACGCCTGCAGTGATCGGCGGCTCGCTCTGCTGCGATCCGTTGGATAGGACTTCCGATGAACGCCTGCGCCATCGCCGTATGCTGCTTGGCGTCGGCCGTGTAGCGCTCGGCAAGAGCGGCGAAGTGCGCGCTGAGCCGCGCATGGTCGCCAGGTTGCGCACGTGTGACGAGTTCCTGCACCTCGAGCGTATTCAGAATCGCCGATGATTGGGTTTGTGCTGCGGCGGTTTCTGCGAACATGAGAAGCGCGAGAGCACCGATCGACAGTGGGCGGAGACGGATCGCTCTCATGATGGACCTACCTCTTTCTGCTGACCGAGTCATCCCGAAACCAACACGTCTTGCATCACGCGCCGGCATTCTTGACTTCCGTGGAAACAGAGACGCCACGAATACCGGTCCTAGTCAGACCGGCAACCGCAGTGGAGGGGACTCAGATCCGGAGAGTGGTCGCTAAAGGCCGCTGCTGTAGCGCCCATGTGGGCGCGGGATGGCGGGCTCGACAGTCGTCGGCGGCCACGTCGAACTGATAGCGCGAGCTGGGACCGGCCTCTTGCTCGAGTGGAGTTGCGGCGCGACGTTGCGTGTCTTCTTGGATGAATGCGGTGGCGCCGAGAATCAGCTTGTCGCAGGTGCCGCAACCATCAATCCTGGCGGGAGTGGCTGGCGCTGTGGTGTGGTGACACGGCCGCTCGGCCACCCTTGTCGCGGGAATATGACCGCACCACATCTCGCACAACAGCGTCGCGCTTGAGTTCGTCGTCAAGCTCAGGACGATTGAAAGAACTGCAACTCGGAACATTGCTTGGCTCTTTACGCTGACTGGCAAGCAGCGGGCCAACCAACGACGCTCCGAAAGACCATCGAGAACAGCCGCACGTTCGGAAATACCCAAGGAATGAAAAGAGCCGACGAATGCAGGCTAGTAGCTCTCCGAAATATTCCGCACTCGGTGCGAGATTTTTTGGTGGGGAATGGCCGGCGTTAGATCGAGTACGCGTGGAGCAGATACTGGCGGACCATGCGATGGGTATTGAAAAATGATCCGTTCAGCGCGATCGACTGCCGCATGACGTGGATCCACCCACCCCGGTCCTCGTAGAACAACGGCGCGACGACCGAGTCGAGCTTGCGATAGAGATCGGCGGCGTCCGCGCGGGTCGCTTCGACGCCGCTCGGCGGGTCGGGTGCACCAATCGCCCATCCGGTCACCCCTTCGACGCAGCCTTCGCGCCACCAGCCATCGAGTACGCTGAAACTCGGGACGCCGTTGAGGGCGGCCTTCATGCCCGATGTCCCGGACGCTTCGAGCGGGGGGAGCGGCGTGTTGAGCCAGAGATCGACGCCAGCTACGAGAGCGAGCGCCAGGTTGAGGTCGTACTCGGCGAGATAGACCACGGGAATCTCATCGTGGAGCTGTCGCGCCGCCGCCAGGATCGACCGGATGCCCTGCTTGCCGGGCTCGTCCTTAGGGTGCGCTTTCCCGGCGAAGACGAACTGGAGGGGACGCTTCTTCGCGATGGTGCGCAACGTCGCGAGGTTGCTGAGGGCCAGTTCCGGCCGCTTGTAGGCGGTCGCCCGGCGCGCAAAGCCCAGCGTGAGCACGTCGCCCCGCAGCCGGCGGCCCGTCCGCGCGAAAACGATTTCAAGCAGTGCGTCCTTGGCGCGCTGGTGAGCCTGCCAAACATCATCGGCTGGCAGCGCGAGCGCGTTGTGGAGCATAAGTGGATCGGTCCGCCAGCCTGGGATATAGCGATCGAAGAGCGCCATGAAGGGCGAGCTTGTCCACGTGCGCGCGTGCACGCCGTTGGTGATCTGATGAATCTCGTACTGCGGAAAGAGCTCGCTCGACACCTCGCGGTGCCGCAACGCCACGCCGTTGACATAATGACTCAGGTTGAGCGCGAGGTGTGTCATGTTGAGCCGGTCGCGGCCGCCCAGCATGTCGAGTACCTCTCGTGCCACAAACTTCCCGAGCACGCGGGACGCCAACTCCCGGTCGAACTGATCGTGCCCCGCGGCGACAGGTGTGTGCGTCGTAAAGACGGTCCGGTTCCGGACCGGACGGAAGTCCAAGGTGCCGGGTCGGTCCTCCGTGCGAAGCAGCTCAAGCGGGGCCAGCGCCGCGTGGCCTTCGTTGAGATGGTAAGTCCGGAGGCCCGTGCACCCCAGGGCCCGGAGCAGGCGAACACCGCCCACGCCGAGCACAATCTCCTGCATCAGGCGATACCGATCGTCGCCGCCATAGAGATGGTCGGTGATGCGGCGATCCTCGGGCTGATTCTCGGAGACGTCCGTGTCCAGCAGCAGCACCGGAACCGTGAAGCCGGTCGTTCCAACGATGTTATAGCGCCACGCCTGGAGCCACACCGTCCGCCCTTCGAGCTCGACGACGGTCGGTGATGCCACCTCCCGCAGCAAGCGCTCCGGCGCCCATGTCGTGTCGCGCTCGACCTGGCCGTCGTCGCGGATCTCCTGCCAGAAATACCCGTGCCGGTGAACCAGCGAGATCGCGACGACAGGTACTTCCAGGTCTGCGCACGAACGCAGCGTATCCCCAGCCAGCACGCCGAGTCCTCCGGCGTACGTGGGGATGTCATTCGACAGGGCCACTTCCATCGAGAAGTAGGCAATCCGGCGGTCCGGCCAGTCGATCTCCTTCGGAGGATGCCGGGAGTCGATTTCGTACGCCCGCGGGTGCCTCAGAAACTGCTGCCGGCAGAACTCCGAGCAGAACCACAAGCGCTCGGTCCCGCGATCGAGCGAGACGGTGCCCTCATCCGCCACGGGCATGCCGCAGACCGGGTCGATTCGCGCCATCTCTCAGACTGTGTTGCAGATCATCTAGCTATCTTCGCCGCGCCGCCGCGGGGGCCGTTCCAAAGGGGCAGCCTGCCCGGCTCGCGATTTGCTCAGCATCGCACCGAAGGGGTGAAAAGCGCTACCACGCGGCGAAATATTCTCAGGCATTGGGGAAAACTACGCGATGTGCCATAGCCGATCCGGAATGTGAGCAAGACCATGGCAAGACAACTTCTTGGGACCGCGCTCGTCATCGGTGTCATCGGCATGGCGGCGGTCGGTGCAGGCGAGGACGGCAAGAGCGGTGTTTACCTTTCGCCGAAGGACTACCAGAGCAGCGTACTCACTGGGTGGGGCTCGTGCGACTCCGAGGAGCACAAGCTCGAGTTGCACAACTTCCTGAACAAGCCCTACATCGACGTGACCCATGGCGGCGGCAGCCGCCGATATGCAAAGAGCGAGCTCTTCGGGTTTCGATCATGCGACGGCGTCGACTATCGGTTTGTCGGAGACCGCGAGTACCGGATTCTTGAAGCCAAGGGCCTCTACATCTACTCAATCCCGCGCGCGCGCAGGGGGTCGGATTATCACTTTAGTGTTGGGCCCACGGGGCCGGTGCTGCGACTGACGCTCGACAACCTGAAGCGGGAGTTGCCAGACAATCACAAGTTCCACGACAGCCTCGATCAAGCGTTCAAGTCGAACTCCAGCCTGACCCATTACGATGAGTTTCACAAGATGTTCAAGGTGAACCGGCTTCTTCTGGCGTCGGAAGGGCGCTAGACTGCCGGTCCGACTGAAGCCGCCACTACACAAGTACGTCGCGAATCCTCGCGGTAAGTGCGTCCATCGAAAACGGCTTCTGAATGAAGTCCGCGCTGGCCGTCTGAACGCCACGCCGAAGGATCGCATCGTCGGAGTAGCCAGACATGAAGACGACCCTGGTGTCGCGGTGGAGCGGCCGCAATCGGTCGGCGAGCTCGCGTCCGTTCATGCCGGGCATGACGACGTCGGTCAGCAGCAGATGAATGGGCGAGATGCGCGCCCGGGCGATCTCCAGCGCCTGCGCGCTATCGGCAGCCTCGAGCACCGTGTAGCCAGCCTTCCGTAATCCGTTGGCGACGAGCGTGCGCACCACGTGGTCGTCTTCCACGAGGAGCACGGTTTCCGAGCCGCGGGCAACTGTGGTCGGCGTCGGCTTCGACTCGCTCTCTGTCTCGCCTGTGGTCTGAGGGAGATAGACGTGAAAGGTCGTGCCTCGGCCGACCTCGGTGTCGATGTCGATCGCGCCGCCGGCCTGCTCGACGATGCCGTAGACCATCGCGAGCCCGAGGCCGGTTCCCTGGCCTTCCTTCTTGGTGGTGAAGAACGGTTCGAAGATGTGCGCGACGGTCTCCGGATTGATGCCGCAACCGGTGTCGACAACGGACAAACGCACGTAGGATCCAGGCCGGAGTGGCAGACGCTGGCCTTCGGCAGCTCCATCGTCGATGCTCACGTTCTTGAGCTCGATGCCGATGGTGCCGCCCTGCGGCATCGCGTCACGCGCATTCACGGCGAGATTGAGGAGGACCTGTTCAATCTGACCCGCATCCGCACGAACAGGGCCGATGTCCTGCGCGATGGTCGTCGTGAGCTCGATGTCCTCGCCGATGAGGCGCCGAAGCATCTGCTCGGTATCTCTGACGATCCGATCGAGGGCGAGCACGCGTGGCGTGACAATCTGGCGGCGACTGAAGGCCAATAGCTGTCGCGTCAGATTGGCAGCTCGATCCGCCGCCTTGAGAATCTGCTCGGCATCGGCCCGGCGCCGATCATTGGGTTCGAGCGCCTCGGTGAGCAGCTCGCCGTAGCCCTTGATGGCCGTCAGGATGTTGTTGAAATCATGAGCGACGCCGCCGGCGAGACGGCCGACGGCTTCCATCTTCTGCGCCTGGCGCAGCGCTTCGTCCCGCTTTTCGACCTCCTCGTGCGAGTGGCGCAAGCTGGCGGTCATGTCGTTGA
>JBGPHH010000089.1:0-14346 GCA_041484265.1 Vicinamibacteria bacterium
GACAACCTTTACGGCTGCCGTCACTCGCTCACGGACGGCATTCTCCGCGCGTCGGACGTGATGCTGGCCGGCAAGGTCGCTGTGATCTGCGGTTACGGCGATGTCGGCAAGGGATGCGCACAGGCGCTGAAGGGCCAGGGCGCCCGAGTCGTGATCACCGAAGTTGATCCGATCTGTGCGCTCCAGGCGGCGATGGAAGGCTACGAGGTGACGACGCTCGACGAGATGGTCCAGACGGCCGATCTCTTCATCACGGCGACGGGCAACCACAACATCATCACCGTCGATCACATGAAGAAGATGAAGGACAAGGCGATCGTCGGCAATATCGGCCACTTCGACAACGAAATCGACATGGCCGGACTGAAGAAGTTTCAGGGGATCCAGCGGATCAACATCAAGCCCCAGTACGACGAATGGCGATTCCCCGACGGTCACAGCATCCTCGTGCTGGCCGAAGGCCGGCTGCTGAATCTCGGCTGCGCCACCGGCCATCCGAGCTTCGTGATGTCGGCGTCATTCACGAACCAAGTGCTTGCGCAACTCGATCTGCACAAGAACGCCGATACCTATCCGAAGAACGTCACCATGCTGTCCAAGAAGCTGGACGAAGAGGTCGCGCGCCTGCACCTGGACAAGCTGGGCGTGAAGCTAACGAAGCTCACCAAGGATCAGGCCGACTACATCGGCGTGCCGGTCGACGGCCCGTACAAGCCCGACCACTACCGGTATTAGATTCCGGCGGCTGGATCGGGAGCCTTACAACGCCCACCGAAGCCAGCCGACGACACTCAGGATCAGGCCCAACGCTACCAGAAGGGCCCGAACCAGCTGCGCCTGACGATCAGGGATATTCGGGCCCGTTCCGTCGAAGTGCCATGTTGATGTCTTCATAGCTCCTCCTATTGTTTCGCTGCTGCGGCGGGCCCGCCAGTGAGCATCTGCTGCTGCAAGGCGGCGGCGCCCATCAGTCCGCCCATGCCCATCGACTCGACGGCGCTGCTCGGGATGAGCATCAGCGCGCCCTTTTCCTTGAGACCTTCGTAGAGCATGTTCATCGCGCGCAGATGCAACGCGGTCGGGTTGTTGTGGTATTCCTTCGCCGCTTCCGAGAACGAATGCGCGATCGCCAGCTCCGCCTCGCCGAGAATGATCCGCGCAGCCTTCTCCCGCGCGGCTTGTGCTTCGCGGGACATCGCGTCCTGCAAGGCCGCCGGAATGACGACGTCGCGCATCTCGACCGACTGGACGGTCACGCCCCACGGGTTGGACCGCTGATCGATGAGCTGCTGCAGCTCCGCCTCGATCCGCTCCCGGCCCCGCAACAAGTCGGTCAGATCGGTCCGGCCAATGATGTCGCGCAGCGCCGTCTGGGCCGCCCAGCTGACTGCCTGCCAGTACTTCTGCACCTCGAGCGCGGCCTTCTGCGGGTCGTGCACCATCCAGAAGAGCACCGCGTCGACGTTGACCGGCACGGTGTCCGCGGTCAGCGTCTGCTCGGCCGCGAAGGTCGTCGTGATGGTGCGTTGATCGATCCACGAAGACACCGTGTCGAGGAACGGTACGATCCAGAAGAGACCGGGCCCGCGCATCGCATGAAAGCGGCCCAGGCGCAGGACGATGGCCCGCTCCCACTGCTGGGCGACGCGCGGCGACTGCATCACCGCGAGCCCCAACAGTCCCAGCGCGATGAACGGGATGGGGCCGCGGATCGCAATCGACCATGCCGCACCAATCGCGAGCGATACGACAAAGAGCGCGATCGAGACGACATTCAAGCGGGATAGTGCGGTTAGTAGCGAAACCATCTGCTGCTCCTTCTTGTACTCACGTTCATGTGTGTGTCTCGAGCTCGGCGAGAATCTCGTCGAGCGTGAATCCGGCCGCGGCTGCGTCGGCCAGCAGTCTGGTCACAAAAGCGCGCCGCCGCCGCTCGTGCTCGCGCGGCGGCCGAGCTTGGGCTGGCGTGGCGGAAACAAATGACCCAACCCCTCGGCGGGTTTCAAGAACACCCGCCCGCTCGAGCTCGGCGTAGACGCGGGCGACCGTGTTGGCGTTGACGCGGAGGTCGACGGCCAGCTCGCGGACCGTTGGCAGCTGGTCGCCGGGGGTCAGCCGGCCCGTGGCAATCGCCGCGCGCAGCCCGCGCTCGAGCTGGGCGTAGATTGGCGTCCGGTCGCTGGAGTCGATCGAGACAATCCCCACGGGTTTCCCTACGTGACCTATTATACTAGTGTATTAGTACAACTTGTCAACACGGAAAAAGTCGACGGCCGGACTAGGGTTGTCCTACTTCACCCCTTCCAGGCGGCTCTTGATGGCTTTGAGACCCTGCTCGAGGCTGCCCCGGACGCGGCGATCGACGATGGCCCGCCGCAAAGCGCTGAAGCTGCCCTTGAGCGCGCTGGCGCGCGAGCGGTTCGCGTAGACAAGCACAAACCCGCCGTCCTGGCTCTTGCTGACGATCGTCAATCCGACTGACGCGTCGAAGTACCGGCTGGAGTAGACGTCTTTCGAGGTGATGACCACGGCGCCGGATGCTGCCCGCGAGATCGTGATGTGGGTCACGGTGATGAAGGGCGCAATCCCGAACTTCTCCTTCGACCAGTACAGAAAGTCCTCCGAGCCCGCTAGTCGCGCGGAGGGGAAATCCCGAAGATGATCCGGCAATCCCGGCACGAGCTCGCTCAGATATGGCGAATTGTTCAGAATGCCTCCGAACTCCACGCCGGGCTGAATCGGCCGTTTGTCATCGTTGTACTCGGCCATCCGTCCGGCCCCACCCGACCAATAGGCGTGCACGTGGTCGATCAGCATTCTCTTGAAGAGCGCTGCGGCTTTGGCCCGAGCCCCGGGGGCCTTCCAGTCAATCTCCCGCTGGAACCGAACGATATCGCCGGAGGGCAAACGCACATTGCAGTCGCCTACCCGACAATCCTCCGCATCAAGATCATCTTCGTCCACCGTGAGCGCGGCCAGGTCTTCAATCACGGGCGGATCGTGAAACCGCCCGATCTGTAACACGTCCTCGTCGCGTTTGAAGCGGACGATGTCGCGAAACCGCTCGAGAAAGATGTCTGGGGACGCGTCGATCCACGTGGCGCCAACCGCCGCAACTTCGCCCGGCGTGGTCGCCCCGAGGCTGTGCCGGACGGTCTTTCCCCGAGCAAGCGCGTTGAGCTCACTCGCGGAGAACTTCATCTGGCGCGTGAGGAAGACGCGGAAGGCGGGATCGATATCGGCGGGCAGTGCGGCCGCGCCCACGCCCATCGTCGCCAGCGTCAAGAGAATCGCGGGACGGATCGTCACGTCTGAATCCGAACCAGACGAGTATACCTACGCAGGCGAGTCCGGCTAAAGCCGGACACTCCATCATGATCACGCGACTAGATCTTGGGTACGACGTGAATCGCGGTGGCTTTGATCGCGGCGGCGACCGGCGAACCGGGCGAAAGCGCCAGTTCCTCGCGCGATTGCCGCGTAATCGCCGCGACCAGTTCGAACCCGCAGTCGATAGTGACCCTCTCGATCGCTCCTTCCGGCTCGATGGCCGTGACACGCCCCACCAGGTGATTGCGGGCGCTGCCACCCGAGGGTTGTCCCGAGACGATGACGTCCTCCGCTCTGATGCAGGCGAAGACTTCGTCGCCGGTCTTCCCGGCCGGTTCGGCCACCGCCGTCAGCGTGGCGCCTCCAGTCCACAGTGTCACCAAGCCGTGATCGACGCCGCCGACGACCGCCGGCAGGACGGTCTCGATGCCGAGCGACCGCGCGACCGCAGAGTCGCCGGGACGCCTGAACACATCGGCCACTGGTCCAGTCTGTCGAATTCGCCCGTCGATCATCACGGCCATCACGTCGCCCATGGCCATCGCCTCCAACCGATCGTGCGTCACCAGAATCGCGGACGTCCCGGTCTTGCGAAGAATCGTCCGCAGCTCCAAACGAAGAGTTCGTCTCGTTGTCGCATCGAGCGCTCCGAACGGCTCATCGAGTAACAGGAGCCGTGGTACTGGCGCCAGCGCGCGGGCGAGCGCCACGCGCTGTACCTGCCCGCCCGAGAGCTGTCGCGGATAGCGCGCTTCGAGGCCACCAAGCCCGACAAGTTCTATGTAGTGATCGGTAATCTTGCGCCGGACTTCGCGCGCGGCTCGGACGAGCCCATACTCGACGTTCTGCCGGACGGTGAGGTGCGGAAAGAGCGCGGTGTCCTGTGTGACGTAGCCGACACCGCGCGTTTGCGGCGGCACGAAGCGGCGGCTGTCCGAGTCGTACCAAGTCGTGCCGCCGAGCGTGATGCGGCCGTTGTCGGGCCTCAAGAGGCCTGCGACCGCGCGCAAGATGGTCGTCTTGCCGGCCCCGGAAGGACCGAAGAGCACCAGAATCGATCCCGCAGGCACCGACTGGTCGATTGACGCGTGAACGTCCACACCGCTCGCAAACCGGTGCATCAGATCAACGGTGACTCGATCGGCAGGAACGATCAGCGTGTTGGCCATGCTGCCCAGACCGAACGCTGAAGTGCATACGTGACGGCTAGAATGACGAACGAGGCCGCGAGCAGAACGAACGAGGTGCGGGCAGCGGCCTGGTAATCGAGCGCCTGGACGGCATCGTAGATCGAAATCGACACTGTCCGAGTCGTCCCCGGTATGTTGCCGCCGATCATCAAGACGACGCCGAATTCGCCGAGCGTGTGCGCGAAGCTCAACACCATGCCCGTGATCAGGCCTGGCACCGACAGCGGCAGGACGACGCGCGCAAACGTCCTCGCGCGAGAGACGCCAAGCGTCCACGACGCCTCGATCAACTTCGAGTCGACTGCCGCAAACGCGGCACTAAATGGCTGAACGGCAAACGGCAGGCTGTAGAGTACCGACGCCACGAGCAGTCCTTGAAAGGAGAACGGCAACCCGTGTCCGAAGATCGCGACGTACCAACGACCGACCGGGCTCAAGGGCCCGAGGGCCACGAGGACATAGAAGCCCAGGACGGTCGGTGGCAGGACGAGCGGCAGGGCGACAACAGCTTCAACCAGAAACTTCCAACGCCGGCGTGAGAACGCGACCCAGTACGCCAGCGGAACACCGACGACAACCAGCACCAGCATCGTCGCCGTCGAGAGACGAATGCTGACCCAGAGAGCCGTCCAGTCCATGTTCAGTTGGAGAAGTAGAAGCCGTATCGCCTGAGAATCCCACGCGCCGTGTCGCCGAGCAGAAATGTGCGTACTTGCCGCGCCGCATCGACATCCACCGCGGAGCGCAGAATCACACCACCCTGCTCCATCCGAGGATAGGCCGTGCGCGGAACCACCCAGTATCGTCCGGCGTCGCTCATGGCGGGCGCCAACACCAGGGACAACGCAACGACACCTATATCGGCCGAACCGCTCTGGACGAACTGGAGAGCTTGCGCGACGGTCTCCCCCAGCACGAGCTTGTCGGTGACACGGCCATACACTCCAAGCCCCCGCATCGCCGCTTCCGCCGCCCGGCCGTAGGGTGCGGTCGCGGGATTGGCAATCGCAATGTGCTCCACATGCGAATCGAGCATGACCAACATTCCCGACTGCTCAACGTCGAACAGTGACGTCGTCGGCACCCAGACCGCCAACTGTCCAACTCCGTACACGAACTCGGTCCCTCCGACGGTCAGGCCTCGAGCCGTCAATTGGCGTGGATAGTCGACGTTGGCTGACAGGAACATGTCGAAGGGGGCGCCGTTGACGATCTGCGCGAAGAAGGTTCCAGAGGATCCGTAGGTCACGCGAACGTCGAGGTTCGGCTGCGCGTCCCGCAGCCTCGGCGTCAGCTCGTCGAAGGCGAAGCGCAGGTCGGAAGCGGCCGCGATTCGGACCACCCTGGAACGGCCCTGAGCCAACAGGCCAGAGCCGGCGGCGGCGGCGAGCGTCAGCAGCACGACGATGACGAATGTGAATCGAGTCTTCGACATGGCAGTGGTCTCCGGTCGAACAGTTTAGTATGATTACAGCCGATTTCGTCAATCGACTCGATCCATATGCCCCTCCTGACCGTCAGAGAGACCGCCAAACGCCTCGGGGTCGGCTATTCGACGTTGAAGCAATGGATCTACCAGGGACGCGTCCGCACGCACACCACGACGGGCGGTCATCATCGAATTGCCGAATCCGAGATCGAACGGCTCCTCGCGCCAACGGCGCCCAAGGGCCGCCGCCCTCGCCCCCGCGCCCATTCGGGCGTCATCGTCGCGCTGAGCGGACGCAATCAGTTGCGCGGCTTCGTCGACGAAGTGCGGGTGGAGGGACTGCTCGCGCAGGTACGGCTCCGGATCGGGGATCAGACGCTGACCGCGATCATCACGAAGGACGCGGTCGACGAACTGAAACTGCGGCGCGGGGACGACGCGCTCGCGATCGTCAAGTCCACCGAGGTGATGATCGCGCGTGAAGCGGAAAAAGGGCGACGTCGTTGACACACGAACCGACGATGGATTACGCTGAGCGCCTGATGTGTGGACCCTTTCATCACGTGCGGCATCATCGCCACCTGCACCGCGGCTGCGGCCGGCGGAGTTGCGCGTGATCTAGGGTCTCTCGGAAGCACAACCCTTTACGACATGCAGCCCCGCCGGATTCGGCGGGGTTTTTGTTTTTATGGACTTTTCAAAACTCGATGGTCTCATCCCGGCCGTGATTCAGGATGCCGAGAGCTCTGAGGTCCTGATGGTCGGATTCATGAACGAGCAGGCGCTCGCCGAGACGCGCCGTACCGGTTATGCGACGTTCTTCAGCCGCACGCGCAACAAGCTGTGGACCAAGGGCGAAACGTCCGGCAACCGCCTCGAAGTCATCGACGTCCTCGTCGATTGCGACGCCGACACCGTTGTGCTGAAGGTGAAGCGGCTCGGCGACGGCAACGTCTGCCATACCGGTCAGCGAACATGTTTCTATCGAAGACTAGCGAACGAACGAACCACGGAGGTCACGGAGTGATAACAGAGGTCACCGTGTCACTCTGTTTTTCTTCCGTGTCCTCCCTGGTAGCGCTTTGCCTATGAAGCTCAAACTCGGCATCCCGAAAGGCTCGCTGCAGGACGCGACCGTCCAACTGTTTGCGCGTGCAGGATTCAATGTGTACGCCAACCCGCGGTCGTACTTTCCCACGGTGGACGATCCTGAGCTCGAGTGCATGCTCATCCGGGCTCAAGAGATGGCGCGCTACGTCTCGGACGGCGTACTCGACGCCGGTCTCACGGGCTCTGACTGGATTCGAGAACACCAGCTCGGCAGCGGCGTCACGGGCGTGTTAACCAGCATCGCCGATCTCGTGTACTCGAAGCAGAGCTTCGGGAAGGTGCGTTGGGTGCTCGCCGCGCCCGAGGAGTCGCCGTTTCGCTCGGCCGCTGATCTCGCGGGCAAGACGATCGCCACCGAACTGGTCCGCGTCACCAACGAGTATTTCGCGAGCGCGGGCATCAAGGTCAACGTCGAGTTCTCGTGGGGCGCCACCGAGGTCAAGCCGCCCGTGCTCGCCGACGCGATTGTCGAAGCGACCGAAACGGGTTCGACGCTGCGCGCCAACCGGCTGCGCATCATCGACACGGTCCTCGAGTCGAACACGCAGCTCTTCGCCAACAGCGCGGCACTGGCCGACCCCTGGAAGCGAACGAAGCTCGAGAATATCGCGCTGCTGCTCAAAGCGGCGATTGAAGCCCAGGGGCGTGTCGGCTTGATGCTGAACGTGCGGCGAGCCGACCTCAACGCGGTGCTGGCGCTGCTGCCCGCGCTGCAGCGGCCGACGATCTCGTCGCTCAGCGACGAGCAGTGGGTCGCCATCAACACGATCATCGAGGAGCGTACCGTGCGCGATCTGATCCCGCGCCTCAAAGCGGCACGCGCGGAGGGGATCGTCGAATATCCGCTGAACAAGATCGTGCTGTGATGCGCATCATCTCCACGGCCGACCGCGCCGCCATCAACCGCGTGCTGAAACGCCGCGAGCGGCGAGATCCCGCATTCGAGCGCCGGGTCGGTCGCATTGTCGAAGGCGTCCGCGTGGGCGGTGACCGAGCCCTGATCGCCTTCGCGCGACGATTCGATCGCGTCGAGCCCCCTCTTGAGATTTCCGCCGGCGAGATGCGCCGCCAGGCCGCGTACGTGTCAGCCGATGTGCGCCAGGCGCTCGGCCGCGCGGCAAGGGCCATCGCCCGTGTCGCCTCGCGCCAGATGCCCGCGCACTGGGATCTGGACGTCTCGCCCGGCGTCTCCATCGAGCAACGTGTCGAACCGATCGCACGCGTCGGATGCTACGTGCCCGGCGGCCGCTTCCCACTTCCCTCTTCGCTGCTGATGACGGCGGTGCCGGCGCGGGTCGCCGGCGTCGCCGAGATTATCGCCGTGTGTCCGCGGCCCGAGCCAGTCGTCATGGCCGCGGCGCTCGAAGCGGGCGTGACGAGGCTCTTTCGCATGGGTGGCGCTCACGCGATTGCGGCCCTCGCCTACGGCACGAGGACCGTCCCGCGCGTGGACAAGATTGTCGGACCCGGCAACAAGTACGTGGCGGCCGCCAAGTCGCTTGTCGCCGGTGATTGCGCGATCGATTTCTACGCAGGGCCGACAGAGATCGTCATCGTGGCCGCCACGGGCCGGCCGGCGTGGATCGCCGCGGACATCGTGGCACAGGCCGAGCACGATCCCGACGCGCGTTCGATTCTCATCACGTGGAGCCGGCCGTTCGCCGAGCGTGTCGCGAGCGCCGTCAGAGCGCAGTCGAAAGGCCGGGCTATTGTCGCCCGGTCGCTGGCGACACACGGTGCGGTGATTGTTGCGCGTTCGGCCGACGAGGCCGTCACGCTGGCCAACCGGATGGCGCCGGAGCATCTGGTCCTCGATCGAGAATCGCTCACGAAGCGTCCGCTTGTCGCCGGCGCCGTCTTCGTTGGTCCTTACACAGCGCAGGCGGCCGGCGACTACGCGACCGGGTCGAATCATGTCCTGCCCACCGCCGGTGCGGCGCGGTTCCGCGGCGGTCTCGGCGCGGCCGACTTCGTACGCGTGATGGCCGTCCAGCGCGTCACCCGGCCCGGCCTCGCGCGGCTGGCGGCGACGGTTGTGCCACTGGCGCGCGCTGAAGGGCTGACCGCCCACGCCGAGTCGATCGAGATCCGATTGGGCAGGGCGGTGCTGTGACGTTCTGTCCTGGATACGCCCGAGCGCTGCGGCGCGAGGGCGTGAGCGAGCGGGGGTGGGGCCCCGCGAGTATAGATAAATGATGAAGGCTTACGACAAACCGCCTGAGCTGTACGACGGCCTCCGGCTTCACCAGAACGAGAACACCGGCGGCTGCTCGCCGCGCGTACTCGAGGCGCTTGCGAAGCTCCGACCCGAGGAGGTCGCCTTCTATCCGCCGTACGCCGCGGCCACGCGCGCGTGTGCGGAGTACCTGGGGGTCGATCCCGGTCGCCTCGCGCTTATGAACGGCCTCGACGAAGGACTGATGGGATTGGCCGTCGCGTACCTCCGGCCCCGCATCGGCCGGCCAGTCCCCGAAGCGATTGTGCCGGAGCCTGCGTTCGAGATCTTTCGCGTCGATACCGAGGCGGTCGGCGGCCAGATTATTCAGGTGATGCCAACGCCGGACTTCAGCCTTCCCCTCGATCTTGTGCTCCGCGCGATTACACCGCGAACGCGCGTCGTGTTTCTCACCAACCCGAACAACCCGACCGGGGTCTCGATGCCGCTCGACGCGATTCGTCAGATCTCGCACCGGGTGCCGAAGGGTGCAGTCGTCCTGGTCGACGAAGCGTACGCGGAGTTTGCCGGCAGGACGTTTATTCCGGAGCTGTCCTTGTATCCCAATGTCATCGTGGGCCGAACGTTCTCAAAAGCGTTTGGCCTCGCAGGGTTGCGCATCGGGTGCCTCGTCGGCGCACCGGAGGTGCTCGATCCAATCCGCGCGGTCGTGCCCGTCTACAGCGTCAACATCGCCGCCGTGGTGGCGGTCCTAGCCGCGCTCGGCGACCGAGCGTATCTGCAGGACTACCTGCGCCAGGTCAAAGAGTCGAAGGCGCTCCTCTACGACGCCTGCGATCGTCTCGGGTTGAAGTACTGGAAGAGCGATGCGAATTTCGTGCTGATAGGCGCCGGCGATCGTTGCGACACGCTCCTCGCGGGCGTCGCGCGACGCGGCATCTACCTCCGCGATCGGTCCACCGAGCCCGGTTGCGCTGGCTGCATTCGCATGTCGACCGGCACGGTCGAGCACACGCGCCAGGCCATCGCGGCCATCGAGGAGGTCCTATGCGCCGCGGGGTAGTCGATCGCCAGACCAAGGAAACACGGATTCGCGTCACCCTCGGCCTCGAGGGAAAGGGCCGATACCGCGTCAGGACCGGCATCCGGTTTCTGGATCACATGCTCGAACTGGTCGCGCGTCATGGCGCCTTCGACCTTCGCCTCGAGGCCAACGGCGACCTTGATGTCGATCAACATCACACGGTCGAGGACATCGGGATCGCCCTGGGCGAGGCCGTCTCGAAGGCCGTCGGCACACGTCGGGGCATCAATCGAGCCGGGTATTTCGTCATGCCCATGGACGAGACGCTGGCGGTGGCCGCCGTCGATCTCAGCGGACGCCCGCATGCGGCCGTCGATCTCAAGGTTCGCGTCGTGCGCGTCGGCGATCTGCAGACCGAGCTCGTCGACGACTTCTTCGACGGCTTCGCGCTCGGCGCGCGCGCCAACGTCCACGTGAAAGTTCTCTATGGGCGCTCGAGTCATCACCGCATCGAAGCCGTGTTCAAGGCCTTCGCGCGCGCACTGCGCGTCGCCTGCGCCAGGGACAAGCGCCTCGCCCGCATGCTACCAAGTACGAAAGGACTACTGTGACGTTCTGTCCAGGTGGCCCCCCGGTGACGTTCTGTTCTGGATACACGCGAGCACCACGGTGCGAGCGTGTCGGCGAGCGGGGGTGGGGCCCCGCGAGAATTAATTAATGATTGCGCTCATCGACTACAAGGCGGGCAACCTGACGTCGGTACGGAAGGCGTTCGCCACGCTTGGCGCCGATCTGTACGATCCGGCGTCCCCGCGCGATCTGGATCGGGCGAAGGCGATTGTCGTTCCGGGCGTCGGCCACTTCGCCGCGACCGGCGCGCTCGATGGCGAGTGGATGGGGAGCATTCGGGCCCACGTGACCGCGGGACGGCCCCTCCTCGGCATCTGCCTCGGACTGCAATGGCTGTTCGACGGCAGCGACGAAGCGCCGGAGTTCCCGGGGCTGGGTCTGCTTCATGGCACGTGCTATCGACTCCACGGGCATGGTGGCTTGAAGGTCCCTCACGTCGGCTGGAACAGTTTGAGCATCAGGCGAGAGTCGCCAATCGTGCGGGGCATCGCGTCCGGCTCTCAGGTGTATTTCACCCACAGCTTTGTCGCGCCCGTCACCGACGATACGGTGGCCGTCACCGAGCACGGCGAGCCATTCGCCGCCATCGTCGAACGTGGGAACGTCGCCGGCGTGCAGTTCCATCCCGAAAAATCGGGAGACGTCGGCCTGCAGATCCTCCGCAACTTCATCGATGCTGTCTAAGCGAATCATCGCCTGCCTCGACGTTCGCAGCGGACAAGTCGTCAAGGGTGTGAACTTTGAGGGCCTGCGGTCGGCCGGCGATCCGGCGGCGCTGGCCCGCCGCTATAACCGCGAGGGCATCGACGAGCTTGTGATCCTCGACATCACGGCCACGCTCGAGGCGCGGCGCGCCCTCAAGGACACGATCCATGCCGTGGCGCAAGAACTCTTCATCCCGCTCGCGGTTGGTGGGGGCATTCATACCGAGGCGGACGCGGCGGCGGCCGTCGAGGCGGGAGCCGACAAGGTCAGCGTGAACACGGCAGCGCTGACCGACCCCTCGCTCATCACCAAGCTGGCGCAGCGCTACGGCAGCCAGGCGGTCATCGTGGCGATCGACGCCAAGAAGAGCGGCGACAAGTTCGCGGTCTACGCGCGCAGCGGCAAGACGGCTGCCGACCGCGACGCGGTCGAGTGGGCACGCGAAGCCGAGGCGCGAGGCGCCGGCGAGATCCTGCTGACCTCCATCGATCGCGACGGCACGAAGAGCGGCTTCGACTGCGAGATGACGGCCGCTGTCTCGCGTGCCGTGTCTATTCCCGTCATTGCCTCCGGCGGCGCCGGCACGCTCGACCACTTCGTTGATGTGTTCACCACCGGCCGCGCCGACGCGGCGCTCGCCGCGTCAATCTTTCATTACGCGGAAACGAGCGTGCGACACCTCAAGGAACACCTGCGGCAACAGGGCATTCCGGTGCGCCTATGAATCACGAAGCCACGACGCCCACGACGATCACGAAGAACTAGAAATGGGTTTCGTGTACCTCTCTGTGCTCTTCGTGACTTCGTAACAAGCGATCGTCGCAAATAAGCCAGATGCTCATTCCATCGATCGATCTTCAAGGTGGCGCCGTTGTCCAGCTCGTGCAGGGCGAGCGACTCGCGATCAGAGACGACGACGTGTTCAAGTGGGTGCGCCGGTTCGAACGGTTCCCAAAGGTGCAGGTCATCGATCTCGATGCCGCCACTGGCGCCGGTGACAATCTCGCGCTTGTTCGCACCCTGGCTGGTTCGCTCTCGTGCCGTGTCGGCGGAGGCATCCGCACCGTCGAGAGAGCGCAAGATGTGCTCGCGGCCGGCGCCCGGCAGATCATCGCGGGTTCCTCCTTGTTCAAGAACGGCAAGCCGGACCTCGACTTCGCCAAGCGCCTGGCCGACGCCGTCGGCGTTGATCGCGTGATTGCCGCGGTCGATAGTCGCGGCGGCCATGTCGTCATTCACGGCTGGAAGACGTCTCTTCCTCTGACGCCGGTCGAGGCGGTGAAAGCCCTCGAGCCGTACTGCGGCGAGTTCCTCTACACGCACGTCGATACCGAAGGCCTGATGCGCGGAACCGATCGCGGGGCGATTCTCGCGGTGTGCCGGGCCACGGCCAGACGCGTCACCGCGGCCGGCGGCATCACGACGCAGGACGAAATCGACGACCTCGACCGACAGGGCGTCGATGCCGTCGTTGGCATGGCGCTCTACACCGGCACACTTAAGGTTCCAGAGGTTCGCTAACAAACCTCCAACCTCTTGCTACAATCGTGTTTACGTCTGTGAGCACCGCAGTGCAAGCCGGGCCCGAGGTACGTCACGGCAGGTCGCCGGCGGCGGAGCCGCGCCTTGCCGTAGACGGAAAATTCCTGCGTCTGGGCACCAAGCGCTTCCTCGTGAAAGGTGTGGCGTACGGCACGTTCGCGCCCGACGCGGAGGGACGCCAGTTCCCGTGCCCTGTACAGATTGCCGAGGACTTCCACCTGATGGCCGGGCTCGGCATCAACACGGTCCGGACGTACACGCCGCCGCCACGGGAGCTGCTCGACCAGGCCGCCGAGCACGGACTCCGGATCCTCGTGGGGCTTCCGTGGTCTCAGCACACGGCGTTTCTCGACGATCGCCGCCTCACAAGAGACATCCGGCACGCCCTGGTCGGGCAGGTTACCGCGCTCGCGGATCACCCGGCGGTGCTCGCCTTCGCACTCGGCAACGAGATTCCGGCCGGCGTCGTCCGCTGGCACGGCCACGTGCGCGTCGAGCATTTTCTGCGGGCAATCTTTCAGGACGCCAAGGCCGCATCGCCCACCAGCCTGTTCACTTACGTCAACTTTCCGCCGACCGAGTTCCTGGACCTTTCCTTCTTCGATATCTGTGCATTCAACGTCTACCTGCATCGCGAGCCGGAACTCCGCGCGTACCTGGCGCGGCTGCAGCAGATTGCTGGCCACAGGCCGCTGCTGCTGGCGGAAGCCGGCGCCGACAGTATTCGAGAAGGCGAAACGGGCCAGGCGGCGATCACGGCTTCACACATTCGTTCAGCCTTCGAAGAAGGCGCCTGCGGAGCGATCGCCTTCACGTGGACCGACGATTGGTGGCGCGGAGGCCATCCCGTCGAGGACTGGGCGTTCGGTCTCGTCGACCGCAAGCGGAACCCCAAGCCGGCGGCGCGAGCGGTCGCCGCCGCGTTCAAAGACGCGCCGTTCCCCCGGACGGCGCAGGGCACCTGGCCCCGCGTGTCCGTCGTGGTGTGCGCCTACAACGCCGCCGAGACGATCGAGGACTGTCTCACGTCGCTCGACCAGCTGACGTACCCGGACTACGAGATCATTCTTGTCAACGACGGATCGAAGGATCGGACCGGTGACATCGGTCGGCGTCATCCACGCGTGCGCGTGATCGACATCCCCAACGGCGGCTTGAGCGCCGCGCGCAACGTCGGGCTCGCCGAAGCGGCCGGCGAGATTGTCGCCTA
>JBGPHH010000090.1:0-14304 GCA_041484265.1 Vicinamibacteria bacterium
CCGAGCGCATCACGGCCGCCGACTCTCGACAGCGTCAGTCGTCCCGGTAGCGTGTCGAACAGTGTGGCCCCGCTCACCGCGTTCTTTGCCACGACCCAGCGGTCCGTCGTCCCGCCGACCACGCCGTCGGCGCCCTCGACGAGGGCGTCGTACTTGACAGGCCGCGTCGTTCCCGCTGGAAACACGACCACCTTCTTCAGGTCCGCAATGGCACCCACGTCCGAAGGGCCGGTGTCCTGCCCGCCGCGGATAAAATGGGGCCGACTGAAGCTCTCGAAGGGGTGCTCCACGGACACTCGCTTCGTGTTCCCCTGGGTGTCCTGGAAGAGGATGGCATCGATCGCTCCGCCGGCCATCTCGTAGAGGATCTCGAACCCGTTCCCGACAGGGCGGGCATCCCAACGTGGTGCCACCGGCAGCATCCTGTTGATGCGAGCGACTTCAGTCACGCGCGCGATCTCGGAGAGCGGCGCGGCGTGGATGACGAGCTCGTAACGCCCCTCGGTCGAGGCCTCGGTCGAAAAGAGCAATGTCAGTTGACCCTGCCTCTCCACGAGCTTGATCCCATCGATTGACTTCGCGTCGGCGATGGTCAAGGGGCGCATCGTGAATGCCTGAGGCGCGTCTTGCGCCGCGGGGTTTTCCGTACTGGTCATGATGTTGGTTTCCCTCGGCGTGCCGGCGCAGAAGGCGGCCGCCATCAGAAGAGCGATTGGCACTGAGACGACAGTGTTCATCTCGGGTTCCTGTTCGTGACGGTCTCAGATTCGGTAAAACTTAACCAGCCGTGTGGTCGCGTTCGCACTCTTCGGGTACCCACAACGGCTTTCTGCGTACAGACCGTCGATGGCGCCAACTTCCCAGTCTTCTTGCGTTGCAATAGGACCGCCACCGTAAGATGGATCGTAGAACTGATTTAGCGCAAGTACGATGAAGTGATTGTAGAACGCGGGAGGAGGGTTGGGATTGCGCTGGCCTGGGATACCCGGATGCTTCTTGCACTCGGTGTACATGTCGTGTGTGAAGGGCGCCGGATGCGATCCCTTGCCTTCGAATGTCCAATTCTTCACGAGAAAACCAGCTGTCGATGTTTCCCAATCCGGCACGCTCTTCACGACGAGAATTTTCGTGGCCGACTCGCCGTGGACCTTGTACATGTCGATCAGGAACTCAGACCAGGAACCGCATTGCCCGCTGCCGTCGCCGCTCGCCAGCAACAGCTGGGTGTTGGTGGCTCTTGTGCTCGTGGGGTTCCAGTAGGTCAGCCCTTTGCCGTCGCGGATGCGAGTCAGCGTGCGCGAAGTGAACGGCACGTAGGCGCGCGGTATGAGCTGAGCGACGCTGGTCGCCCCCTGAGCCGCGCGGCACGAAATATCGAGGAGTGTCCAATAGGCCGGCGTTCCGGCGGGATCGCCGAGCGTGACGTACATGACATTGGCGCTTGCCCCCGCGAGGTACGCCCGTTCGCCTGGAGGCTCCGCCTCCCACTGAATTGTCGCCAGGTCGTAGCAGGCGACCTCGTTGGGTAGCGGAGCCGAACTGGTGAGCTCGCCCGTGCTGACCTCTGCTGATCCTGGTGAGACCGACACACTGTCGGTCCATTCCAACGTCGCGGAGCCGAGCTGGGCCACGCCCTTGACCTTGACGGTCTCGGTCGCAGTCGGCGGCGCCATCACCTCAAATGTTGCCTTGAGCTTGACGTTCTTCGTTCGGGTGTAGCACACGGGCCACTGTTTCGATCGGCTGCTGACCCACTCGGGCGCCGTGAAGGGGCCCGTCGTGTCCTGATCGATAGGATGATTGCCCGAGAACGTCAGCTCCTTGAGCGACAGCACCGCATGAACGACTGACTTGGGAGTGGTTGCAGTGTTGCTGAGTTCGCCTGTTTCCATGGCGTACTGTGATCACCTCGTTTGCGGCTGGAACCTCGCCTGTGACAACTTCGGCCCACGCCCTCTCGCACTCAACCCATACCGTTCTTCTTGTTGTGAAACAAGGGATCGCCGAGCCGACAGACGCCCTTCCCCTCGTACTTCACGTCAAACGAATACATCATGTATTCGCACTCGCCTTTGATCTTGCTGCTCATCACGCCCATCGCAGATCCTGCCTCATCGCCGGTGGACATCTGATACTTCGCGTCTTTGGTCATCGGCATCTCACCGTCGGTCTTGACCTTGGTGGGCCCGGACGACGTGTCGGCTGCCTTGCCGATGTTGGGATAGGGGATGGGAATAGGACCAGCAGGCGTTGGTGTCTTGCACACGTCTGGGAATATCGGGCTCATGCCTCCGCTGCCTTTGTGAACCACCCCGCGAGAATTGACAAAGACCGTTTGCCCCATGAACGTATCCTCGACTATCGACTAACTTCCTACAACAGAAACTACCGCGCAGGCGCGCGGGTCGCGATCGGAAGCTGCCCACACGAGAGCGGGCCCCGACCGCGTTCCGCTGGCGAGCGCCTTAGCGGCAAGGGCCGTGAGAATGGCGCCCATCGCAGCGCCCGCATCGCCAAACTTGTCCGAGGGGTGCTCAATCACCATGTCGGGAGCGAAGAAATCGTTGTGCCGCAGTCGAGCGACCCCCCAGATCTTAGCCTCAAAGCTCTCTCCATTGAAGCCGGCGAACGTCGTCGCGATAGGCGCCGGGGGTTGATCCATGCGCTGCCGCAGACCATCCAGCGCGGCGGCCAGCCCTTCGCCACGGGCAGGCTCTTTGCCGTACCGATGACCAGGATCCATGGCCGACGCGGCACCGTTGACGATCACACGGGCTCCGTTGGCCTTCTCGTTCGGCGCGCTGGCTCCTGACAACGCATAGAAGGCGGCACCTTCGCCGGGAATGAACCCGTCCATCACACGTCGTCCAAGAATGCGCTGCTCGCCGTCGAGCGTGCTAAGTAGCCTGAGGTCGAGGTACGAATCGACGCCTCCAACGACGACTGTTGCCGACGGTTCCGATTGCAGCAGATTCAGGGCGCGTTCGAGCGCCATCAGGGCGGCCGCTCGACCGCCCGGCACCAGAACGCTGCGCTTGTCGTCCACTCGGACGCCGGTAAGGTTCTGCAGGTACGTCAGCACGTGGGTCAGCCACGGAGCCTCGTCAGGACGGATTTCGGGGAGCCCGAGAAATACCGGTACCGGCTGCTGCACGTCCTTCGCAACGGCCTGAAAGGAAGGCGCGGCCAGCCCGAGCATGCGCCGCGCGCGGGACGGGAGGGGAAGCTTCTCGATATCGGGGCTCAGCTTCGCCAACGCGTCTTCCGGGACCAGGCCCATCTGGATGGCCTCGAAGTGCCGATCCATGACGTGCGAGCTCGCGATGCGTCCGATGCCGGCGCGATGGGACGCCCAGACCTGATCGGTGCCGCGGCCGATTGAGCAGAGGACGTGAGTCGCACCGATCGTCGCCGTCACGACCGCGCTCCCGCGTTCGAGCGGCTGACGACGATTGTCTCGACCTTGAGTGCTTTGCGATCGCACGGTACTGCCGCGCGCCACGTAAAGCACGCCCGGTTCTCGTCGGGCTCGATCGACAGCGTCTCGAGGTTCGCCGTCGGTTCGTTTGGTGATCCGGCGACGGTGACGGCCACGACCAGACGCGCGTCTGGCACGGCGAACGAGATTGGCCCATCTGGAGTGACCCCGTCGACCTGCACACGTTCGCCAGCTTGCAAGTATCGATCGAACGCGAATTCCTGCGCCGCGCACTGGAAGAACCGTGGATCGAAGTCGTCTGGCAGATACGGCGCCCGCGCGTTCTGCCACTTCTCATCGTACGTTCCAGCAAAGGAGCGACGGGGCAGCCACGAAGGCGCGATCGGTGCGAGGCAGGCCGGAGCCGGCGTGTCACCAAGCTGCTGAAGCGGCGTCGCCTGATCCTCGAGATTAGGTACTGGCAGGCCCTGCATCTCGCTCGCCGAGCGGCCGCCCGCGAATCCGCACCCGACGGGATTCCGTTCCTCCGCAAGCACCTGTTCGCCGCGGCGGTGCACGCCGCCGAACGCCCGTTCCCACACGAGCGGCATGGACTCGAATGGCTGCGGATCTGAAGGCCGACCGTCACGCCAGACGCGATCTCCCGTCACCTGGATCGTCTTCCGGCGGTCCGCGACCGACATCGACACCCGCATCTGCCTGACGGGCCGCTTGCCGGGAGCCCAGGCTCTCCCGACCAGCAGCACATCGGTGCCCGACTTGCCGATGTGCATGTCGGATCCGACCCGCAGGCTCGAGGTGGCCGGGTCGGCGTAGTATTCGTCCGCCATCACCGGAGGAACCTGCTCCTCGGCGAGCGACAGCGCGGGTCGCAGCGTGATCGTCGCTTTGACGATCACGTACAGCGTGTCGATCCCGGCGCGATCCGGGAGCACCGCAATCGCGGCCTTGAATGGGGTCTGGTTCTTCAGCTGCAGCACGATCAGCGGCCCTCGCGACCGGCAAGCGCCGCACGTGCCGTTTCCATCATGTGACGCTGACGGACCGTGAACGCCCGCGGCTCCACGTCGTATTTCCCTCGTGTTCTGGCACGGAGCTCGAGCACGAGATCTGGCCTCCGCAGCATTGGCCCCGTTTCGATCATGGTCGCGATCGTGGTGACGGTGACCGGCCGGCCGTGGATGTGACGGGCGTCTGCGGCGAAACCCGCGCGTCGGGCGACCCAGTGTTGTCGTACTGCCTCGGGATCCGGCAGCGGCCAGAGGGCTTCCTGTGGCGGCACCAGATTCGCGTTGAGATCATCCTCCTCGAACGGCGGCACGTCCGGGGGAGTCTCCTTCTTCTCGAGATGATCGCGGACGAGATCGGCGCCGGTGATCCAGCAGTATGCCTCGCCGGATGCGCGTGCCAGCTTCTCGTGCTGCATGCCAGCCAGACACGATTCGGCGGCACGCACGGTCCCGATGTGGCCGAGCGCCCAGATTGCCGGCAGCTGCAGCTCCGGGACACGAAGAGCGGTATGGACGATTTCCTGCTGCCCAGCTGTGCCGAGCATGGCCAAGAGCTTCAAATAGCCGCCGGCATCCGGACCTCGCGCCGTCGCGAGTCGCGCCGCCGCATCCAGGGCCGGTGCGATGCCACGACCGACGCCGCTCTCAACCGCGGCGGACCGTACGAGCGCATCATCGCTGCGCAGTGCCGCCACAATCCACTCATCGACGACCGGTGACGGCACGTAAACGACCGCACGAAGAGCGTCAGCCCTGGTGCCCGGTGCGTCCGACTTGAGTGCCGCTGCCAGCTCTTCACCCAATGCGGCCCGGCGAAACGCTTTCACCCGGCACAGGGCGCCGGTACAGGCAGGCCCGCGCGCCGCGAGCACCGATGCCGCAGCTCTTAACGCCTGATCCGATCCGAGAAGCTCCAGACCGCGCAGCATCGCCCGCAGTTTGTCGTCCTCCGCCGCGCGCAGCGCCGCGGCCATCACATCATTCGCGGCTGGTTCGCCGCTCGATGCGAGCACGCCTGCGCTGACGGCGATTCTATCGGGCTCGTCGGACTTCAGCCCCTTCGCGGCAACGTCGATCATGCCCGCGCCGGCGACGCGGACCCCATCAAGCGCGCCATGAAGACGATCCTCCGTCCAGGACCAGACCTCATCGAGGTTGCGGGTCAGACTCGTGAGTTCACGTTCCCACTGGCCCCACAGGAACGCGGCCTCGTCGAGGCTCTCGTCGACGAGGTCGAGGAAGGGTTCGGTCGGGCTCTGGACGGGCGGCATGCTCCTCAGACGAATGCGGCGGACTCAGTTGATCTGAACTTGTCCGCCCTTAATTCGGTTCGTCCCTTCCGACTGGGTCTCAACGTACGTGCCGCGGATGACCACTCGCCCATTGCGTCGCAACGTGACCGAGGCGCTGCCACACTGGAGCACGATTTCATCCTGCGCCGTGACTCGTACGCGCCTCCCATCCACGTCCGCGTCGATAACAGGCATCCCCTCTGACGTCTCTGGCCGAATGGCGCGTTCCATGGGGGGCGGTTCGAGCGCCTCGACAAGACCCACGATGAGCGGCCTCGAGCGATCACCGTTTTCGAACAGGACGACCACCTGTTGGCGCTGGGCGATCGCAGCTTCGATTCGCTCTCGTGTTGCACGCAGCGCCAATCGCGCCGGCACAGGTGGGCCGTCGGCGTCAAGATAGACTTCCGGCGTGCCATCGGCCGTCAATGCGGCTATCGTCGTAATCTGCGCAGCTGTCGTATCCGGGATCGCGTCCGCCAAGCTGACCGGAAGTACGGCCATAGTCGTTTCCTTGGTGCGCATGCTGTCCCCGTTGTTGGTTGTTGGTTCCGAGGTCCCGCCCAGCCTATCGGCCAGCGGGAAGCTTGTCAACGAACGGCCCGGCCGGTCACACAAAGCAGATGACTTGGGCAGTCTGGACGAAGTACATTCGGCATCAATTCTGAACCATTGCTAGAACTGAAGGAGTAGACCGGATGGCGAATGTTCAATTGCTCAGTCAATATGTTGAGGAAATGTATCAACAGGTCAAATTATTCAACTCGAAGGGCGCCAGCGCCAAGCTCGACGTTAAGGGTGTCATGAGTTACATCAAGGAATGGACAAAGATCGGAGATCTGGTATCGGGAGGTAGTACCTATCGTAAGCAAACCTGCCTCAAGTACAGCGCTTCTCGCACCAGCAAGGGCGAGCCGGACAAGACGACCGTGACGAGAACGAAGAAACTGCAAAATGATTTGGCGACCTACTCGGATCTGGTAGACAAGAAGGTGGAGTCAAACGATTCCTCTGGTTTGGGCCCGGGGACCACGTATTTCGACGCAGTCGATAAAGCGATGCTCAACCTCGTATGGGACTTTTGGAAGCAGATAGCGGGCAATAAGGCGCAAGACGCACAGCTCCAGGGTGACATTCGGACTTGGCAGGGTCTGAGCCAAGACCAAGTGCAGCAGAGTAAAATCTTCGCTATGGACCAATAGGCCTAGTAGTACCGTTACGTGCTCCGGTCGCGCGCCGCGCCTTCCATGGAACAGGCTGTCGCTTCTCTCAAGAAAACGCCGCTCAACGCTCGTCACCGCAGCTCAGGCGGGAAAATGGTCCCCTTTGGCGGCTGGGACATGCCCGTCGAGTACTCCGGAATCACCGCGGAGCACATGGCGGTCCGCGAGCGCGCGGGCCTGTTCGACGTCAGCCACATGGGCGAGATCGAGATCGCCGGCAAGGACGCCCTCGCTGCTGTTCAGAGCATCTCCTGCAACGACGCCGCGAAGCTGCAGATCGGTCAGGCGCACTACTCAGGCCTGCTGACACCGCACGGGACATTCGTGGACGACCTCCTCGTCTACCGGCTGGCACCCGCGCACTTTCTCTTGGTCGTCAATGCCGGCAATATCCCGGGCGACTACGCCTGGATTGCTGAGCACATCAAGGCCGTCGGCGATGCCGTCGCCGTCGATGCCAGCTCGCGCTACGCGCTACTGGCGGTGCAGGGGCCAGCCGCGCTTGCGCTCCTTCAGCCGCTGACAGGCGTCGACCTCGGCGCCATCAAGTACTACTGGTTCGCCCATGGGGAAGTGGCCGGCGTACGCGCGACCATTTCTCGCACCGGCTACACCGGCGAAGACGGCTTCGAAATCTTCATTCCGCCCCAGTCCGCCGACCGCGTATGGCTCGCGATTCTCGAGTCCGGGAAAGCGGCCGGCGCGATTCCCTGCGGGCTCGGCGCCCGCGACACCTTGCGCCTCGAAGCGGGCATGCGCCTCCACGGCAATGACATCGACAATACGACCACGGCGCTCGAAGCAGACCTTGGATGGATCGTCGGCTGGAGCAAGGCCGACTTTGTGGGCGCCGCCGCCTTGCGCGAGCAGAAGGCCCAGGGCGTCCGCCGGAAGATCGTCGGCTTCGAGATGATCGACCGCGGGATCGCGCGCCACGGCTACGACGCCTACCTGGGCGGTGTCAAGGCGGGCCAGGTCACGAGCGGCACGCAGACACCTTACTTAAAGAAGGCCATCGGCATGGCATACTTGCCGGTCGAACGGACCAAGCCCGACACCGAATTCGAGATCGACATCCGCGGACGACGCGCCCGCGCGCGCGTCGTCCCTCTACCTTTTTACAGGCGCCAGGGGAAACACTAATGGCCTATCCGGCCGGTTACAAGTACACCAAAGACCACGAGTGGATCGATCTCAAGGGCGATCGCGGCACGGTGGGCATCACCGACTACGCGCAGCAGCAACTCGGCGATGTCGTCTATCTCGAGCTGCCAGAAGTCGGCGCGAAGCTGACGCAAGGGCAGGCGTTTGGCACGATCGAATCGGTCAAGGCTGTCTCCGAGCTGTACGCGCCCGTCAGTGGGGACGTGGTCGAGGTGAACACGGCGCTCAAGAACAAGCCTGAGGCCGTCAACACCGACCCGCACGGAAGCTGGATGATCGTGATCAAGCTCGCCGATCCCGGTCAAGCGGGTGCGCTCCTCGACGCTGCTCAATACACCGACCTCGCGAAATGAACTCAATCATCAATCCGCAATCCGCAATCATCAATTCAGAGACGTCTTTGGCTCCCGAACATTTCCGGTCTCGCCACATCGGCCCTACGCCAATCGAACGTGACCAGATGCTCAAAGTGGTGGGCGTCTCGTCGCTCGACGCGCTGATCGACCAGGCGATTCCCGCCCACATCCGGTTGAAGAAGCCGCTCGATCTGCCGGACGGCGTTAGTGAACACCAGTTTCTCCAGGAGATCGGACGGATCGCCGCCCGCAACCAAGTGTTCAAGTCCTACATCGGCCTGGGGTACTACGACACCATCACGCCGAGCGTCATCGTCCGCAATGTCTTCGAGAATCCTGGCTGGTACACCCCGTACACGCCGTATCAGGCCGAAATCGCCCAAGGCCGCCTCGAAGGACTCCTCAACTTCCAGACAGTGGTGCGGGATCTGACGGGGATGGAGATCGCCAACGCATCGCTGCTCGACGAAGCCACGGCAGCCGCCGAGGCGATGACCCTGCTGCACCGCGTGCAGGCGAAGCGGTTCGAAGCGGCCGGCGGGACGGCCCGTTTCTTTGTCGCCGATTCGTGCTTCCCGCAGACCATCGAAGTTCTACGCGCGCGAGCCGAACCGCTTGGCATCGATCTCGTCGTCGACGACTGGCGGAGGGCGGCACTCGACGCGCGCGTGTTTGGCGCGCTCGTGCAGACACCAGACGAAGCGGGGCAGGTGCTCGATCTGCGCGCGTTCATCGACGGCGCAAAGCGCGCTGGCGTGCTCGTCGCTGTCGGGTCAGATCTGCTCAGCCTGACGCTCCTCGCGCCGCCCGGTGAGCTCGGCGCCGACGTCGTGTTCGGCAATTCGCAACGCTTCGGCGTGCCGATGGGCTACGGCGGTCCGCATGCGGCGTTTTTCGCAACTCTCGAAAAGCACGCCCGCCAGATGCCGGGGCGGATTATCGGCGTCTCGGTCGATGCGCACGGCAACACCGCCTACCGCATGGCACTCCAGACACGCGAGCAGCACATCCGGCGCGAGAAGGCGACATCGAACATCTGCACCGCGCAGGCGCTCCTGGCCAACGTGGCCGGGCTGTACGCGGTCTATCACGGACCGGTAGGGCTGACCGCGATCGCCCGCCGCGTTCACGCCTGCGCGAAGCTCCTCGAGCGCGAGTTGGCAGATCTCGGCGTCCGCCAGCAAAATGACGTGTTCTTTGACACCCTGCGCTTCGCGGTGCCCGAGTCGGTCGTCGAGCGGGTGCACGAGGCCGCGTCGGCCGCACACCTGAACTTCCGCTATCGCCAGGACGGCGGCGTTGGCGTGGCCCTCGACGAGACGACAGACCATGACGACGTGGCCGCCATCGTCGCAGCCTTTGCGGCGGGGCTGCGGAGGGCCGCACCTCGCGTCAACCGGTCGCCCGCAAGCCTCGACGTGGCCTATCCGACACACCTTGCGCGGACGACGCCCTTTCTGACGCATCCGGTGTTCAATACACATCATTCCGAAACTGGGATGATGCGCTACATTCGAGGCCTCGAACGGAAGGACCTCGGCCTCGACACCGCGATGATTCCGCTGGGCTCGTGCACGATGAAGCTCAACGCCGCCTCCGAGATGCTGCCGATCACCTGGCCGGCGTTCTCGAGGCTCCATCCCTTCGCGCCAGGGAAACAGACGGAAGGGTATCAGCAGATCTTTCGAGAGCTCGAAGCGGCGCTGTGCGCGATCACCGGCTTCTCAGCCATGTCGTTCCAGCCCAACTCGGGCGCACAAGGGGAGTTCACCAGTCTGATGGTCATCCGCGCGTATTTCCGAGAGCTCGGGCAGACCTTCAGAGACGTCGTGCTGATTCCGGCGTCCGCGCACGGCTCGAATCCGGCGAGCGCCGTGATGGCCGGCCTGCGTGTCATCGTGGTTGCGAGCACGAGTGCGGGAGACATTGACGTCGACGACCTGCGAAAGAAGGCCGACGAGCATAAGGACCGTCTCGCGGCGTTGATGGTGACGTATCCGTCGACACACGGCGTGTTCGAGGATCGCATTCAAGAAGTGTGCGCCATCGTCCACGAGCGCGGTGGGCAGGTGTTCATGGACGGCGCGAACATGAACGCGCAGGTCGGCCTCACGAGTCCCGCGGCGATTGGCGCCGACGTGTGCCATCTCAACCTGCACAAGACCTTCAGCATCCCGCACGGGGGCGGCGGTCCTGGCATGGGTCCGATTGGGGCGGCGGCCCACCTCGCCCCGTACTTGCCACGTCACCCCTTGGCGAAGACTGGCGGCAACCGCGGGATTCGCACGCTGTCGGCCGCGCCATGGGGAAGCGCGAGCATCCTGCTGATCTCATACGCCTACATCAGGATGCTCGGCCGCGATGGGGTCACCGACGCCACGCGGCACGCGATCCTCGCTGCGAACTACGTCAAGTCGCGCCTCGAACGGTACTATCCAGCGCTGTACACCGGGCCCAACGGGCGCGTGGCCCACGAGATGATTCTCGACCTGCGGGCGCTCAAGCAAGCGAGCGGGGGGACGATTGACGAAACCGATGTCGCCAAGCGGCTGATGGACTTCGGCTTCCACGCGCCGACGGTGTCGTTTCCCGTGGCGGGCACCTTAATGATCGAGCCAACCGAGAGCGAGCCGAAAGAGGAGATCGATCGCTTTTGCGATGCGATGATCGCGATTCGCGCCGAGATTCAAGCGGTGATTGACGGAAAGGCCGATCCAAGAGATAACGTGCTGAAGAACGCGCCACATACCGCGGCGGCCGTTGCGGGCAACGACTGGCGCCATCCCTACTCGCGCGAGCAGGCAGCGTTCCCGCTGCCCTTTGTCCGCGCGCGGAAGTTCTGGCCGAGCGTCGGGCGTATCGACAACCCGTACGGCGACCGTAACCTCATGTGTACATGCCCGCCAATGTCCGCTTACGCGGAAGTGAAGAGTTAAAAGTGAAAACTGAAAAGGAGCGGTCTATGCGGCGAACGACGCTCGCGGTGGTGCTCGTCCTGCTCGGGTACGCGGCGCCGGCTCGGGCGCAGAGGTTCGGATTCATCGGCGGTGCGACGCTCACGCATGTCGACTTCACGGACTCTGCCAACCCAGGGAGTGAGATCTATCATGGAAAAGTCGTCGGCGCCGGTGGCGTCGTGATGGTGTTTCCCATCGCCAGCCGGGTCGCGGTCAGAATGGACCTCACGTTTATGGGGAAGGGTGCGACAGTATCAGCCGGTGCGCTCAACGGTGAACCCGGGTCGCTGGATCTCAATTACTTCGAGGTACCGGTGCTCGGAGTCGTCGACCTTCTGGGCGGGCGCATTCGGCCGTACGTGCTTGGCGGCCCCAGCCTGGGACTCCTGCTTGGGGCCTACATTTACGATCCGGTCCTCCAGGGATCAACCGATTTCAAGTACGCATTCAATACAACTGAGCTCAGCATGATCGGCGGTGGGGGTGTCGCCTTTCTGACGCCAAAAATCCGCTTCTTCATCGAGACTCGCTATGCGCGAGGCCTGAACAACATTATGCCGGAGCAGATTACGTTCCCCGGTGGCTCAACTAGCGTCAACACCCAAACCATGAAGACCAAAGGTGCCCAAATCCTGATCGGCGTGTCGATGCGGTGAGGCGCCCGCAAGGCGCCTGGCTCAGGCGTGAGCCTTTCGGCGATATCCGTCGAGCAGCGCGCGCGAAATGGGCCCGGGGACACCGGCGCCGATCTTCCTGTCGTCCACTTGTACGACCGGCACGACCTCGCGCGTCGTGCTCGTGAGAAACGCTTCGTCTGCGCCAAATAGATCCTCGTCGTGCAGCACGGCCTCGCGAACCGGGATCCCGAGATCGGCGCCCACCTCGAACAGGAATTCGCGCGTGAGGCCAGCCAGGAGGCCGGCGTCGAGCGGCGGAGTGAGGGCCGCGCCGTTCTTGACGACGAACAGGTTCGTCTGCGTGCCCTCCGCCAGTTCACCCCGATAGTTGCGCATCACCCCTTCGAACGCACCCCGCCTGAACGCTTCCTGCATCGCCAAGGCGTTATTCAGGAGGTTGTTCGACTTGATGAGCGGGTTCACCGTGCCAGGATGGTTGCGGACGATTGGCACGATTGAGACAGTCACGCCGTGCTCGAAGATCTCTCGCGGCACACCGATGAGTTCCTTGACAATGACCACGATCGTTGGGGTGGGGCAACCGGCGGGGTCGTAGGACAAGTCGCCGATGCCGCGGGTCACAAGAATCCGCACGTAGGCTTCGCGGCCGTGGTCGCGGCCCAGACCGGAGGCGTTCATCGTGTCACGGCACCTCACGTTCAGCTGGGCGTCGGTTAACGGCACGGGCAATGTGAGCATGCCGGCAGAGGTGCGGAGCCGGCGCATATGGCGATCGAAGAGGAATAATCGGCCGTTGTATGTGCGCAGCGTTTCGTAGATGCCTTCGCCGTACAGAAACCCGTGGTCGAAGACGGAGACGACAGCGTGCTCCTGATCGAACAGGCGGCCGTTGACGTTGACAGTGGCGGCCATCGGATTGAGGGTACCATATCAGTCCTCGGTCCTCGACGGCAGGTGAACTCGGACCAGGTCCAAGGACGGACCAGGGACCAAGAACCAGGGACCAAGGACCACGTGATGCGCGTTCTGAATTCTGCGCAAATGCGCGATGCCGATCGGCGAACGATCGAGGAAATCGGCATCCCGTCGCTCGTACTGATGGAAAACGCCGGCCGACAGATCGTCGCGGCGCTCGAAGCCATGCACGCCGAGTTGCTCGAAGAGCAGGTGGCTGTGCTCTGCGGGCGAGGCAATAACGGCGGCGACGGCTTCGTCGTGTCGAGGACACTGGCGCAGCGCGGCGTGGGCGTCTCGGTCTTTCTGCTCGGGCGCGTCGCCGACGTGCGCGGCGACGCCCGCACGAATCTCGAAGTCCTCGGCCGCCTCGGCGTGACCGTGGTCGAGATCGCGGACAGCCAGGCATGGGAGCTGCACGGCCCCGAGGTGACGGATTGCCCGCTCATCATTGACGCCATCTTTGGCACCGGTCTCAACGCCCCCGTCTCGGGTCTCGTCCAGTCCGTCATCGCCGACGTCAACGCCTCGGGGAGCGTGGTGGTTTCTATCGATCTGCCATCCGGCCTGTCGGCCGACTCGCCTGAACCGATCGGCGACTCGATCGAGGCCGACACGACGATCACCCTCGGCGCGCCGAAGCTGCCGCTCGTCCTTCCTCCTGGCGAGATGCGTGCAGGAGACATCGTCATCGCCGATATCGGCATTCCGGCCGACGTGTTCGAGGCGCTCGATGGTCCGCGCGTGCATCTGCTGACGCGCGCCGGCACCCGCGCGCTCATCACGCCACGCACTCCCGACAGCCACAAAGGCGACTACGGTCACGTGCTCATCGTCGCGGGATCGCGTGGGAAGACCGGCGCAGCGCATCTGGCGGCGATCGGGGCACTGCGGTCCGGTGCCGGCCTGGTCACCATCGCCACGCCGGCTGCATGCCAACCGATCGTGGCCTCGATGGGACCCGAATACATGACCGAGGCGCTCGGCGAGACCGACGCGGGACTCGATATCGATGGTGTCGAGCGGGTTCTCGAGATGGCGCGGGACGTGATCGCCATCGGTCCTGGACTCGGACAGGCGCCGGCGACCAAAGCCTTCGTCAAAGCACTCGTTGATCGCGCGACGATGCCTCTCGTGGTGGACGCGGACGGGCTGAATGCGTTCTCGGACGATCCAGACCGGCTGGCGGGTCGAGAAGGGCGTCACGTCATCATCACGCCGCATCCTGGAGAGATGGCTCGGCTTGTCGGCATGTCGACGGAGGAAGTGCA
>JBGPHH010000091.1:0-14209 GCA_041484265.1 Vicinamibacteria bacterium
ATCGGTTTATCGGACAGTTGTACGCGGAATTGAAATGACGTCGTGCTGAGGTTCTTGAGTTCGTGGGTGCGTAGGCGCCCACGAACCTACGCACTTACGAACCTAGGCACAACAGATTACTTTTTCGGCGGATTCGGTGTCGGCGTTCGGAATTCCGTCAGCTTGCCGTAGCGATCTTCGACCGCCGCGCGGATTTCCGCGACGGGCTTTCCTGCCGCGTTCTGGCGCATGGCGTATTCGCCAACGGCCAGGCACATCGGGCAGACCATCCCGTGCGGCTGCCATGCCGTGACGTCGCCGTTTTTTGCACGCGTCTGGACGAAGCAGTCCGCGTTCGATTTGTGGCCCATCATCTCGCAGCTGCAGAAGCACGGCATGTAGCTGAGTACTTCGGGGTGCTCGGCCGCGAACTTGTACGTCGCGCGGACGATGTCGTTCGACTTCGGCAGCTGGTACGGCGGCAGCTCGAGCGGCGGCTGCTTGACCTGAGCAGACGCTACGACGAAGCCGGCGCCCGCTGCCATCAGTAGAAGGGCCGAGCCACCAGCCACCCGCTTCCAGCCACCAGCCGCCAGCCACCAGCCACCTATTTTCTTCATGCCGCTCATTCTACCGCACCACTCACTCCAGCTTTCATTCTGGCCGTTGCCATCCGTCGCCCTGTGCGGTACATTCGGCCCATGATTTCTCTCACCATCAACGGCAGGCCGCAAAATGTTGACGTGCCCGCCGACATGCCTTTGCTGTGGGTGCTCCGGGATGTGGTTGGTCTGACGGGGACGAAATTCGGGTGCGGGATCGGCCAGTGCGGCGCCTGCACCGTCCACCTCGACGGCCAGACCGTTCGATCATGTCAGACGGTGGCCTCGCTGGCCGCCGGCAAGAAGGTGACAACGATCGAGGGGTTGTCGCCCGACGCGAGCCATGTGCTGCAGAAGGCCTGGGTGGCCGAACAGGTGCCGCAGTGCGGCTATTGCCAGTCCGGGCAGTTGATGTCGGCTGCGGCCCTGCTGGCCAGGATTGCCAAGCCGACCGACGCCGATATCGATCAAGCGATGTCGGGCAACATTTGCCGGTGCGGGACGTATCAGCGGATCCGCCGCGCCATTCACCGCGCAGCGCAGGCGTGAGGCGGAGAGACACATCCATGGCACTCAGCAGACGAACCTTCCTCAAAGTGAGCACCGCCGGCGGTGGCGGCCTGATCCTCGGCGCGTATCTGCCTGGGCTCGTTAGTCCGATCGGCGGCCAGGTCGCCGCGGCCGCGGGTCAATTCGAGCCGAACATCTGGATACGGATCGACGCCGACGACAGCGTGCGCATCATGCTCACGCAGCTCGAGATGGGGCAAGGCGTGATGACCGCGATGCCGATGCTCGTCGCCGAAGAGCTCGACGCCGACTGGAAGAAGGTGCGCACCGAGTGGGTGGGGGCCGATCGGCGGTACGGCAACCCAGGGTTGGGCGGCACGCAGATCACCGCCGGCAGCAGCAGCGTGCGTGGGTATTGGAAGCCGCTGCGGGAAGCCGGGGCGGCCGCGCGCCTGATGCTTGTGACGGCAGCAGCGCAGACGTGGGGTGTCGCGGAAGACAGCTGCTCGACGTCGAACGGCGAAGTGATTCACGCAGCGACCAGCCGGCGTCTTCGCTACGGTTCGTTGGTCGACAAGGCCGCGACGCTCCCGGTCCCCAAGCAGGTGTCGCTCAAAGCCCCGAAGGACTTCAAGCTCCTCGGCAAAGCGACGACACGCTTCGACATTCCTGAGAAGGTGAACGGCAGCGCCGTGTTTGGCATCGACGTGAAGCGTCCCGGTTTATTGGTGGCGCGCGTCGTGCGGTGTCCGGTGTTCGGCGGCAAGGTCGCCAGCTTCATCGCCGACAAAGCGAAGGCCGTGCCCGGCGTCCGCAACGTCGTGCCGGTCAGCGCCGGCGTGGCCGTCGTGGCTGACAACTATTGGGCCGCCACTCGCGGGGCGCAGGCGCTCGAGATCACGTGGAACGAAGGGTCGCTTGCGAAGTTGACGAGCGCCGAGATCACCAAACAGATGGCGTCGCTCGCCGAGAAGCCTGGCGCCGTCGCGCGCAACGACGGCAACGTGGCGACGGTGCTCGCCGGCGGCGCGCGCACGATCGAGCGGGTCTTCGAAGTGCCGTTCCTCGCGCACGCCTGCATGGAGCCGATGAATTGCACCGCGGACGTCCGCGCCGACGGGTGCGACGTCTGGGTGCCGACGCAGTCGCAGACGGCCTCGCAGCAGGCCGCGATGGCCGCGACGGGGTTGCCCGAGGCCAAGGTGAAGATTCACACGACCTATCTCGGCGGCGGATTCGGCCGGCGCGGCGAAGCTGACTACGTGACCGACGCGGTCGAGGCGTCAAAAGCGGTCGGCAAGCCGGTCAAGGTGGTGTGGACGCGCGAGGACGACATCCAGCACGACTATTACCGCCCGGCCACGTACGTCCGGATGTGGGGCGCGGTCGATGCGTCGGGCAAGATCGTGGCCTGGCAGCAGCGGATCATCCAGCAGTCTCTCCTCAAACGCGTCGGCCCGCCCGGTGCGACCAATCCGGGTGGCATCGACTTCATCTCTGTGGATGGCGCGGCGACGCTGCCGTACGCGATCCCGAACCTGCGCGTCGAATACACGGAGTTCGATCCGGGGATTCCATACGGCTTCTGGCGATCGGTAGGGAATTCGGTGAACGGCTTCGTGACCGAAGGATTCTTCGATGAACTGGCGGTTGCGGCGGGCAAGGATCCCTTCGAGCTGCGTCGGCAGCTGCTCACGGCTAAGCCGCGCCACAAGGCGGTGCTCGAGAAAGCTGCGGCCATGGCCGGCTGGGGCACGCCGGTGCCGCAGGGACGGTTCCGCGGTATCGCCGTGCATGAAGCATTCGGGAGCATCGTGGCCACGGTGAGCGAAATCTCGGTCGCCGTGGACGGCACGGTGCGCGTGCACAAAGTCGCCTGCGCGGTCGATTGCGGCTGGACGATCAACCCCGACACCATCACGGCGCAAATGGAAGGCGGCATCGTCTACGGCCTGACGGCGGCGCTCAAGGGCGAGGTCACCATCCAGAACGGTCGCGTCGTGCAGCGCAACTTCAACGACTATCCGATGATGCGACAGAACGAGATGCCGGTGATCGACGTCGCCATCATCCCGAGCGGCGAGGCGCCCGGCGGCATCGGCGAACCGAGCACGGCGGTCATCGCCGGGTCGCTCGTCAACGCGATCTTTGCAGCGACAGGCAAGCGGATCTACCGTCTGCCCATTCGTCCCGCCGATCTGCGACGAAACGCATGACCGAAAAGAGGTCGGGAGTCGTTTTCCGCATGCGGAACGAAAACGACTCCCGACCCCTTTTCGCCCGTCTGACGCCGATCCTGGTCGCTGTCGCCCTGCTTGCGCCGGCCAGGGCGCAGCAGCAGACCGCTGTCGATGTTCTCGACAGGATCCGCCAGGAAGAGAGCAGCCATTCGCAGATCATGCGGACGGTGCATTACCTGACCGACGTCTACGGTCCGCGACTGACTGGTTCGCCGAACGTCAAAGCCGCCGACGAGTGGACCATCAAGCAGATGACGGACTGGGGTTTCGTCAACGGCCACCTCGAGTCGTGGGATTTCGGGCACGCCGGCTGGACCAACGAGAAGTTGTCCGCGCACATCACCTCTCCGGTGAAGGACTCGCTCGTCGGCGAAGTGCTGGCGTGGACGCCAGGAACCGACGGGACGGTCGTGGCCCAGGCGCTTGCGCTGACACCGCCCGAGCGGCCGACGTCAAACGAGCTGACGTCGTACCTCGACAGCCTGAAAGGAAAGGTGCGAGGCGCGATCGTGCTGGTTGGCAAACCGGCCGTCGTACCGGTGAGCTTGACGATGCTGCGAGCGAGGCAGGACGACGATCAGCTCAAGCGCCGGTACGATCCGAACGCCGCCATACCGCAGCAGGGACGCGGCGGCTTTGGTGGGTTTCGACCGGCCGCATCTCAGACGCTGACCGCCGGTCAGGTCGGTCGCCAGATCAACCAGTGGCTCGTCGCCAACGGCGCGAAAGTCCGCGTGGACGATGCGGGTCTCGAGCACGGCCAGATCGAGGCGTATTACAACGACACCTACGACCTCGCTCAACGGGTGCCGACGGTCATCCTGAGAAACGAGGACTACGGCCGCATCTGGCGGATTCTGGCGGACGGCACGCCCGTCGAGCTCGAGGTGGACGTCGTCAATCGCATCTATCCCGAAGGCAGCACGCAGTACAACGCCGTCGCTGAGATTCCCGGAACCGACAAGAGGGACGAAGTTGTGATGCTCGGCGGCCACCTCGATTCGTGGCACGCAGCGACCGGCGCGACCGACAACGCCGTGGGGTGTGCGCTGATGATGGAGGCGGCGCGAGTCCTGAAAGCGATCGGCGTCTCGCCCCGACGGACGATTCGAGTGGCGCTCTGGAGCGGCGAGGAACAAGGCCTGCTCGGGTCGCGCGCGTACGTGGCGGCCCATTTCGGCACGTTCGAGAGTCAAAAGGCGGACTACGCGAAGCTCGTGGCCTACCTCAACGTCGATGAGGGGACGGGCCGCCTGCGTGGGGCGCGCGTGTTCGGTCCACCCGCGGCGATGGCCGTCGTGCGGCAGATCTTCGCGCCCCTGCAGAGCCTCGGCGTCCTCGGCGCGGTGGCGCTCAGAGACCGCAATCTCGGCGAGACCGACAGCACGTCGTTCGACGCTGCAGGCCTGCCGAGCATCTGGTTCGAGCAGGACCCGATTCAGTACGACTCACACACCCACCACACCAACCTCGACACGTACGAGCGCATCCTCGAGGCCGACGTCCAGCAGGCCGCCATCGTCGTCGCGGCGACCGCGTACGATCTCGCCATGCGCGACGAGATGCTGCCGCGTTTTGCCGCCTCCGACATGCCTGCTCCCGGGCGGGGGAACTAGGGAATGGGAAACAGGGACTGGGGACTGGCGGACTAGCTACGGCTGCACGGCGTCGAGAGAGATCATGAGACCAGTACTTGAAGCCGGCGGCGCTGGTCGATCCGGATCGGGCGGTGCGGGCAGCGCCGTGATCTCGATACGACTGCCGGCGGGCAGATCGGCCGGCCGCTCGAGCCAGTAGCGGCGCGGCCACTCCGGCCTCGGCGCGCGGAGTTGGAGCAGCGGCACGCGTAAACCCGCCGGCGTCCGAGCGTGAACGTCGACGCTGGCGTACGGGCGATCGAGTTGAGGACGAATCGCCAACACCGTGATGGCGTTGCTCACGACGCGGCCCGCCTGGTCGACCGACACTGGCTGGATGGTCCGGCCGGGCGCCGGTGCTTCCGTGAAGTAGAGGCCAACGCTCGTCCGGTCGGCGCGTGCGGTCCGCTCGTCGCGCCAGGACTTCTTGTAGTGAATCCGCAGCAACAGCTTGGCGCCGGCGTCGAGCCGGTATGCCGTGCCGGCCGGCGCACCTGGTAGCAACGCCGAGCTGTCTCCGGGAACCCACGCAGCCAGTACCGGACCGTTCTCGATCGCGATCGTCGCGTCACGCACCATCGACGGCGTCCCCGGCAGCACGTCCGCGGCTCTGACGAAACGCGTCTGGGTCAGGCCGGTTGCGATCTCGAACTCATGTGTGTCCTCCTGACGGCCGGCGGCGACGACGTACGCGGCAGACATGCGGAGGATCAGGTTTGGCCGCCCGGCTGGCCAGTCGAGACGCGTGGCAACGGGAGCGGGCCGCTTGGCGGCATCTCCTTCCGGGGTTCCTCCCGTCGCCCAGACGATGATGGTGTCGATTTCCCGGGCGGTGAGCGGGCGGCTCGTGCCTCCATTAATAATGATGGCCGGGCCGCCGGCGTTGTCCACGTAGTGTGGCGGCATCCGCTCGCCCATGAGTTCTTCTCTAATCGATTCGGCCCACGGCCGCGCATCCTTGTACGTGAGCAACGACATCGGCGCCACGCCGCCGTCGACGTGGCAGGCGCCGCACTGGTCGCGGAAGATCGGAAATACGTGCTCGTTGTAGGTGTACTGGGACGTGATGGGTTTGTGCGCCTCGGTGGGCACAGTCGCCATCCCGGCGGCCAGGGCCATCGTCGCCGCCACGCCGATGAGGAGCCTAGCGAGCCGTCCCATACGCTTTCTTCAGATCGCTGATGCCGGTGGCGAGCGCCTGATAGGCCTCGGTCAGTTTCGGCTTATTGCCGAGGTCGCCGTACAAATCCACCAACCAGGCGGCCAGCACGATCCGCCGAACAGCGTCTGCCACATCCGCGCGTTGGGTCTGCCGGAGCTGGCTTGCGCGCTCACCGAGTGCGAGGGCCGCCTCCTTCGCCGCCAGCGCAGGAAAGTACATGTCGGCATAGGTGCCCTTCTGGAACAGCGCGCCGACCCGATCGCCCTGCGCGCTGAGGTCGTTGAGGAGCGCCGCCGTGGTAGCTGATGTTGCTGCCGGTCCTGGCAGCGGTTGAGCGGCCGGCGCCATGGGCATGGACGCTGCCGTTGAAGGCTGACCGCCGTTCGCCGCTGCCGGCGTGGGTTCGGTCGTGACGGCGCGGAAGGAGAAATCAAACCGCTGCTCGGGTCCTTTCGCATCGAATTTCACCTTGGCCGCCACCTCGACGGGCAGCGTGGCCGATCCCAGACGAGCTTCGAGATACTTGCCGTCGCTCGATGGCTGCAGCGCGAACGCCTCGAGCTCGCGCGAGCCGTGGGTGGCCGGGTCGAAGGATTCGCGCGTGACTGCACGGCCGCTGATGCCGCGGACCGGCAGCGGCCGTGTGAATTCGTCGTACAGGAACACGCGAAAGACTCCGGGGCGCGGGTAGGTGCCTTCGAGATGATGCGTGTTGTCGGCGGCCATGAAGAACAGGCCGCCATGCCGCGGATTGTGATCGCCGTGCGGCCGGCGCTCGCGCTTGATCACGAGCTCGCGTCCATCGATCGCATGGCGACCCGGATTGAGCTCGTTGACTTCGGGATGATCCGGGCACGTCCACGTGACGGCCGCGGTCACCTGCACCAGTGCGCGGCGGCAGATGGGGCAGCGCCCTTCCTGTGCTTCGAAGATCGACGTGTGCACGGGGCAGGACCAGTCGAGCTCGAGCCGCACCGGCACCAGCGCCATCTTGCAGATGGGACACGCGCCCGCATTGTCGTCGACCACCTCGGGGTGCATCGGGCAGGTCCACGACACCGGGGGCAGCTCGATGTCGCCGCGGATCTGCCGCTGCGGCGCAGCCATCGGCGCGGTCAGGATCGACAGCGTGAAGAGGACCGTCGCGAGGGCGACACGCACAAAAAGCATTGTAGCCCCGGGCTAAACCGTGGTGATAATGACCCCCGAGTGTCCTTCGTGACCGGCACCCGTCTGGGCCCCTACGAGATCGTCGCGCTGGGGAAAGCGCACGTGCGAACGGGACTGCCCATCTTCACGCACAACTTCGTCTACAAAGCCGACGCACACAACGATGCGATGAAGGCGGCGATGCTGCAGCTCGATATCCTCGAGTCGGTCGGCGTGAAGCCGCCGCGCGTCGCCATCGGACACCTCTGCTGCCACGACGATCCGAAGGCCGAGATCCCGATCGCCATTGCGAAGCGCGGCGCCTTCGTCGGCTTCGACCGGGTCGTCAGCGGCGTGCAGATCCTGCCAGACGAGAAACGTCTGCAGATGGCGCTCGCGCTTCTTGAGGCCGGCCACGCCAACCAGCTGCTCCTGTCATCGGACTTTTCGTTCGAGCGCGAATTGAAGAAGAGCGGTGGAGCTGGCTACGCGGAGACGCTCGCGGTGTTTGTCCCGAAGCTCGGCGCGGCGGGCGTGAGCGACTCTGTCATCCGTCAAATCACGGCCGATAACCCTCGACGCCTGCTCGCGTTCGTGCCCGTCAGATGACTACCTCTGGGATATTCGATATCGAATCGTGACATTGGCCACAACTTCGAGCTCCCCGGGTGAGACAGGAGTGGGTGTGGCGGCAGATAGGGCCACGCGTCCCTGAGACGGCATGTCGAACCTGGGCGATGCTGAGCCGCCTTCCGACACTTCAAGTACTTCGCCCAGGTTGATTGGCCCCTGCTTTCAAGCCGGCATCAATCACCGGGCCAACGAGCGACAGATTCTGGAGGCGAACGCTGACGGTGTTGGATGCGTCATAGGCCACGATCCGCGGTGCGTCACGCGACTCTCGGACGATCCCGAGCCTCACGGTGGTTTCGTCGGGAGCTGCCAGAACTCGTCCGTTTCCGGTCACGACCAGTACGGGCGGCTGCCCGGACACCGGAGGACTCTGAGCGCGGCCAGAGGTTGACAGCGCGAGCACGACTGCAATTGCATACAGGATCTTTTGCATTGAATCCTCCTAGCGGCAAGCTCCGAGTGTAGACCAGTGACGGCCCACAGCGGGCTAGAACGAGATCGTGCCGCCGAAGTGCACGCGCGTCGAGGCGCCGAGGCCGTGGGCGACGGCCAGATTCAGTTGAATGAATGCGGCGCTGAACCACACACTCCCGCCGTAGCTCCGCCGCCACTTCTGATCCTCGAACCGATCGCCTTTGTTGTACACGGTGCCGATATCGTGGAAGGCGCTCACGCCGAACTGTCCGAAGCTGATCGGCGAAGTGAGCGGAATGATGAGCTCCACCGACCCGGCCGCGAGCGTGTCGCCGACGGCCGTCCCCGCTTGGAATCCCCGGAGATTCGACATGCCGCCGAGCATCGGTTTCAGATACGGCGGGAGCGGCGTGTCCGAGTCCTCGCGCAGCGCGCGCACCGCGAGGATGTTCTGCCTGAACAGACCGAGGTATCCGCGCGCGTCGAGCGTCGATCGGTTGGCGCTTCCGCCAGATAGGCCCAGGCGATCCAAAGACGCCCGCACGTACACGGCGTTGCGTGGCAGCACCGGATCGGGTCGCGTATCGAGGACCACGTCGGCGCCCGCTTGCGTGATTGATTCGTCCGTGCCGAGAAACGACACGCTCTGCCATCCAAGGGTCGCGCCGACGCGCACTGCCGGTCGCAGGTCATGCTCGCCGCGCAGCTGCACGCCCCGCCGGTCGTCATCTGCGTCGTAGAAGGGGTTCGTGCGCCGCGAGATCGACCCGGTCGCCGTGACGCGACTGGTGTGGCCGCCTTCAACGATCTTGTCCAGCTCGATCGCCGCCTTCTTCTCGCCGCCCCACGTCGCGGGAAATGACAGGCGGCTCTTGGGGCCAAAAGGATTCGGTCTGGTGAAGAGGCCGCCGTAGGTGAATCCGTAGCCGTCTTCGGAGCTGAGGATCGGAAGAAACAGGAGATTGGGCCGCCGGCTTCGCACGACCCGGGTGGGATGTTCTGGATCGCCCGTCATTTCGATCCTGACCGCGCCCTCGTTCACGATGATGACAAGGACGATTTGTGAGGGATCGGCGATCGAGGCGAAGCGCTTGCGGACTTCGATCGTCTCGAATCGTTTGCTCGCGCGAAGTCGCGCGGTCACTGTGTCCACGAGATCGGCGGCGACGGGCGCGCCAATCTCCACACCGGCAATCCGGCGCACCTCTTCGTCGGTCGAGACGACGTTCCCCTGAACCTGAATTGCCGTGAGGACTTCGGCAGATTGAAGGAGGTGTGAACCGGCCAGCGCGAACGTCAGGACGAGCGCGACGACGTTCACTGCGCGGCGGGTATGCCCAGCTTCATGGTGACGTCCGCGCGGTTGTAGTTGTGATAGTCGATGTTGTAGCGGAGGTCGAGATCGCCGACGGCGAGGCTCACGCTGGCCGCAAGCTCGACGGTACTCGGCAGCCAGACGTCGGGAAACGGCTGGCTCATCGTCATCGACGCGTGCACGTCGGTGACGTGTGCCAGCCACTGCACCGGCAGGAAGTCGAACGCCACATTGTTGAAGGTGTACTTGACGATCTGGTGAGCGGATGGCTCGATCCACAGCGTGACGAGCGACACCTTGTTAATCATGCGGCGCATCTCGGCTTCGACCGCGTCGCCCTGGCTCGACCGATTGCCCTGACCCTGACGCCTCGTGTCGCCCCTGAAGAGCTGGCCCGGGTAGTAATCGACGCGAAGCAGTTCCCGGCCGTCGACCATCTCCTTGCCGGCGAACGCGTACTTGCCTTCCTCGAAGCGAAACCGGAGAAAGTACGCCGAGGAGATGAACTCGGGCTGCCGCGCCTGGCGGAGAATCGCGTCGGTCCCGCTCGGGGCCGTCTCGTCGGTGGGTGAAGGCTGAGTCGGCGCGGCCGTGCTTGGCTGTCCGCGGCCTCGGCGCGCCTCGATCTGCTTCTGCCGTCGCAGGTAGTCGTCTTCGTACTGGCGGCGTTCGGCATCACCGACCGTCACGCCGTTGGCCTTGACGGGACTTCGCACGAAGAACCCGTCGCGGATGAACCACGTGTACTCACGGCGCTCATTCCAGATCGCCCAGCGGGCCGGGCCGGTCAGTGCGATGACCTCGCGCTCGTCGAGCACGTACTGCTGCAGCTTCTTCCAGTTCTCGTCGCGGCGGGCGAGCACCTGCTGCATGAAGGCGTCGAGGTCGGTCTGTGCGGTAACGACGGGCGCGACACGCGGAGCGGTGGCGACGACCAACAGCGCGACGATGGCAAGGACGTTCCGCATCACCACCCCACTGGTTTCCCGGCGATCTGCTCGTCCAGCCATTTCGAGAGCGGCGCAAAGTAGTCGAGAATCGCCGTGGCGTCCATCTGCCGCGAGCCGGTCATCGCCTCGAGCGCGTCCGGCCAGGGACGCGATTGCCCCATCGCCAGCATCGTGTTCAAGCGCTTGCCCGCTTCCTTGCTGTCGTAGATCGAGCAGCGGTGGAGCGGTGTGGTGCAGCCCGCCGCTTGGGAGAGGGCCCGGTGAAACTGAAACTGCAGGATCGCGGCGAGGAAGTAGCGGGTGTACGGGGTATTGTCGGGCACGTGGTACTTGGCCCCGGGATCGAAGAACTCTTCGCCGCGCATCGACGGCGGCGTGACGCCCTGGTACTTGAGCCGTAGATCCCACCACGCCTTGTTGTAGTCGGCCGGCGCCACTTCGCCAGAGAACACTTTCCAGCGCCACTGGTCGATGAGCAGCCCGAAGGGCAGGAACGCGATCTTCTCGAGCGCGCGCGTCATCAAGAGGCCGATGTCGCGCGAGGTGTCGGGCGCCTTGTCGAGCAACCCGATCTTCACGAGGTACTCCGGCGTGACCGAGAGCGCAATCGTGTCGCCAATGGCCTCGTGGAACCCGTCGTTGGCGCTGTCGCGGACGATGACCGGCTGGTCCTTGTAGGCGCGCTGATAGAAGTTATGTCCGAGCTCGTGATGGATGGTCGTAAAATCTTCGGCCGTCGGGTCGATGCACATTTTGATGCGCACGTCGGCGACCAGGTCGATGTCCCAGGCGCTCGCGTGGCACACCACCTCGCGATCCTTCGGGCGGACGAAGAGCGATCGCTCCCAGAAGGTCTTCGGCAGCGGATCGAACCCGAGCGACGTGTAGAAGCGCTCGCCGATCTTGACCATGTCGGTCGCGCTCGTCTTGCGCTGCTTCAGGATGTCGGTCAGCGAGTAGCCGGCATCGGCCCTGGCGGGGGCGACGAGCGGATAGAGGTTCGACCAGTCTTGCGCCCAGATGTTGCCGAGCAAATACGCCGGCATCGGCCCACTCGCGGGCACCGCATCGCCGTACTTCTCGTGCAGCTTCATGCGGACGTACGCGTGGAGCTTCAGATACAGCGGCCGGACCTGACCCCATAGCCGGTCGAGTTCCTTGGTGAACTCCTCAGGCGGCATGTCGTACTTCATCCGCCACATCGCCCCGGTATCCGCGAAGCCAAGCTCTTTGGCGCCCTTGTTCGACAATTCGACGAACCGCGTGTAGTCCTTGCGCATCGGCGGCGAGATCGTGTGCCAGCCCTCCCACACTTGCCGCAGCCGTTTGTCGTCTCGAGAGGTCGCCATGATCTCGGTGATCTGGTCGATGTTCATGCACACGTCCGGCTTGGACGGGTCGGCGCACCATTTGCCTTTGCCGTACGTCGACTCGAGGCGCGCCGCGATGGTCGTCAGTTCTTCGGCCTCTTTCGGATCCGCTGGCGTGGCCATCACGAGCGAGGTCTTCAGCACGTTCAGCTGGCGCCGTTGGTCGGCCGGCAGATTCAACCGATCAAACCTGGTCGCGTCCTTCGCGAAGCGGGCGATCGCGTCGATGTCCTGCTGGTTGATGCGGGCTTCGAGCGCCTCGGTGTCGTCGGTGATGAAGTTCTGTTGGACCCAGCCGGCCTGATTCCCCAGGATGCCCAGTTTCAACATCGTCTGGTTGGCGTTATCGAGAAATGCCTTGGCGTCGGCGGCGGTCGGCTGCGGCGGCGCTGGCGTGCAGCCAGCGAGGGTCAGGGCGGCGATAAGCGTGAATGAGGCTGAGGCCTTCATGCGTCTATTCTAATCATGGTCTGTCTGGATTCACGCGCGGAATCGATGCATCATGTCGATGACGTTCTGTTCTAGATACGCCGAGCGCTGCGGCGCGAAGGCGTGGGCGAGCGGGGGTGGGGCCCCGCGAGAAATAAGAAACGGAGTGCGCGATGGTTCGAATTCGGAAAGAACGTGGAGCGATCTGGGCGGCCGGCATGCTGCTCCTGGCATCGGTCGCGTCGGCTCAGACGCGAGATGTCATTCCGGCGACGGGCGGCAACATCACGATCGTCCCCGTCTACCACGGCAGCCTGCAGGTTCTGCACGCGAGCCACGTGATCGACGTCGATCCGGCCGCGCCTGCCAACTTTACGGGGCTCCAGGCGCCGGACATCATCCTGGTCACCGATATTCATGAGGATCACCTCGACCCCGCCCTGGTCGGAAGACTGCGCACGCCGATGACCGCCATCATCGCGCCGTCCGCCGCGGCCGGGCAGTTGATGGGCTCGACCGTCATGGCCAACGGCGATACCAAGTCGGTCATGGGACTCAGCATCCAGGCCGTGCCCATGTACAACATCGTGCGCGGGCCATCGGCCGGCGAGTTGTTTCACACCAAAGGCCGCGGCAACGGGTACATCGTCACTCTGGGCGGCAAGCGTGTGTATCTTGCCGGCGACACGGAGTGCATCCCCGAGATGAAGGCGCTCACCAACATTGACGTCGCGTTCATCCCGATGATCCTGCCGTATACGATGCCGCCATCGGAGGCCGCCGAGTGCGTGAAGGCGTTCAAGCCCAAGATCGTGTACCCGTATCACTATGAGGGGGCGAACCTGAACGAATTCGTCGATGCCCTCAAAGGAACCGGCGTCGAGGTGCGGCTCCGCGAGTGGTACTCCACGGCAGCGAAGTGAGCCTCGCTCGGATATAGACATATCAGATATAGACATAAATGTAAGAATATGTCTGAGTATTTACAAAACTGTCGACGCTCAGCTTTCAAGTCCACGTAACCCCACGCCGGATCGACGGCCCGAGCCGCCAGCCTGTGCACGACGCTTGCAGGCAGATCGACCAGTCGCACTCGAGTGACTCCGGAGGCGGACCGCGCCGCGTGCTTTCCGCTGCGGTTTTCTTGGAAACGGGCCCGGTTTGGGACTGCGTGGCCGGAGGCGGACGCCTAGCTCGTAGTTAGACAAAAATGTCTGATATCGATTTTGGTATAACATCACTGTAGGTTCTAAAAAGTGCCCCATATGAGCAGCGCCGTTCCCAAGCCCCGCCGGACCCTGCCGTCCGAGACACAGGCCCCGGAGATTCGCCGGTTGTCCTCGCTGCTCGAGGTCAGCCAGGCGCTATCGGGGACGCTCAACCTGAAATCGGCGTTTCACCGCGTGCTGGAGATTCTCGCCCGCCACCACGGCGCCGTTCGCGGCATTGTGACGCTGATGCATGAGGGGGGCGAGCTGCGCGTCGAGGCGTCCGACGGTCTCGAGAAGCCCGGCGCCCCTGTGCGCTATCAGCTGGGGGAGGGTATTACCGGGAAGGTGGTCGAGACGGGGCGTCCGGTCGTCGTGCCGCGCGTCAGCAGCGAGCCGATGCTGCTCAACCGAGCCTCGAAGCGCCCCGAGCTCCCCGAGCAGGAGCTGAGCTTTGTCTGCGTGCCCATCGTGCTCAATCGCAAGGCGATCGGCGCGTTGGCCGTGGACCTCAGGTTCAAGCCCGACCGCGACTACGACCGGACGGTCAAGTTCCTCGGAGTGGCCGCCTCGATGCTGGCGCAGGCCATCAAGATTCAGCGGCTGATCGA
>JBGPHH010000092.1:0-14194 GCA_041484265.1 Vicinamibacteria bacterium
CGCCGAGAACGTGATGATGAGAAACGCCGGCTTCGGCGGCGAGAGCTACGTCATGCTGCTTCCCGATCTGCAGCAAGACATCGAAGAAGCGGCGCAGAAGCAGCTCGACGAACTGCTGATTGACAACGACCGGCCCGCCATCCCGATGAGGAGCAGCGTCATCACATCGATCGTGCCGGCCCAGGCCATCATCGAGTACGCCAAGGGCAAGAACGTCGATCTGATCGTGATGGGGACGCACGGGCGCGGTGGCGTCGCCCGCCTGTTCATGGGGAGCGTCGCCGAACGGGTCGTCCGCACGGCCCCGTGTCCGGTGTTGACGGTGCACCATCCGGAGCGCGAGTTCGTGTTACCGGATGCGCTCGTGGCGACGGCCAAGGCCTGACGTGGGTTCGGTTGCGGCTGCGCCGCCGCTCGAGAGCACCGCCACGTCGCTTCGCCCTCTGTTTCGCCCCAGGGCTGTCGCGGTGATCGGCGCATCGCACAAGCGCCCGAACATCGGCAGCCGCATTCTCGAGGCGCTGGTATCGGCTGGATTCACCGGTCCCCTTTATCCCATCAACCCACAGGCCGCCGAGATTGGCGGTCGGCGAGCCTTCAGGTCCGTGCGAGACGCACCTGCAGGCGTCGACCTCGCCGTGATTGCGGTTCCGCCCGCGGCGGTCGGCGGTGTCGTGGACGATTGCGCCGCAGCGGGCGTCAAGGCGGTGATTGTCATCACAGCCGGCTTCGCCGAAGCCGGCGCCGAAGGCCGAGCCCTTCAGGAACGCCTGGTCGAGAAAGTTCGCGGCTACGGGATGCGCATGGTCGGCCCCAACTGCATGGGCCTCGTGAACGCGGATCCGTCAATGCGGCTGAACGCGTCGTTTTCGCCGATCATGCCCCGCAGCGGAACCATCGCACTCTCATCGCAGAGCGGTGCGCTCGGCCTGGCCATCTTCGAGCTCGCCGTGGAACGGCAGCTGGGATTGTCGACCTTCGTCAGCGTGGGCAACAAGGCCGACATCTCGGGCAACGATTTGCTGGAGTACTGGGAAACCGATCCATCAACCCGCGTGATCCTGCTGTACCTCGAATCGTTCGGCAACCCCAGACGTTTCGCCAGCCTGGCCCGCCGCATCGGCAGACAGAAGCCCATCGTGGTCGTGAAGGCCGGCCGCACGCGAGCCGGATCGCGCGCCGCCAGCAGCCATACCGCCGCACTCGCGGCCAACGACGTGGCGGTCGACGCGCTCTTTCGGCAATCGGGCGTCATCCGCGCGGATACGATCGACGAGATGTTCGATCTCGCCGCGTGCCTGAACGCCCAGCCGTTGCCACGCGGGCGTCGCGTGACGATTGTGACAAACGGCGGAGGACCGGGGATTCTCGCGGCCGATGCCTGTGACGCGGCGGGCCTGATCGTTGCGGAGCTCTCCGACAGGACGCGCGCACGTCTGGCGGCTGTCCTACCGGCGACCGCGAGCGCGTCGAACCCGATCGACCTGATCGCGTCAGCTGGAGCCAAGGAATTTCGAGACACGATCGAGGCCGCGCTCACGGCCGAGGAAACCGACGCCCTCATCGTGCTGTTCACCACGGTCGATCGCACCTGCTCGGACCAGATCGTCGATGCGATCCGGGATGGGATTGCGGCTGGCCGCAAAGGGGGCGCGACGGGGAAGCCCGTGCTGGCGTGCCTGATGGCTCAACCTGGGCATCCAGCCTCGATCGACGTGCACAGCGAAACCGTGCCGGCATTCGCGTTCCCGGAGAACGCCGTGCGAGCGCTCGGCAAAGTGGCCGCGTACGCCACCTGGCGCGGCGAGCCGCCCGGCCGGTTCCCCAGGTTCGATGACGTCCGCGCCGCTGAGGCGCGCGAGGTGTGCCTGACCGCGGCCACAGCAGCGCCGGGCGGCGAGGCGTGGCTGACCGACTCCGAAATACGGCATGTCGCGAATGCGTTCGGCCTGCCCCTGGCGACCGGTCGCATCGCCACCAGCGCCGACCAGGCGGCCGTCCTCGCGACGACTCTCGGGTTCCCTGTCGCGGTCAAGCTCCTCTCGAAACGCATTCAGCACAAGACGGACGTCGGCGCGGTGCGCCTCAATGTGTCGGACGCGCCGGCGGTTCGCAGGGCATTTGCCGACATCGCCGGGATCGCGCGACAGATGGCGCCGGACGATCCGTTCGAGGGCGTGCTCATCCAGCCGATGATCGCGGGAGGCGTTGAGACCATGATGGGCGTCGTCCACGATCCAGTGTTCGGACCGCTCGTCGCCTTCGGTCTCGGTGGCATCTACGTCGAGATCCTCGGCGACGTGCGCTTCCGCGTGGCGCCGCTCACAGACCGCGATGTCGACGAGCTCCTCCACGAGATCAAGGGGTTCCGGCTGTTGCAGGGATACCGCGGTCACCCGGCCGCCGACCTCGACGCGCTGGCCGACGTGCTGTTGCGGCTCTCACGGCTGGCCGAAGAGGTTCCGGAGATTCTGGAGCTCGATTTCAACCCCGTCGTGGCGATGCCTCCGGGCCGCGGATGCCGCATCCTCGACGCACGTATCAAGGTGGGCCGAAAATGAAACGTCATGCGCTGTGGATCTTGTGCCCGGTTGATTTCTCGGAGTCCTCACGTCGAGCGCTCAGGTACGCCGCGGCGCTGGCCGGACGGTCCGACGGACGGTTGACGGTGCTTTTCGTGGAGGATGCGCTGCTTGTTTCGGCCGCCGCGGCCGGCTACGACCGAAGCGCCCTCGCAAGGGCCTCGATGAGAGAACTGCGCCGGTTCGTCAACCAGGCGATTGGACGATCGCGTGCACGATCGGTTGGCTGCGCGGTGTCGCTCGGCGTCCCCGCGCGCGAGATCGAAAAGGCCGCCAAGCGTCTTCATGCCGACCTGATTGTGATGGGCACGCACGGCCTGCGCGGTGCGAGGCGGTTGTTCTTCGGGTCGACGACGCGCGACGTGCTCAGGCGAGCCTCGGTGCCGGTGTTGGCGGTGCCGCGCGCCGCCGCCCGCAAACCGTCGTCTTCGTGGCCGGGGCGCCAGGTTCTTGCGGGCATCGAGCTCGGCCCTCATGCGAGATCGGACGCGCGGGCTGCGGCAGAGTTCGCCGGCAGCGTCGGCGCCGCCTTGCTCTTCGTCCACGTCCTGCCAGACCTTCAGGCCCCGTCCTGGATCCGCGTGCGTCCGAGGGAGACCAAGAGCCGCCGCGTGGGCAAGGCGCGGGCTGGACTCGAACGCCTCATCGCGGGGCTTGGACCGCGGGTCCACGCCGAACAACGCGTGCTCGTCGGGAACCCCGCCGACGCAATCTCGGCCGAGGCCATCCGCCTGCGGGCTGGTCTGATCGTGCTCGTCTTGAGGGGCAAGGGCGGCGTGTTCGGCGCGCGACCAGGATCGATCACCTATCAGGTGCTCTGCCAGGGGCTCGTACCGGTAGTGGCCTTACCGAGCCGTTTTCGCCCGCGTGGGCCGTCGGTGTTCAAGGTCGGCCTCCGCGCACTCGGGTCGACGACGTTCTTCTAGACCGATGTGAACTACGGTTATGAAAAGTCGGGCCGTTCCCTTGAGGGCCGCGTCATGCGCAGTGCGTTCAGGACGGCGAATAGATCGATCATTTCCTGAAACACCGCCCCGGCCACGGGCGACAGCAGGCCAAAGGCCGCGAGCATCATCCCGACACCGCTCAGCGCCATCCCGCCAATCGCGCTTTGCAGAGCCACGCGCCGGAGACGAAGACTGAGGTGGATGAGCCCGTCAACCTTCGACAGCGAGCTGTCGATGATGACCACACGCGCAGCCTCAGTCGTCACGTCGCTGCGCAAGCCGAACGCGATCCCCACGGTGGCCGTCATCAAGGCCGGTGCGTCGTTGATGCCGTCACCAATGAAGAGCGTCCCTGTCTGCTCAGTTTCTTTGCGGACGATCGCCACTTTCTCCTCCGGCGACGTCCCGGCGTGGATCTCAGCGATCGCCATCAGGTCGGCCAGCCGTCTGACCTCCGCCTCGCGATCGCCGGAGACGACAAGCACGCGGGTGAACCCATGCTTCGGGCCCAGGTGACTGATGAACTCTCGGCTGTTGGGGCGCGGCAGGTCGTGGAACCTGAAGAGCGCCGCGTAGCGGTCGTCGATGAGGACCACACATTCGAGGCCCGTCGGCTGGCTCGCGGGCAGGGCGAACCGGCCGGCCGCATGCGATCGACTGGTCACGAGCACGGAGCGGTCGCCCACCTTGCCGCGCAAGCCCACGCCAGGTTCTTCGCGAATCCATTCCACGTCGGGCAACTGATACTTGCCGTCAGCCGCCGCTTGGACGATGGCGGCGGCGAGCGGATGCCGGCTGTATTGCTCCATCGCCGCTACGACCGGCAGGACCGTCTCCTGGGTAAACGGCGGCTCGTACAGCTCGCCGCTCAAACTCGGACGGCCCAAGGTCAGCGTCCCTGTCTTGTCGAGAATCATCGTGTGACAGCGCGCCAGCTGCTCGAGCGCAGCCGGGTCCTTGATGATCACGCTCTGCCGCGCGGCCGTGGAAATGGCGCCGATGATGGCGACCGGGATGGCGATGAGCAGCGGACACGGGGTCGCGACGACCACGACGCTGAGAAACCGAATGGGGCTTCCGGACCACCACCAGGCGGCCGCCGCGAGCGCCAGCGCGACCGGGGTGTACCACGCGCCAAGCTGGTCGCCGATTCGACGGAGATACGGGCGTCGCTGCTCGGCCTCCTGCATGACCTGCATGATCCGCGCATAGCGAGAGTCCGCCGCGACGCGTGTGGCGCGGATACCGATCGAGGACTCGCCGTTGATGGCCCCCGACAGGACGGCGGCGCCCGGTCCCTTGGAGATCTTGAAGGGCTCGCCCGTGAGGTACGACTCGTCCATCGTGCCGTGGCCTTGAACCACTTCGCCGTCCACCGGACAGATTTCGTGCGGGAGAACGGACAGCTCGTCACCGACGGCGATGTCGGCGACCGGTACGTCCTCGAACGTGCTCCCTTGCCGGCGATGCGCCAGCGTCGGGACGCGGCTCGCCAGCGCGCGCAGCACCGAGGTGGCCTCGGCGACAGCATAGCTCTCGAGCGTCTCCCCGCCGGCCAGCATCAGCACCACGATCGCGCCCGCGAGGTACTCCCCGAGCAGCACCGACGCGACGATCGAGATGCCGGCGAGGTGATCGGATCCAAACTGACCGCGCACGGCCCGCCCGGCCAGGCGCAGCACGAGCGGAAGACCTCCGACGGCCAGAACGATGAGCAGAGGCAGGTTCGCGGCTCGGCCGAGTGAGCCGCCTGGGACAACGTAACGCAGGACGAGATGAACGAGAATGCCGGCGAGGCTCAGGAGGACAATCAGTGCATTCGTGTCCCTCCAGAGCTTCACCGGCAGAGAGCTTAGCACTGGTCTTCGGTAGCGCCGACCGATGCGACCGCAGGCTCGCCCACTCCCTCAGCATGCTTGACCGACACGCTGACTGGAATTCCGTGGCGGACACTCTCGGTCACCATGCAGAAGTCCTCGAAAAGCTGTTCGCACCGGCGAAGACCAGCCGAGTCTGTTCCCGCGACCTCGGGAACCAGCTCGACTTCGATGCCCGTCACCCGAAACCGGCCTCTCTCGTTCCGGGCGGTGCGCGTCGTCACCCGGGCCGTAAGGCCTTCGACCGGTACATGCGCCTTCCTGAGGCAGAACGCGAGGCTGGCAGACAGACAGTTGCCAACGGCGGCGCCGAGCACGGCGGCTGCATTGGGGGCGCTGTTATGACCGAGCGGTTGCGGCTCGTCGAAGAAGATCGACGGCGCGTCGGGGATGTCGTTGAAATCGGCCACAAACTCGTAGTCGTGGGCAAGATTGAGCGTAACGTGATGTGTTCGTTCGTCAGACATGGTGGACCTCCCCTTCAGCCATGAACTGCCTCCTCAGGGGCAATCGATGTGCCAGTCTGAAGAGTCGCATTGCCTGTGAAAGTTCGGCTTCATCTGGGCGCCTGACCGGATGCCCGCGGACTATCCCGCAGCCTCGCGGAATAGTCCCCCCTGTTCTTCCCGTGCTCTGTTAACGCGGGCACGAAACACTCGGAAAATGCGCCTCGGCAAAGCCTTCGGGCTGGCCTGGTTCGTGCAATTTTTCCGGGCATGTTTGAGCCGCACGGCCTACTGGAGGCGCCTGAGAAACGCGTGACGATCGTGGACCGGGCCGTCACCCATGACGCCGCAGTTCTCCACAATCTTTCTCAGATGAACGGCTCGATGATCCGACTCCTCCGAAACGAGTCTCTGGGGGGGAATGCCGGCCGGGTGAATCTGGGCGGTCGCTACTACTCTTGCGCGGCAGCCCACGGCTACGCCGACCCGCAGTCGGGCCGGATCATGGCATTCGGCAACGTTCAAGACATCCCCCTTGAGATAAGAGAAGAGAACGCGGAGTTCATCATGAAGGCTGCATTCGGTGGACTCCGCTTTTTCAGAATTGTCGAATTTCTGGCCAGCGGTGGAGGGGCTGGCCCGAAGCTCTCTCCCGACGCACGAGATGTTCTCGAGGAGTCTGCACAGCGGTGGAACGAAGCACCCCAGAGAGGAACAATGCCATGTTGAAAGCACATTCACGCAATACTCGGACCCGTCACTTCATATTCGTACTGATGCTCGTGATTGCCGCCGCATTCGCGCTCACGCAGACGAGCGCGGCAGTCCAGCAACAGCCGCCGCCACAACCGAACACCGCGCGAGGCCAGGCGATGGGCCCCGGCATGATGTCGAACCAGGACCAGGCGAACACCATGATGGCCGACCGCCAGCAGATGATGGCCAACATGACGGCCATGAACAAGAAGCTGGATGATCTCGTCGCCAAGATGGACGCCGCCCGCGGAACCGAGAAGGTCGATGCTATCGCTGCGGTCGTCAAGGAACTGGCTGCGCAACGGTCTCAAATGGGCAACCAGATGATGATGATGCAGGGCCGCATGATGGAACACATGATGTCGGCGCCGGGACAAGGTAATGGCCGATAGTCCGCAGGTCATTTACTGGCACCGCGACTTGCCGCCGATCGACGCCGAGATCATGGGCGAGCATGTCGTCGAGGCGACAAGCCTGCGGGTTCCGGGCACGCTCGCCCATGGTGACGAACTGTGGATCCGCTGCCACGAGGACCTGATGGCGCACACCCGAAAGCGGCTCGAGCAGGAGGTCGTGCGGCTCGGCGGCAACTACGCTCACGTGCTCGACGAATCGCTCGATGCCCACCACGACGAAGCCAAGGGCGACGCGTGGCTGCACGGTCGCTTCACCTATGTGTTGTATCGCCGGCCGTTTGTGGTCCGGCGCGCAGTGTGACTGACGAGTGAGCCTGCGCCCTTGACGCAGGCGCTGGAGGACAACAAATGACGCCCACTGCCTCTGTGTCGTATGGATTTGAACGACGTCTCGAACACGCAACAGTGCAGGAGGCGGTCGAAAAGGTCACGACGGCACTTAAGAACGAAGGCTTCGGTGTCCTGACACAAATCGACGTGAGGGATACCCTCAAGAAGAAACTCAACGCCGACTTTCGTCCGTACATCATCCTGGGCGCGTGCAACCCGACGCTTGCCCACAGGGCGCTTACCGTTGACCCCCAGATTGGACTGCTCCTTCCGTGCAACGTCGTCGTGCAAGCGGCGCCCGAAGGCGGAGTCGTTGTGTCGATTGCGGACCCACGAGCGATGTTCGCGATCGTCAGTAACCCCAAGCTGACGCCAGTCGTTGACGAAGCCGACGAGCGGCTCCGTCGCGTCATCGCGTCGCTTGGCTGAAGGCTGAGTCGTTATGAGCGATGTCTCGAGTGCTGGCCGGATCGGATGGGCCGTGCACGATGAGCTTCGCAAGCACGCCTTGGCTTGGGGCTTCGGCGGCGGCACGGCTCTTCTGATCGTGTATGTCAGCGTCCTCGCGTTCGCGAATTCACTTGAGCACGCCATCGCCGACTTTGAGCGCCTCTGGTATTGGATGACGCCGCTCGTCCTCGGCTTTGCGGCGCAGGTCGGCCTGTTCGCGTACTGGCGCGAGGCGACGCGTGGGAAGCATCTCGCGCATGCCCACGGCGTCGTTGCCTCGGGCGGCACGACCACCGTTTCGATGGTCGCCTGCTGCGCCCACCATCTGACCGATGTACTTCCTTTGATTGGACTGGCTGGCGCCTCGCTGTTCCTAGTGCAGTATCAGACGACGTTTCTCCTCCTCGGTCTACTGTCCAATGTCATCGGCCTCGTCTACGTACTCGGCATGCTTCGTAGGCACGGCCTCTTTCCGGAACGGCAGTCCCTCCTCTCGCTGAGCGTCGGTTGGCCCGTCGACCGCGCGTTGCTACCAGTGATCCTCGTCTCGGCGGCCGTCTTCGTCGTGGCCGTCATCGTCGCCGTGACTCAACAGTCTTAGAGGAGTGTGTGAGATGAAGGGCTTCGCACTTGTCCTGACTGTGGCGGCCGCCGTCATGGCTTTCTCGTGCCGCTCCAGCGGAGGTGGAAGCAGCACGTCTGCTCCCAGGAGCTATCAGACGCGGAGCAACGAGGGAGAAGTTGCGTTGGAGCTGACCCCTCAGGTGTTGGCGGATGGCACACTGAAGATCAGCGTCCGTGCCACCACACACAGCGGCGACCTTGCCGAGCTGAATCTGGCGAACGCCTTGGCGCTGAACGCGGAAGGAAAGACCTATCGGCCTGTCAGCGCCACGCCGCTCGCGGGGCATCACGCCAGCGGCTCGGTGACGTTCGCGCTCGCGCGGATTCCAGATTCGTTTGTTGTGACGGTGACTGGGGTTCGGACGATGGCCACATTGAAGTTCGAGTGGCCTTGACCGTCGCCGGTTGACCGACCTCAGAAAGTAGGGCTGCCGAGCGACTTCTTCAGCCTCTCCGGATGACAGGGGCAATCGTGCGGAAGTCCTGGACACGCTCCAGCAGATCCCATTACGCCAATTCGTATTTGGAGGCCAGTGCGGGGATCCCGCGCGACCGCCTTGGACCGAGAAGCGCGTTGGCCTGGCAGACCGTCTTCTGACATCACACCAGCCCTCAGTAGAGAAACGGAATGGTTCGTCCGACCCGCATCATATAGCCGCGGTATCGGTCGCCGAAGACTTCGACGAGAGCCTTCTCCTCACGGCGAGCTCGCAGGTCTCCGCCCACGACGAGGAGGGTGGCCGCCACCGCGACAAGGGCCGTTCCAACCCAGACAGCCGATCCCAATCCAAGAAGATCGAGAGCGAGGTACATCGGATGGCGGACGACTCCATATGGGCCCGTCATACAGAGCTCATGTCCGGGATCGACAATCGGAAGCAGACGCCACGACCGGAGCGCCACGATCGACCATGTCATGAGTAGCGCTGCACACAAAAGCAGCACGGCGCCGAGCGTGCCGCGCACCGTCACCATCCTCGAGACTCTGCCTTCCATGAGGGCGAACATGACACCCGCCCACACAAGCAGGAGCCCGATTCCATGAAGCACCATGACCGGCCGTCGGGCGCTGGCCGCAATCTCGGTCAAGATGCCGGTCTTCTCGGCGGCGCCGCCCGTGTTTCCCGCAGCGCGGATCAACACCGGCGCAAAGAATGAGATCTGAAGCGCGACAAGAAAGATGTCCATTCATCCCGCTCCTCTCTCATTACGTCGCTCGATGTGCCGTACCGCATGATGTAGAAGAATCCGCCGAAGAGCAGCCGGCGAGTTCGGTGTATTTCCGAGCGTTGGTCATGGTGGTTCCCTCCCCGACAGGCGTCTAGTGGGCAAGATGCTCGCCATCGGAATTCTGCGAATGGCCACCGGTTGGCGCCGAGCCCCCAGCCTTTCCGCTGCGGACTTTTCGGCGGCTCGGTGGTTTTTTCGCATCTCTCCTGTGGGCCAGATCAGCCAATGCCCCGATGCGCGGCCGACAAAGTGCTCCTCGTTGGCCGCACGGCCCATGCGTCGTTTGGCGGCGGCGAGCTTCTGCAGCCTATCGAGATCTACCTCGCCGGCCGAGCGACTGACATGCACGCCGGTGTGCACATTCCTGTACACGATATCGCGGTCGAGGCCTGTCGCGGCTGGCTCCGCAGGAACCTGCGAGGGTTGAACGTCGATCGCGACGTACGCATCGCGTCGCGCCTTCACCCAGGGTCCACAGATTTGACGCGTCTATTCAATGCTGCTGGCGCCGCGCCTCTGGCCAATGACACCTCTTGCGGCGCCGGCTTCGCGCCCCTGACCGACCTCGAACGTGTTGTCTTGGAGGTCGAGCGAAGCCTGAACGACCCGGAAACAAAGCGTCTCAGGCCTGACATCGGCGAGGACATCAAGGTGATGGGCGTCCGCCGCAACGACCGAATCAACCTTACGATCGGCTGTGCATTCGTGAGCGGTTTCATTCGAGATCTGGACGACTACTGCGGCAAGAAAGCAGCAGCACGCGACCTCGCGCTTGAAGCGTCCCGACGGGTCACGCGACTCGAGGTCGACGCCGTCGTCAACGCCGCGGACGATTTGGAGAAGGGGGCCGTCTTCCTGACCGTGACAGGCACGTCAGCTGAATCGGGTGATGACGGCGAAGTCGGCCGTGGGAACCGGACATGCGGGCTCATCACGCCCTATCGCGCCATGACGCTCGAGGCGGCGGCCGGCAAGAATCCGGTCAGCCACGTCGGCAAAATCTACAACCTGCTGGCCGGCCGGATCGCGGGAGCGCTCGCCGCGGACGTTCCCGACGTGAGAAATGCTGAATGTGTCCTCGTCAGCGAAATCGGCCGTGCCATATCCGATCCGCAGGTTGTGGATATTGGTCTGACGTGTGACGTTGATGCAGGCGCGAGAGGGCTGAAAGAGGCCGCGACAGCAATCGTACGGGCCGAGATTGAACGCCTCTCTGAATTGCGAGGCGACATCCTCGCCGAACGAGTTCGGCTCTTCTGAGGGGGACGTCGTACGGGACAATGATGAACATGGCGCACGAACATCACGGGGCCGGCATCCATCTGCCCATGGCCCCATCGTCGACGACGAAAAGAGACCCGGTATGTGGGATGAGCGTCAAGCCGGACAGTCCTCACCGGTTCGAGCACGCGGGCGAGACGTATCTGTTTTGCTGCGCGGGCTGCCTGGCGAAGTTCCGCGACAACCCCGAGCGGTACTTGGAAGAACCCCGCGCCGCCGCTCAGCCAGTCGTTGTCGTTCGTAAACCACAGGCGGCGAAGCTGGCGGCCGGGGGGACCTACACCTGCCCGATGCACCCCGAGATCGTCCGTGACGGGCCGGGCACGTGCCCCATCTGCGGGATGGCGCTCGAGCCCCGCACGGTAACGAGCGCGGCCGAGGAGGAAAACCCCGAACTCCGGGAGATGACGCGCCGGTTCTGGCTCGCCACAGCCCTCACCGCACCCCTCCTCATCTCCGTGATGAGCGACATGCTGCCGGCGGCCCAGTCGCTGTCCTTGATGTCGATGCGAACGCGGTCGCTCCTCGAGCTCGCGCTCGCCACACCGGTATGCATCTGGGCGGCGTGGCCCTTCTACGAACGGGCCGTCCAGTCCATCGTTTACCGCAGCTTGAACATGTTTACGCTCATCGGACTGGGCGTGAGCGTGGCGTACGTCTACAGCCTCGTCGCGACGCTTTTTCCCGGGATCTTTCCAGACTCGTTCCGCGCGGAAGGTAAGGTCGCCGTTTATTTCGAGGCCGCCGCCGTTATCACGACGCTCATCCTGCTCGGCCAGGTGCTCGAGCTGCGCGCGCGGAGCCAGACGAGCGGCGCGATCAGGAAGCTGCTGGGCCTGACGCCGAAAACGGCGCGGCGTCTTCAGAACGATGGCCGAGAGGACGACGTGCCACTCGACGCCGTCCAGGTCGGCGACCGGCTGCGCGTACGGCCAGGCGAAAAAGTGCCGGTCGATGGCGTGGTCCTCGACGGACACAGCACCGTGGACGAGTCCATGATCACCGGCGAGCCCATTCCGGTGGAGAAACAGCCGGGCGATCGCGTGGTCGGCGCGACGATGAACGGCACCGGCGGCTTGGTGATCCGCGCGGAGAAAGTCGGCGCCGAGACCCTGCTCGCACGCATCGTGGCGATGGTGGCCGAGGCGCAGCGGAGCCGCGCACCGATTCAAAAACTTGCCGACGTCGTCTCCGGCTATTTCGTGCCGACCGTGGTCCTCATCGCCGTCGTCACCTTCGTGGTCTGGGCGCTCGTCGGGCCGGAGCCTCGGATGGCGCACGCGCTCATCAACGCCGTCGCGGTCCTCATCATCGCTTGTCCTTGTGCGCTCGGGCTCGCCACGCCGATGTCGATCATGGTCGCGACCGGCAAAGGCGCGACGATGGGTGTGCTCTTCCGGAATGCGGAAGCGATCGAGATCCTGCGAAAGGTAGACACGCTCGTGGTCGACAAGACGGGGACGCTCACGGAAGGGAAACCGAAACTGATGAGTGTCACGCCGGCGCCGGGCGTCAAAGAGGGTGAACTGCTTCGCCTGGCGGCCAGCCTCGAGCGCGGGAGCGAGCACCCGCTAGCGGCCGCCATCGTCAAAGGCGCCGAGGCTAGAGGCCTCGCGTTGACCAACACCGAGCGGTTCGAATCGATCACGGGTCAAGGCGTGAAAGGTCGCGTCGACGGCCACGACGTGGCGCTCGGGAACAGAGCGCTGCTCGACAGCCTCGGCATCGACGCGCGACCGCTCGTCGAACGCGCCGAGGAGCTCCGCGCGGACGCGCAGACGGTGATGTTCGTCGCGATTGACGGGAGGGCCGCAGGCCTCGTGGGCGTGGCCGATCCCATCAAAGAGAGCACGCCCGACGCGATCGAGGCACTGCACAAGGACGGCGTTCGGTTGGTGATGCTGACGGGCGACAGTCAGACGACGGCCCAGGCGGTGGCACGGAAACTCGGCATCGACGAGGTGATGGCCGAGGTGCTGCCGGATCAGAAGGCCGAAAAGGTGAAGCGCCTCCAGGCCGAGGGACGGGTCGTCGCGATGGCGGGCGACGGCATCAACGACGCACCGGCACTCGCCCAGGCGCAAGTGGGCATCGCGATGGGCACCGGCACCGATGTCGCGATGGAAAGCGCGGGCGTGACACTCGTGAAAGGCGACCTCCGTGGCATCGCGCGGGCGCGAGGGCTCTCTCGACAGACGATGCGCAACATCAAGCAGAATCTATTTTTTGCGTTCGTCTACAACACGGCCGGCGTACCGATCGCCGCGGGCGTGCTCTATCCAGCGTTCGGCCTTCTGCTCAGCCCCATCATTGCCGCAGCCGCCATGAGCTTCAGCTCGTTGTCGGTGATTGGCAACGCCCTCCGCCTCCGCAGAGTGGACCCTATGTAGAGGTCAGCGTTTCGGCTCGTCTCGGTCGAGCAACTGCCGCACGCTGTCCCTCGCGCGCTGTCGCACAGACTCGGGTAAGGGCACCGACGCCGCCTGACGACACAAACCAACGGTCTCGCGCAATCCCTGCACGACCTCCGCGCACTGAGGACAGTTCTGACAATGCCGCTCGATTGCTTCGCATGCAGTCGCGTCGAGGTCGCCATCCAGATAGGCCGAAATGCCTGCCAGGATTTCCTTGCAGTTGACGCTCGACGATTCGGTCATGCGCCCTCCAGATGCCGGCGCAGCATCACGCGCGCGCGATGGAGACGAGTCTTCACGTTGGCCTCGGACAACCCGGTGACGGCTGCAACCTCTTTCGTTGACAGCCCCTCCATCTCCCGCATCACCACGATCATTCGGTACAACGGCGGAAGCTTCTGCAGTGCGCCACGCAGGCGCCCGCCGTTCGAACTATCGATCAACTGTTGGTCCGCCGGCCGGCCCGGATCGGCCACCTCGACGGCACTCGTCATCCCGTCACGGCCGGCGCTGCCTTGATCGAGCGACACGAACTGCGCCGGTTCCCCGACGCGCCGCCGCCGTTTCATCAAGCATGCGTTGCGAACCGTCGAGTACAGCCACGTGCGAAACGCCTCCGGCTCCTCGATCCCCGCCACCCGCTGGTAGGTCTTCAGCAGGGCATCCTGCATCACGTCCTCGGCATCTTCCGGGTGGCCACACACCAGCAGGCTGAAGCGATATGCGACCTCCTGCGCGCGCATCAGAAGCCGCTCCATCGCATCGCGATCGCCCGTCGCCGCTTCGCGCACGAGTGCGGCATAGGCTGCACGACTTGAGTCCGCGCTCTCCGGGGACGTCA
>JBGPHH010000093.1:0-14067 GCA_041484265.1 Vicinamibacteria bacterium
ACGGACACCCGCGGGTCATCGACGCATCTGAGCTCGTCCCGGGCGACATCATCGATCTCGTGGCAGGCCAGGCGGTGCCGGCCGACGGCCGCCTGGTGAGTGCAGCGGAATTCCGCACGAGCGAGGCCGCGCTCACCGGCGAGTCGCTGCCCGTCACCAAGCAGGCCGACCGAACGCTCCCGGCAGACACGCCACTCGCCGACCGCACCAACATGATCTACACGGGCACGACGGTCGCGTCGGGCACGGGCCGCGCGGTCGTGGCGGCCACAGGCGCGACGACTGAGCTCGGACGAATCGGCACGCTGGTCGCGGGCGTGCGAGAAGAGCGCACGCCTCTCGAGCGGCGGCTCGATGCACTCGGCCGGCGCCTCGTCTGGCTGGCGCTTGGCGTGGCCGGCCTGGTTGCCGCTCTCGAAGCGCTTCATGGCGGGTCGCTCGGTCTGGTCGTCGAAACGGGCATCGCCCTGGCCGTGGCCGCTGTTCCGGAGGCGCTGCCGGCCGTCGCGACGATTGCACTCGCCGTCGGGCTGCACCGCATGGCGAAGCGGCACGCGCTCGTACGGCGCTTGGCGTCGGTCGAAGCGCTCGGATCGGCGACGGTCATCTGCACCGACAAGACCCGGACACTCACCTCGGGCGACATGACCGTCGTTCGCGTCTGGACCGCAGGGACAGAGTTCGACCTTTCCGACGAAGGAAAGAAGGCGCGACCCGACACCGCGGGCCTGCGAAAGGCTCTGGAGCTGGCCGCGCTCGCCAGCCGTCCGCAGGCCGCGCACGCCGACGGCGCCCACGGCGGCGCTGGTCGCGACCCCGTAGACGCGGCCATCCTGCGTGCCGCCGCTCGGTTCGACATTGATCCTGCGGCGCTCGCGGCGACGCGGCGCACGGTGGGGCTCGTCCCTTTTTCGAGCGAACGGAAACTGATGGCGATCGTGGACGAGGTCAACGGCGAGAGGATCGCGTACGTCAAAGGGTCGCCCGGTCGTCTCATCGGCCTGAGCGACCGCGAGCTGACGAATCGTGGTGAGCAGCCGCTCGATGAGGGCGGGCGCACGCGGCTCGTGGAGGTGAACCACGCGCTCGCGCGCGAGGGTCTGCGCGTACTGGCGGTTGCGAGCGGGCCCGTGACGGGTACAGAGGCGTCGGCGCTGGAGCGCCTGACGTTCGCCGGCTTTCTTGGGTTCATGGATCCCCCTGCCCCGGGCGTCAAGGCCACGATCGGGCGGCTACGTGAGGCCGGCCTCCGGACGGTGATGATTACAGGCGACCAGCGCCTGACGGCCGAAGCCGTCGGCCGCGAGCTCGGTCTGCTCTCGTCAGACGATCAGGTTGTTGACGGACGAGAGCTGAAAGGCCTGGCCACCTCCGACCTCCACGCTCGCTTTTCGCGCGCGGGCGCGTTCAGCCGGGCGACGCCTGAGGACAAGCTGGCCATCGTCGACGCGCTTCAGATGCGAGGCGACATCGTGGCGATGCTCGGTGACGGCGTCAACGACGCGGCGGCGTTGAAGAAAGCTGACATCGGCGTCGCGATGGGCGTCCGAGGCACTGATGTGGCCAAAGAGGCGGCCGACATCGTCCTGCAGGACGACCGGTTCGAGACCATCGCGGCGGCCGTCGAAGAGGGTCGCGTCATCTTTGACAACATCCGCAAATTCGTCTTCTATCTCTTCAGCTGCAATCTCGCCGAGATCCTGGTGCTCCTTCTCGCGGGAGTGGCCAATCTTCCGGCGCCGCTGTTGCCGCTCCAGATTTTGTGGCTCAATATCGTGACCGACACGCTGCCGGCGCTCGCGCTCGCTGTTGAGCCTGGCGATCCCGACGTGATGCGGCGTCCGCCGCGTAATCCCCAGGAGGCGATCCTGTCGCGCGCGTTTCTGTCAGAGGTCGCGTTGTATGGCGGCCTCATCAGCGCGTCGACACTGGCCGTGTTCGTGTGGTCGCTGAGTTACGCGCCGACGCAGGCCACCACCATGACCTTCATGACCCTCGCCTTGGCGCAGATCTTTCATTTGGGAAATGCGCGCAGCGGCCGGACCGTCCTCACTCCCGCTCGTGCAATGGCCAACCCCTACGCGATCGGGGCCGTCGTCGTCTCAGTCGCCCTTCAGGTTGGTCCCACCGAGTTCGCACCGCTGGCGAGGCTGCTTCGCGTCGTGCACCTCGGCATGCGCGAGTGGGGCGTGGTGCTGGCGCTGTCGTCCCTCACAGCGCTCGTCGGGCAGGCGATCAGACTGATGTCTTTATTTCGCGACTCGCGTTAGATAGGCGAGGGCGCCGTCGAACGTGGAGAGCTGTGGATAGTCGCGCTCGGGAATATCGACGCCCAAGCGGTCGTGCAGGGCGAGCACGAAGTTGAGAAAATCCATCGAGTCGAGATCGAGCTGGTCGCGGAAGTTGACGCCGGGCCGAATCGATGCGGGGTCGATTTCCGGCGCCACGCTGGTGAGGGCGGCGACGATGGCCTTCTTGATGTCGTCGGCTGTCACAATGTCTCCGGCGTCTGCAGCAGTCGGCTGATGGCGTCGAGAAACAGGCCGCCGCGGTGGCCGTCGCTGGCGCGATGATCGGCCGAGAGCGTGGCCGTCAAGAGCGACCGCACCTCGATTTTGCCGGAGGTCACCCAGGGCCGTTCCGCAATTCTGCCGAACGCGACAAGCGCAACCTGCGGCGGGTAGATGATGCCAAATGTCGAGTCGACACCTCGCTCGCCGAGGTTGGTGATCGTAATGGTCGAATCGGCGAGTTCCGAGCTCCTCAGCGAGCCGGTGCGAGCCCGCGCGGTCAGATCCCGAAGGTCGCGCATCAACGTGGTGAGATCCTTTCGATCGGCATCGTGGATCCCAGGGGCGATCAGGCCGCCGCCTCGAAGCGAGATCGCGCAGCCCACATGCATCGCAGAGCTTTGTTGAAGGGCGCCGTTGGTCCAGAACCCGTTGAGCTCCGGCACCTCGTGCAACGCCACGGCGACCGCCTTGATGAGCAGAACGACCGGCAGCAGCCGCTCCGGCATCGCCCGCTTTTCGTTCTCAGTGTTCAGCCATGCCAGCGCGGCCCCCATATCGATCGTCGAGGACAGGTAGTAGTGAGGGATCTCACGCTTCGACTTGGCCATCGCCGCGGCGACGGCAGTGCGCATGGCCGTCGCGCGGTCGACGCCCTGTCGAGCAGGAGCCGTGGCCGTGGTCTGGGCTGTGGCTCCGGCAGCCCGCTCGACGTCTTCGTGGGTGATCGCTCCTTGCGGCCCCGTACCTCGCAGCAAGGCGAGATCGACGCCGCGATCGGCCGCCAGTTTTCGCGCCGCTGGAGATGCGAGCGTCCGGGCTGGCTGCTCGCGCGCGGCCGAGACCGGTGGCGGGGACGGCACGGCAGGCGACGACGCCCCACCAATCACGGCGAGCACGGTGCCCACCGGCACCTTCTGACCAACATCAACCTGCAGCTTGTCGATCACGCCGTCCTCGAACACTTCGATCTCGATCGCGCCTTTGTCGGTGTCGACCACGGCGATGATGTCGCCGTGCTTGACGGTGTCGCCGGCCTTCTTCAGCCATTTGACCAGCGTGCCGGCCTCCATGTCAGCCCCGAGCGACGGCATCCGAAACTCACCCACGGCGTCCCATTGCCTCACGGGCTGCCGCGATGATGGCCGGGGGCTGAGGCACGGCTGCATCCTCAAGATGCTTCGGGTAGGGGATGGGCACCTCGGCGCTGCACACGCGGGCAATCGGCGCGTCGAGATCGTAGAAGTGGCTTTCGGCCAGACGTGCGCTGATCTCTGCGGAAAGACTGCCGCTGCGCCACCCTTCGTCCACGATGACGACGCGGCGGGTCTTCTTCACGGAAGCGGCGAGCGTCGGCATATCGAGCGGCCGTAGCGTGCGCAAGTCGATCACCTCCGCGTCGATGCCGTCGCGGGCGAGCGCCTCGGCCGCCTGCAGCGTCTTGCCAAGCGTGCCGCCGTAGGTGATGAGACTCACGTCCTTGCCAGGCCGCCGGACCGCTGCCTTGTCGAGATCGACGGCGCCAGCGTTGTCTGCGAGCGATCCTTCCATGTTGTAGAGCGTTTGGTGCTCGAAGATGAGGACCGGGTCCGGATCTTCGAGCGCCGTCCACAGCATGCCGCGTGCATCTTCGACCGTCGCGGGTGCGACGATCCGAATGCCGGGAATGTGGGCGTACCAGCCTTCGAGGCTGTGCGCGTGCTGCGCGGCGAGCTGCCGGCCGGCGCCGGTGGCCATCCGAATCACCAGCGGAATACTGAACTGGCCGCCGGACATATGGCGGATCGTCGCGGCGTTGTTGACGATCTGATCGAGGGCGAGCAGGCTGAAGTTGACCGTCATCACTTCGACGATGGGCCGCATGCCGCCGAGGGCCGCACCGATCCCGGCGCCGACGAAGGTTGATTCGGAAAGCGGCGTGTCGCGGATCCGATCGGGACCGAATTCGGCGAGCAGACCCTTGCTGACGGCGTAGGAGCCACCGTATCGGCCGACGTCTTCTCCCATCAGGAACACGCGCGGATCCTTGGTCAGCGCTTCCCTGATCGCTGCGCGTATCGCATCACGGTATGTCGTGGTGATCATTTCGCCCCAACCGCAGGGTTCAAATGGGCATCGCGCGCGGGTGTGTACACGTCATTGAGCAAGTGCTCGACTGGCTCCCACGTGCCGGCTTCGGCAAAGGCCACGGCTTCGGCGATTTCTTCGGCTACGGCGTCCTCGATGGCCTTGACGAGGACCTCAGTGGCTTGGCCCGATTTGAGCGTGGCGCTGAACGTCGTGATCGGATCGCGCACCTTCCACGCCTCGACCTCGGCCTTGTCTCGATAGAGCTCGGCGTCGAACATCGAATGCGCCCTGAAGCGGTACGTGCGATATTCGACGAACTTCGGTCCCTCGCCGCGTCGAATGCCTTCAGCGGCGCGCCTGGTTGCCGCTTCGACGGCCGTCACGTCCATGCCGTCGACCGCCTCGGCCGCGACGAGATAGCTCTGCGCCTTGGCGCGCAGGTCGACCTGCGCCTGTGCCCGCTCGATGCGCGTCCCCATCGCATAGAGATTGTTTTCGCACAGAAACAGGACCGGCAGCTTCCAGAGGGCGGCGAGGTTCATCGACTCGTGGAATTCCCCCTCGGCGACCGCGCCGTCGCCGAAGAAGCATGCCGTGACGTGCGGCCGGCGCTGCATCGCGTCGGCGAGCGCCAGGCCGACGGCAAGCGGAAGCCCGCCACCGACGATGGCATTGCCACCGTAGAAGTGGGTCTTCGCGTCGAACACATGCATCGAGCCGCCGCGACCGTGGCTGCAGCCCTCGTGCTTGCCGTACATCTCAGCCATCAGCGCGTTCATCGAGATGCCTCGGGCCAGCGCGTGACCGTGTTCGCGGTAGGTGGCCACGACGGCGTCCTCTGGAGAAAGCGCCTGCAGGGCACCAACGGCCACGGCCTCCTCGCCGATGTAGAGATGGAGGAACCCGCGAATCTTGCCCGTGCTGTACAGCTCGGCGCACTTCTCCTCGAAACGGCGGATGCGGATCATCTCGTGGAGCAGCCGCGTCCGGTGCTGGTCCGGCTGAAGCCGGACCTTCGGGTCTGTCATGAGGCCTCCAGTGTTGAGGTGTCGCCTTCCGGCAGCCCCAGCTCGCGCGCTTTGAGCAACCGGCGCATGATCTTGCCCGCGCGGTTCTTCGGAATGGTCGGGCGGAATTCAATTTCCTTTGGCGCCACCGCCGCGCCAAGCCGTACGCGAGCAAACCCAAGGAGCTCACGCCGCAGCGCGTCGGTCGGCTCGTGCCCGGGTTTGAGCGCGACGAAGGCTTTGACGATCTCGAGCGCCACCGGATCGGGCTTGCCGATGACTCCAGCTTCCGCAACCGCCGGATGCTCCAGGAGCACGCTCTCGACTTCGAACGGACCGATCAAATGCCCCGACGACTTAATCACATCGTCGGCGCGGCCGATGAACCAGTAGTAGCCGTCTCGATCGCGTCTCGCAAGATCGCCAGTGAGATAGTAGCCGCCGACAAAACATTTGCGGTAGCGTTCTTCGTCCGAGAGGTAACCACGAAACATCGACGGCCAGCCCGGGCGGAGCGCCAGCTCACCCTCAGTATCGGGTGCCTCGACAACTTCGACTGATGTGTCACTCGTTCGCCGCACGATGGCCGCATCGACGCCGGGGAGTGGCCGGCCCATCGAGCCGGGCCTGATGTCCATGGCGGGATAGTTCGCGATCATGATGCCGCCGGTTTCCGTCTGCCACCAGTTGTCGTGAAACGGCCCGCCGAACGCTTCGACACCCCACACGACCGCTTCAGGATTGAGCGGCTCGCCGACGCTCGAGAGCACCCGCAGCGCGGGCAGATCGAATTTCTTTGCCGCCTCCAGCCCCACCCTCATCATCATCCGAATCGCCGTCGGGGCCGTGTACCAGACTGTCACGCGCTCGGCGCGAAGGATGCCGTACCAGCGTTCGGCGTCAAAATCCGCTTCGTCGACGATGCTGGTCAAGCCGTGGGTGAGCGGCGCGATGATGCCGTACGACGTGCCGGTGACCCAGCCGGGATCGGCGGTGCACCAGAACACATCGTCAGGATGGAAGTCGAGCGCGAATCGCGCCGTCGCATGATGGGCGACGACGGCCTGGTGCACGTGGATGGCGCCCTTCGGCTTGCCGGTCGTGCCGCTGGTGAAATGCAGGAGCGCGATATCTTCAGGATCGGTCGGCGCGATCGTAAAGCGGTTGTCGGCCTGCGAGAGCAAGGCACGAAGATCGCGCGTGCCAGGCAGATTCTTCACTGACCCGGGTTCGCCGATGAGGAGCACGTGCTCCAGGCTTGGCAGCGAGCGGCGCAGGCTCTCGATTTTCTTCATATAGAGAGCGTCGGTCGTGACGAGCACTCTCGCGCGAGCGATGTTGATGCGCGCTTCGATCGGCTCTGGCCCGAAGGCGGAGAAAAGGGGCGTGAAGACGCTGCGATTTTTCAGCGTGCCGAGCGCGGCGATGTAGAGCTCGGGGATGCGGCCGGCAAGTACCGCGACCGGATCATTCTTCCCGACGCCGAGCCGCGTCAGGACGTTGGCGAAGCGGTTTGTCTGATCGAGCAGATCCCCGTAGGTATAGTTGCGCTGGGCACCCTCTTTCGACAGCCAGCGCAGGGCGACGCGATGGCGTGTGGCGCCGGCCGCATGGCGATCGACCGCCTCGTGTGCGATATTGAGGCCGGCTCCGCCGGGAAGACCGTCCAGGGCGGCTTGGGCCTGCGACCAGGAGAACTCGCCGCAGACGCGGTCGTAGTCGACGAGATTCGGGACGACCGTCGAGTTCGTCGGATCTTTGGTGATGGTGGGCCAGCGCGTAGTCATATGTGCCGGATTTCCGGCGGCGAACATTGCTAGAGCTTAGCTCTTGCAAGGACCTTGCTCATACGCCGATGCTCCATGTCCTGATTAACGGAACAGACCATGACTGCCCCGAGGGCGCGTCAGTCCTTGAAGTCCTTCAGATGTCTGGCATCCGCCTGCCGACCCTCTGCCATGATGAGCGGCTGAAGCCCACCGGCGTGTGCCGAATGTGCCTGGTCCACGTAAAGGGTCTGGCGCACCTTGTCCCGGCATGCACGACGTTGCTCCAGGATGGCATGGACATCGAGACGCACACGCCAGAACTCGAAGCTGGCCGGCGATCTCTGCTGACGCTCATGGCTTGGCGGTACCCGGCGGAAGCCGTCAACCGCTTTCCCGACAAAGACTTTCATCGCGCCATCCGCGAGTGTGGCCTCGAAGGCGAGCTCCGCGGCGCCCCGTCCGATCTGACTCGCGAAGACCGGTCGCACCCCTACATCGCCGTCGACATGGCACGGTGCATCGACTGTCACCGCTGCGTCCGCATCTGCGACGAGCTGCAGGGGCAAGGGGTGTGGCAGATCATGGGCCGCGGATTTGAGACGCGCATTGAGCCCGATGGGCAGAGCCTGCGCGAGAGCTCATGCGTGGGCTGCGGCGCGTGCGTCGATACTTGCCCCACCGGCGCCCTGGAAGACGCCACCACGTCCGCGCTCGGTCCGGCGTCTGAGTGGACAAGAACGACGTGTCCCTATTGCGGGGTCGGGTGCGAGATGAGCGTGGGAACGCGCGATGGCCGAATCGTGTCGGTCAAGCCCGTGCTCGACGCGCCGGTGAGTAAGGGCCATCTCTGCGTCAAGGGGCGTTACGCCTTCGACTTCGTGTCGGCTGACGACCGTGCAACCGCGCCGATGATTCGCGAGGGTGGGTCGTGGAGACGCACGTCGTGGACTGAAGCACGTGCCTTCGTTGCGGACCGGCTCCGCGAGCTGATCGAACGCCACGGCGCCGACAGTATCGGCATGCTGGGGAGCGCCCGCGCGACCAACGAAGACAACTACATCGCGCAGAAGTTCGCGCGAGCGGTCGTTGGCACGAACAATGTCGACTGCTGCGCGCGCGTGTGCCACACGCCGAGCGGGGCGGCGCTCAAGAGCATGCTCGGTGCGGGCCTCGACACCAATTCGTTCGACGACATCGAGGTGGCCCGCACGATTCTCATCTGGGGTGCAAACCCCACCGAAGACCATCCGATTGTCGGCGCCCGCATCAAGCAGGCCGCCCGTCGTGGCGCTCGCCTCATCGTCGTCGATCCGCGACGTATCGAGCTGGTGGAGTACGCTGCGTGTCATCTGCCGATCCGGCCTGGGACCAATATCGCCTTGCTCAACGCGATGGCCCACACAGTGGTGACCGAGAAGCTTTTCGATCGAGAGTTTGTCGACCGTCGCGTGTCGGGCTTCGACGAGTTCGCGCATTTCATCGAAGCCTGGTCCCCCGAGCGCGTCGCGCCCATCTGTGGCGTCGACGCCGAAGCCATTCGCGCGGCCGCCCGGCTGTACGCCACCGGGTCACCTGCCATGAGCTTTCACGGCCTCGGCCTGACCGAGCACGTCCAGGGGACCGATGGCGTGAAGAATCTGATTAACCTCGCGCTCCTCACCGGGAACCTGGGCAAGCCAGGCGCGGGCGTCAACCCATTGCGGGGCCAGAACAACGTGCAGGGCGCGGCGCACATGGGCTGCGAGCCAGCGACGCTTGCCGGATCGACGCCGATCAAAGAGGGGCGAGAGGCCTTCGGGCAGCGGTGGGGTGCAGAGGTGCCCCTCACGCACGGATTGCATTTGCTCGAGATGATGGACGCCGCGAGCGCCGGGAGACTGAAGGCCCTCTGGGTGATCGGCTACGACATCCTGCTGTCAAATGCGAACGCGACAGAAACGGCCCGCGCTTTTGGCGCGCTCGATCTCGTCATCGTCCAGGATTTGTTTCTGACCGAAACCGCGCGACAGTTCGGATCGGTGTTTCTGCCTGCATGTTCATCATTCGAAAAGGATGGGACGTTCATGAACGCCGAGCGGCGGGTACAGCGGGTCCGGGCCGCGATCAGACCGGCCGGCAGCTCGAAGCCCGATTGGCAGATCCTCTGCGAGATCGCGCGTGCGATGGGAGGGCAGGGGTTCGACTTTCAGGGTCCAGAACAGATCTGGGACGAAGTGCGGTCGCTCTGTGACGGCGCGCGCGGGATGACATATGCGAGGCTCGACTCGGGCGGTCTGCAGTGGCCGTGTCCGACCGAGGACCATCCGGGCACGCAGATTCTGCACCGCGACTCGTTCGCGATTGGACCTCGGGCAACACTGCGGCCGATCGAGTACCAACCCAGTCCGGAGACGATCACGCCTGACTATCCGTTCCTCTTGACGACCGGGCGGTCGCTCTACCAGTTCAATGCGGCGACAATGACCGGCCGCACGAAGAACACTGAGCTTCGTCGCGGAGACGTGCTCGACATCTCGCCATCCGACGCCGGAAGGCTCGCGCTGGGCGAGGCCGACTCGGTTCGCGTCGTGAGCCGATATGGTGCCGCCGTCCTGCCTGTCCGATTGAGCAACGCCATGGCCGCCGGGCAGCTCTTTGCCACGTTTCACACGGTCGAGGTCTTTCTGAACGTCCTGACGAGTCCTCACCGCGACGGGGCAGTCGGCACGCCCGAGTACAAGCTAACCGCGGTCCGCCTCGAGCGCATCTAGGCGGGAATTTTCTCATCGATGCCGGAATTTTTCGCGAGGACACCCGGGATGAACGCCCCAATTCGCGACATCCCTTGAAGCTTCCCCGGCACGATCGTTGCGACCTCTTGTGGATATGCCTGCAAAACATCCCATCGACGTCGAATTCAAGGGCCTCATGCCCACCGAGTGGATAGAGACCGATATCCGCCGGCGGGCTGCCAAGCTTGACACCTTTTGCCGCGACATCCTGCACTGCCGTATCATCGTCGACCGGCCGCACCGTCATCGCCAGTCCGGAAACCGATTCCAGGTGCGGATCGAGGTGACCGTTCGCGGCGGCGAGATCAGCATCAGTCACGAATCGAACCTCCATTCGCCCGCGAAAGGCCGTGGTGACCGCGAGTGGGCCAAGGACCTCGAGATCGAAGGCATGCGCAAGGACGTTCAGATCGTCATCCACGAAGCGTTCGACGTCGCCAAGCGGCGGCTGCAGCACTACGTGCTGCGCCACCGCAGCGACGTGAAGCGGAACCGACGACGACCGCTGGGGAGTCGCAAGAATGAGGTTCAAGAACCGAGTTGACGCGGGACGCCAGCTCGCCGCCCGCCTCACCGAGTACGCCCACCGTTCTGACGTCATCGTGCTGGCGTTGCCTCGTGGCGGCGTGCCGGTGGCGTTCGAAGTGGCGTCGAAGTTATCGGTTCCCCTCGACGTGTTCCTTGTCCGCAAGCTGGGCGTTCCCGGCCACGCCGAGCTGGCGATGGGCGCCATTGCTGCCGGCGGCGTCGAAGTCCGCAATGAAGATCTGATCCAGGACATCGGCATTCCGTACGCGCTTGTGCGGGAGGTCGCGGCGCGTGAACGCCTGGAGTTGGAGCGCCGCGATGCGCTGTTCCGAGGCAACCGCCAGCCGCCGATTGTCCGCGACCGCACGGTCATTCTGATTGACGACGGCCTCGCGACCGGATCGACGATGCACGCGGCGATTCTGGCGCTGCGGCAGCAGGCGCCGGCGCGGATCATCGTGGCGGTGCCAGTCGGCGCGCGGGACACATGCGACGCGATCGGCCGACTCGCCGATGCCGTCGTTTGCCTCTCAATCCCCGAGAACTTCAGGGCGGTCGGCCTGTGGTACGAGGAGTTCGATCAGACGAGCGACGAGGAAGTGGCGCGCCTGCTGGCTGCGGCGGGTCACGGGCCACCGGAACCTCCCTCGCGGCCTGGGCAGCAATCACACCCCCACGGGCGGAACGACAATCCCCACGGCATCCTGCGCCAGCGCGCGCTGAAGCTTTCTGGCGATCCCCACCAGTACGACGCGCTCATCGACGGCATCGGCGACGCGCGCATCGTGCTGCTGGGCGAGGCGTCGCACGGCACGCATGAGTTCTATCGCGAACGCGCGTTCATCACGAGACGCTTGATCGCTGAGAAAGGCTTTGCGGCGGTGGCCGTCGAGGCCGACTGGCCCGACGCCTATCGCGTGAACCGGTTCGTCCGCGGCACGGGCAGCGACGAAGACGCCGTGGAATCACTCGGCGGCTTTGGCCGGTTCCCAACCTGGATGTGGCGCAATGCGGACGTCCTCGATTTCCTGGGCTGGCTGCGCACGTTCAACGATAGCAAGGGGGCTGACGCCCGCGCGGGTTTCTACGGCCTCGACCTCTACAGCCTTCGCGCGTCCATGCAGGCGGTGCTCGAGTATCTCCAGAAGGTGGATCCGAAGGCCGCGCAGCGAGCGCGCACGCACTACGGCTGCTTCGATCAGTTCGGCGATGAGATGCAGGCCTATGCCGTGGCCACCTGGCAGGGGATCGGGCCCTCCTGCGAGCGGGAGGTCATGGCAGAGCTGGCCGAGCTGCACCGCCGCAGGACGGAGTACGCCAATCGTGATGGCCGGGTCGCCGCCGACGAGTTCTTCTATGCCGAGCAGAACGCTCGGCTCGTGCGGAACGCAGAGGCGTACTACCGCACGATGTTCGGCGGGCATGTCGAGTCGTGGAACCTGCGAGATCAGCACATGACCGAGACGCTGCACCACCTCATGCAATTCCTCGACAAGACCCATCCGCGTTCGCGCGTGGTGGTCTGGGCGCACAACTCGCACCTCGGCGACGCGCGCGCGACCGAAATGGGCGAGAGCGGCGAGCTGAACGTCGGGCAGCTCGTGCGCGAGCGATTTGGCGCCGAGGCCGTGCTCGTCGGGTTCACGACCTCCAGTGGCACAGTGACGGCGGCGGCCGAATGGGACGGGCCTGCTCACCGCCGGCACGTCAGACCCGCGCTCGCCGGCAGCTACGAGCGGATCTTCCACGAAATCGGCATCCCGCGCTTCCTGCTGCCGCTTCGCACCGACCTCGATCTGGCGTCGGCACTGGCCGGACCGCATCTCGAGCGCGCGATTGGCGTCATCTACGCGCCGGACACTGAGCGGCGCAGCCACTACTTCCACGCGCGACTGCCCGAGCAGTTCGATTACGTCCTGCACTTCGACGAGACGCGCGCCGTCGAGCCACTCGAGCGGACCGCGGCGTGGGAGGCCGGAGAGGTGGCCGAGACGTACCCGTCAGGACTCTGAATAAGAATTGTGTTTGGAATACGTGTGGGGACCGGAAAGATGTCCTCGAGCGTCGGCGCGGTGTGGACAATCCAGTGACGGAATCGCGCGCGCCGAGCTCGCGCCGACGATTATTTCCAGCAATATGGCATCTCACTCTTGCGCGCTCCCGGCACGAAACGTGAACAACGCGGCGCACATGCGTCGCGCCGTTCTTCTTGTCTTGGGCTTGCTGGCCACGGCCTGGCCAGGAAGCGCCGTCGTGCGTGGGTCGGCGGTGACATCGGCGCTGGAGCCGCCGGAGGGCGCGGTGCGTGGCTCGTGCACCGGCGGTCTGGCCGATCATGTCCTCATCATCGGCGTCGACGGCTTAGGGGCGGAACAGCTACCGCGGGGGCGTATCGAGAACATCACGCGTCTCATGCATGACGGCGCGTCGACGCTTCACGCGCGAGGCGTGTTTCCGACCGACAGTGCCCCGAACTGGGCGTCCTTGATCATGGGCGCGCCGCCGGAGATACATGGCGTGATTGCGAACAACTGGGATCCCGCGCGTCCGATCATCCCTCCGATGGACACGACGACACGGTTTCCGACGATCTTCGGTGTCACTCGAGCGCAGTGTCCCGGCGCCAAGATCGGAATCTTTCATGAATGGCCGGACTTCGCCCGGCTCGTCGAACCGGGTGTCGCTGATCCGATGGAGCACGGCGCATCGGCACAGAAGACGATCGAGAGCGCGTCGGCGTTCATTCGCACCGCGCACCCAGTCCTCACCTTCGTGCACTTGGATCTGGTCGATCGTGCGGGCCACCAGTCGGGATGGAATTCCCGAAACTATCGGCGTGCCGTGCGGGCGGCGGACACGCTGGTGGGGCGCCTGCTGAGCGCAGTCGATGAGAGCGGAGACCGCGATCGCACGTTGGTGCTGCTATCGGCTGACCATGGCGGCATTCGCAAGGGCCATGGCGGGTCGACGCTCCAGGAGCTCGAGATCCCCTGGATCATGCAAGGACCGGGCGTCGCTCACGGGTGGACGCTCCAGTCGCCCGTCAGCATCTGCGATACGGCCGTCACCGTGGCCGCCGCCCTCGGCCTGTCGGTGCCCCGCGTGTGGACCGGCCGAGCGGTCGTCGAAGCGTTCACACCGTAGGACGCCCATGCGATACTTTCGCGCATGGTGCAAGCGCTCGGCTTTGCTGCTGCGACTCTAACGGCGCTCGCGTTCCTGCCGCAGGCGCTCAAAGTGTGGCGATCGAAGTCCTCAGGTGACCTGTCGGCGGGCATGCTCCTCGCACAGAGCACAGGCGTGGCGCTGTGGATTATCTACGGTGTCGCGATTGCCTCACTGCCGATCATTGTGTCGAATACCGTGACGTTGACGCTGAGCGTGCTGCTGTTGGTGCTGAAGTGGACCTACT
>JBGPHH010000094.1:0-14040 GCA_041484265.1 Vicinamibacteria bacterium
AGCGGGACCGCGACGTTGCCCGCGCCGCCAACGGTCTGGTTCAGAGAGCCAGGTACCAACAGGTTCTCGTCGCAGGTGTTGATGTACTGGCGCCCCGTGCTGGTCCCGCCCTGGAGGAGCAGGCCATTCTGCAGCCGCGCGTTCACGCTCACGTCCACGCCGTTCCAATGCTGAATGTGATTCGCGCCGATGCTGTCGGTCAGCACCACCTGGGGGACGGCCGGCGCCGTGGCCACGTTCACGTCCTTCGGATCGAGATAGGTCGTGTTCAGTTGCCCCCCGCCGCCAGGCAGCCGCGGATCGACCGGCGTGACGATGTCGATCCTGTCGTAGAGAGCTGGTCCAATCGTTTGTCCAGCAAACGGTCCGGCGCCAACCACAGCCGGGTTATTCGTAACCGTGAAGTTGCCAAACCAGCGGCGGAAGTACGACACGTCCACCGACACCCGCGGCATGATCTCGTGCTGCACGCCGAGGGAGAACTCCCAGTTGTAACTGCGCACGTTCCAGCCCTGCCGTACGGCGTAGTCGACCAGATCAGCCGACGGCACCGTGCAGTTGACGGCAGCCGTTAATGCGGCACAGCCCCCCAAGACCTGATAGGCGTTCACCGGGCTGATAGCGTTGGTGCACTCTCCATTCGCGGTTACTTGCGTCAGGTTGCAGTCGACGACCGCGTTACCGTTGGCATCGTTCCACGTACGGCTCGCAGAGTTCGTCAACCGGCCAGCAAGGGTCGCGGCCCCAGGCAATCCCCCGAGCGACTGGCCGGCCACGTACTTATTGAGGCTCACCTTGAGGGCCGTCTTGCCATCCCCCCTCAGATCGTAGGCGGCCCCAAACCGCGGTGTGACGTCCTTCCAATTCACCGTGTCGGTAATTTCCGCATACGACGCGGCAGGGCGCCCCAGCGTCGAGGCCCCCAGGTTCTGCGCAGGCACGGAACTGTTGTAGTAATCAAACCGCACGCCGTAGGTGAGCGTCAGCTGGTTCATCGTCCACCGATCCTGCGCAAACAGCCCTAATTCGTGATTCTGATTCTCCCTGGCGTACCATGAGGTGTTGAACATCGTCACCTGGTTGAAGGCCGGGCTGTTGTTGAGGGGGCCACTGTTGTCCATCCGATATCGCACCGGCCGGCCGAACGGATCAAGCGTGGGGAGGTAATTGTTCGACTCGCGGAAGCCAAACGAATCCTGGCCGCCGACCTTGAAGGCGTGGGCGCCAGTGATGTACGACACGGCCCAGCGGTACGTGTAATTCGGAACCCAAGTGTTGTTGTATGCCCCGGGCGGACCATGGAACACCATGCCGTTCTGCACCTGGCCGTTGCCGTTGGTCTCCGTGACGCCAATCAGCGACGGAAAGTTCGCGAAATCCGCGGGCGAGACCACTTGCGAGCCGCCGTCGGTCGCCAGCTTCAGGTGCATGTTGCCCCACCGCTCGGTCCGGTGCAGCGCCACGACTTCGATGAGGATCTTGCTCGTGAGCGGTGACCACCACTCGCCGTGCAGCAGCTGCTGCGTCGGGAAGCGGTACTCGACGCCGCTTTCGGGCGACGTCGGCGAGGCCGCGGCTGTGTTGCCGATGCCGCGCGCGCACTCGCACTTCCACTGCTGATCCCACGTGCCCGCGAGCTTGTTCTTCGGGTTCGCCTGCCACGTCAGGCGCAGTTGGCTGTCCCACCAGTTCGCGTGGTCGCCGAGCGCCTGCCGCCTCGTCGCCCCGTTCGTCCCGTCGGCCGGTACGTACAGGTAAGTGCTGTAACTGGTGGGCAGCAGGTACTGGTTCTGGTTGAAGTACATATTGGCGGCGTAATTCTGCGCGGCGTTGTTGCGGTACGTGTAGTAGTACCACAGCGTGTCCTTCGCGATCGGGCCGCCAATGCCCGGATTGAAATCCCAGTTCGTCTTGTAGTTGTTCCGCAGTGACATGCCCTGGTTGATCACGTCCTGGGTCAGGTTGCTCGCCTGTTGGCCCTCGAAGGCGCCCGTCGCAAAGACGGATCCGCGGATCGTATTGCCACCATCGCGGGGGATGAAGTTCACGGTCACGCCGCCGGTTGCCCGTTCGGCCGACGCCGCCGACGTGTCGATCGCCACTTCCTGCGCCGCGCTCGTGTTCGGCACCATCCCGCCGATGTTGCCACCGCCGGTCTGCAGCGTCATGACGTTCAGACCATTCTGCAGAATGCGCTGGTCGTTGCCGGAGCCGCCATGGGCGGTGAGGCTGCCCATCGAGTCGCCGAGCGCGCCGCCCACGTCACGCTGGGTTGAACTGACGCCGGGGACGAGCACGCCAAGGCTCGTGTACATTCGGCCCGTCGGCAACGCATCGACTACGTCCTTCGACATGACGCGTTCCTTGGTTGTGCTCTGGAGGTCGACCACCGGCGTCTCGCCGCTCACCGTGACCGTCTCTTCAATCGCGCCGACCTTCATGTCGGCGTTAATCGCGATGACGGCGATGCCCGAGACCTCGACGCCGTCGCGCTTGAACGTGTTGAACCCGGTCAGCGTCGCCGTCACGGTATACGTGCCGGGGCGCAGATCGACGATCCGGTACAGGCCCGCCCCATCGGTGACGGTTTCCCGAACCTTTTCGATCAACGCCGGGCTGGCGACCTGAACCGTCACGCCCGGCAGCACTGCGCCAGACGTGTCCTTCACGACGCCGGCGATGGTGCCGCCCTGGGCGAACACCGCTGTGGGGAGTAGCACGGCGCACGTGACTACTCCGAGAATCCTCAAAAATCCCCGCATGATCTGGCCTCCTTCAAAGGCTTGCGGTCCCAAACGCCAAGCTAATGGGGAAAGGGTCCGATTCTGACGCATGAACGCTACGTCTCGTCGGCTGGCTGGTCTATAGGGAATAACCCCTATTCAGTAGGGACTATCCCTTAAACCATGATGAAGCTCTAGAACCTTGGATCACGCAAAAAGAAAGAGCGGGGGGCCGAAGCCCCCCGCTCTCGTCGTCCTTCGTGTTCGTCGTTCTTGCCTTCGTGTCCTTCGTGATTAGAAGTCGAACGTCGCGCTGATCTTGAAGAACCGCGCCTGCAGGATGCTCGTCGGCGCCCACAGCGTGTGCGGGAGCCCGTCGGCCTGCAGCAGTTGACTCCCGTTGGGTTGCACCTGTCCGTTGAGGATGCCGTTGCCCGCCGTCTTGCTGAGCGAGTTGTTCCGGCTCAGCACTGTGTTGTCGTTGAACACGTTGAAGACATCGAAGTTCACCGTCGTCCGCGTCCGGCCAAACCGCAGTATTTTGCCCAACCGCATGTCGAGCTGGTTCTGCCGATTGTCGTACACGGTGACCGGCGAATTGATCGCCACCGTCTTGGTGGCGCCGTTGCACAGGCCCGCGGCCCTCGGGAGGCCGGTGCCGCCCGCGCCGTTGTCCAGACAGCCCGTCTGGGTGGCGAGGTCCGAGAGCAGCGGGTTGGCGAACTCGGCCGCCGTCATCGAGTAGGTCGCGTTGAGCTCGTTGCCCGGAATGCTCTGGAACGTCCCGGCGATCTGGATGTTCTGGAACACCATGGCCATCGTGCTCGGCAGCGACGCATAGCGCGGCAGCGTGTAAGCGGCCACCGCCTTGACCTGCGTCCGGAACGGCTCCATCTGGTTGCAGTACGACTGCGGGTTATTCCCGAGCGACTCCGGCAGGAGCGCGCTCACGTCGCAGTTGTTGGTGTAATGCCGCCCCGTGCTGGTGCCGCCCTGTAGCAGCAGGCCGTTCTGGAACCGCGCGTTGATGTTCACGTCAACACCGTTCCAGTGGTCCACTTGGTTGGCACCGATGTCGTCGGTGAACACGGTCCGGTTGTTTGCCGCAACCGTCGCCGCTGCCACATTCGTGAAGTCGCTGAAGCCGGTGACCGTCTGTCCTCCGCCACCCGGGAGCCGTGTGTCGAGCGGCGTCACGATGTTGAAGGTTCGGAAATCAGACGGCGCCACATTCAGGTTGTCGGTCGCCGTAAAGTTTCCAAACCAGCGGCGGAAGTACGAGATGTCCATGGACACCCGCGGCATGATCTCGCGCTGCACGCCGGCTGAGAACTCCCAGTTGTAGCTCCGAATGCCCCAGCCTCGACGAGCGTTGAAGTCCGTCAGCCCGGACGGGTTATCCGGCGTGGCCCCCGGCACTGTGAGGGTGTTGAAGGAGACGCTCCCGGTGTTGGTGCATTCACCGTTCTTTGCCGCGTTGGTCAGATCGCAATCCACGATCGCGTTACCGTTCGCGTCGTTCCACGTGCGGCTGCTGCTGCCGGTGAGCTTGCCGATGGGGCTGGCACTGCCGGTCAAGCTGCCGCCACCCTGGCCCGCCACGTACTTATTGAGGCTCACCTTGACCGCGGTCTTCCCGTCGCCCCGCAGGTCGTAGGCGGCGCCCATCCGGGGCGTCCAGTCCTTCATGTTCTGGGCGTCCGGAATTTCAGGGAACACCGCCCCAGGCCGGCCGATCGACGACGGGCCCAGCGTTTGCGAGGGGACCGAACTCACGAACCAGTCGTACCGGATGCCGCCGGTGAGTGTCAGCCGGTCCATCGTCCACCGGTCCTGCGCGAAGAGGCCGAAGTTGTGGTTCACATCCTGCTTGGTCGTGACCGGTTGTTCCTGGATCGTGACCTGATCAAACACCGGTGCGTTGTTGAGCGGCCCCGACCCACTGATGCGATACCGCACCGGCCGGTTCAGCGCGTCGAGTGACGGCAGATAGCTGGTGCTCGCCACGTACCCGAACGCGTCCTCGCCGCCGACCTTGAAGGCATGCGCGCCCGTGATGTACGACACGGCATACCGATAGGTGTAGTTCGGCACCCAGTTGTTGTTGAAGTTGCCCCCCGGCCCGTGGAACGCCAAGCCGTTCGGCACGCCCACGGTGCCGTTGGTCTGGGTCACGCCAATCATCTGCGAATACAACGCATATTGCGCTGCCGTCACGTTGAGCGAGCCGCCCTGACTGGTCGGCCGCAGGTCCATGTTGCCCCACCGCTCGGTGCGGTGCAGCGCCACGAACTCGATGAGGATCTTGCTCGTGAGCGGCGACCACCACTCCGCGTGCAGCAACTGCTGCGTCGGGAAGCGCCTATCGTTGGCCGCTTCGGGCGCCGTCGTTGCGCTAATCCCGTTCGGGCACTTGCAGTAATACTGTTGGTCCCATGTGCCGGCGAACTTGTTCTTCGGGTCCATCTGCCACGTCATGCGCAGTTGGCTGTCGTACCAGTCGCCGTGCTGGCTGAGCGCCGGCCGGTTTGCGTTGGGTGAATAGGTGTAGACGTTGGGGAGGAACTCGTTCGTGTTGTAGAACATCCCGGCCGCATAGTTGAACGCGCCGTTGTTGCGGTACGTGTAGTAGTACCACAGCTTGTCCTTCAGAACCGGGCCGCCGACACCGGGATTGAAGTCCCAGTTCAGCTTGTACTTGTTGACCAGCGTCAGCCCCTGATCCTGCAGGTCCTGCGTGAAGTTGCTCGCCTGTTGGCCTTCATACGCGCCCGTCGCGAACATCGACCCGCGGATCGTGTTGCCGCCGTCCCGCGGAATGAAGTTGATGCTCACCCCGCCAGCCGACCGTTCGGCCGACGCCGCCGACGTGTCAATCGCCACTTCCTGCGCCGCGTTCGTGTTCGGCACCATCCCGCCGATGTTGCCGCCGGCGGTCTGCAGCGTCATCACGTTCAGGCCGTTCTGCAAGACGCGCGAGTCGTTGCCGCTGCTGCCGTGTGACGTCAAGCTGGCCATCGTGTCGCCCAAGTTGCCGCCCACATCGCGGGCACTCGAGTTGACACTCGGGATGAGCACGCCGAGCGAGTTGTACATCCGCCCGGTCGGCAACGCCTCGATGACGTCCTTCGACATCACGCGTTCCTTGACCGTGCTCTGCAGGTCGACCACCGGCGTCTCGCCGCTCACCGTGACCGTCTCTTCAATCGCGCCGACCTTCATCTCGACCGGAATCGAGAGCACGCCCGTGCCCGACACCTCGAGGTTATCGCGCTTGAACGTGTTGAACCCGGTCAGCGTCGCCGTCACCGTGTACGTGCCGGGCCGCAGATCCACGAACCGATACTGGCCCGAGCCATCGGTCACGGTCTCGCGGACCTTTTCAATCATTGCCGGGCTGGCGACTTGAACGGTCACCCCCGGCAACACCGCGCCGGACGTGTCCTTGACGACTCCCGCGATGGAGGCGCCCGCGCTCTGTGCGAACACCGCCGTCGGGAGTAGTACGACACATGTCAGTACTCCCAGAACCTTCAAAAATCCCCGCATGGTCTGCCCTCCTTCAAAGGCTTGCGGCTCGACCGACCCTTTGCCCAAGTAGTTCCTCTAGTAGGGGATGAAGCTACGTCTTGCCGGCTAATCGGTCTATAGGGAATGCCCCTTGCACTATAGGGAATAGCCCTAGACGAGGGGAAGACTCCATGGTCTTGGATCAGGCGTCGTACAGCCAACCTTGGAGGACCGCGTACCGAACAATGTCAATTCGACCGTTGAAGCCAAGCTTCCGCATCGCGTTTGCCTTGTGAGCCTCAACGGTCTTCACGCTCAGTTCAAGCTGCGCCGCGATCTCTTTGTTGCTGTAACCGTTGGCGATCAACCGCAGCACGTTCGATTCCCGCTCGTTGACCACGCCACTGCGCGGATTCGGCGTATTCCCATCTTTCGCCAGAAATCCGGCCGTGACTCGGCCGGTCATCGTGGAGTCCAGATACTGACCACCGGCCGCCACGGCACGAATCGCCTGAAGCAGCTCGACCGAAGCGCTCTGCTTCAAGACGTACCCCGAGGCGCCCGCTCGCAGCAATTCCTGCAAGTGGGCATCATCGTCGTGCCGCGTCAGCGCGACGATGGCCACGCCAGGCTGCAGCCGCTTGAGTGTTCGCGTGGCGCCGAGCCCGTTCATCCCCGGCATCGAGATGTCCATGACGACGACATCCACTCCCACGTCTTGCGCTTGCTGGACGGCCACGCTCCCGTCGCTCGCCTCGCAGACCACCTGCATGTCCGGCTGGCTGTCGATGAGGAGCTTCAAGCCCTGCCGCACCGCCACATGATCGTCGGCGAGAAGAATGCGGAGCCGACCTGACATATCGGGGCTTAGGTTTGATCGGTCGCGGGCATCGGCACCCGCACGAGAATCGTCGTCCCCCGGCCAATGGCCGATTCAATTTGCAGCGTGCCTGCGACGAGGGCCACGCGTTCCCGCATCCCCAAGAGCCCGAGCCCCTGGCCGGTGATGCCCGTGTCGCCACGGTCGAATCCGACGCCATGATCCTCGACGACCAGAGACACGTGATCGCCGCAGCTCGCGAGCACGACATCCACACGTGCCGCTCTCGCATGTTTGGCGACGTTGGTGAGCGCTTCCTGGGCGATGCGATAGAGGGTCGATTTGATCTTTGACGTCATGCGAGCTTCCGATATCTCGCTCGCGTGCAGTTCGGCGGGGATGACAAAGTGCACGGACCAGCTCTGAAGATATTTCGCAAGCGCCGCCCGCAGGTCGAGACCGTCGAGCGTGGTCGGTCTCAGTTCCCACACCAGAAAATCGATGTCCTGGTCGAGCTGCGTAACGATCGCTTCCAACGCGTCGACTTGCCCGCGCATGCCCGAGTCCACGCCGCATGCCGCCTTGAGCCGTCCGACCTGCAACCGCAAGGCTGTCAGATCCTGACCGCATTGATCGTGCATCTCACGCGCAATGCGCCGGCGTTCTTCTTCCTCGGCAAAGACCAGGCGGTCGAGCAGCTGAAGACGGGCCTGTTCGGCGCGCTGGCGCTCGCCGATTTCTGCGCGCAGGAGCTCTGTCGCGCGCGTGAGCTCGCGGCTAGCAGCGAGCGCAGGATCGGGACGCTCCCGCGTGCGCAGGATCGTGGGGCGCCGTAACTGCCCGCGTTCCATGGCAGGGGGAATCCTATACCTATCGGGTTAACCAAGCACATGTTTTCTTTATTGCTGTGACATTCCAAGGGCATTTCCGTGAAATTTTAAAGTCTCAAGACCGTATAAGGAAAGGCTAAATTAGGTCCGACCTGCAGTTTGGTGGGCGACGAAGCAAAAAAAAGCGGGGGGCCAAAGCCCCCCGCTCTCGTCGTCCTTCGTGTCCGTCGTTCTTGCTTTCGTGTCCTTCGTGATTAGAAGTCGAACGTCGCGCTGATCTTGTAGAACCGCGCCTGCAGAACGCTCGTCGGCGTCCACAGCGTGTTGGACGTGTTGAAGCCTCCTACCAGAACCCCTTGGGGGGCCTGGTTCACCGCGCCCACAGCGGGCGTCTGCACGATGGCGGCGTTGTTGGCCGTGCTCGCGAACCCGAGATTTCGCGCGATCGCGTTGTTCCGGCTGAGCACCGTGTTCGCGTTGGTCACGTTGAAGATATCGAAGTTCAACGAGGTCCGCGTCCGGCCGAACCGCAGAATCTTGCCGACACGCAGGTCGAGCTGATTCTGACGGTCGTCATACACCTGCGTCGGTGCGAGCAGGTTCACGCTCTTGGAGCTGCCGTTGCACAAGCCCGGCGCGGCTCCACCGGTACAGGTCAGCCCAGCGAGCGTCGAGAGCGCCGGGTCGTTCAACTCGTTGCCGAGCGGGTTTTGCGGCTTGCCGGTCCCCGAGTACGTATTCTGCGCAGACATCGTGTAGGTGGCCTGCATGGCGCCGCCAGGAATGCTCTGGAAGGTTCCGGCCATCTGTACGTTCTCGAGGACCAAGGCCAGCGTCGCCGGCAGCTGCGCGTACCGCGGCAGCGTGTAAGCGGCGACGGCCTTGACCTGCGTCAGCCACGGCTCCGTGGACTGGCAGAACGACGCCGGATTGTTCCCCAACGTCTCCGGCGCCAACGCCACCACGTCGCAGGTGTTGTTGTACGTCCGCCCCGTGCTCGTGCCGCCCTGCAGCAGCAGGCCGTTCTGGAGCCGCGCGTTGATGTTGACGTCCACGCCGTTCCAGTGCTGGATCTGGTTCGCCCCCAGGCTGTCGGTCAACTGCACCGCATTCACGGCCGTCGCCTTCGCCGCCGTCAGGTTGTTGAAGTCGACAAATCCGGTGACCGGATAGCCGCCCCCGCCGGGCAGGCGCGCATCAACCGGCGCCACGATGTCAAACGACCGGAAGTCGGCCGGGGTGACGCTCGTGTTCTTGGTCACCGTGAAGTTCCCAAACCACCGCCGGAAGTACGAGACGTCCAGCGACACCCGCGGGATGAGCTCACGCTGCACACCCGCCGAGAACTCCCAGTTATAGCCGCGCGTGTTCCACAACGCGCCGCCATCCGCATTCGCCCGAATCCCCTGGTCCACGAGGGCCGTGGGCACCAGGCAGTTCAACGCGGTCGATGCCGCCGGGCAGCCGCCCGCAATCTGGGCCGCCGTCGGGGGCGAGCCGGCGTTCGTGCATTCCCCGTTCACCGCGGCATTGGTCAGGTCGCAGTCGACGATGAAGTTCCCGTTCGTGTCGGTCCAGTTCCGCGAGGCGCTGTTGGTCAGCCGGCCGATGGGGTTCGCGCCCGCGGCGATGCCATTCGCCGTCAGGCCCGCCACATACTTATTGAGGCTGACCTTGACCGCCGTCTTCCCGTCGCCGAACAGGTCGTAGGCCGCCGCTGCCCGCGGTGTCCAGTCCATGTAGTTATTGGCGTGTTGAATGCCGTCGAAGTGGATCGCCGGCCGGCCCAGCGTCGAGGCCGCCAGATCCTGCCCGGGAATCTCGCCCGTGTTCCAGTCGTACCGCACACCGCCCGTGAGGGTCAGCCGGTCGAGCGTCCACCGGTCTTGCACGAACAGGCCCATGTCATGGTTCTGATCGACCTTCGTCGTGTACGGCGTCTGGAAGACCGTGACGCTGCTCGGCGTATTCGTGGTGCTGAACGTATACCGCACCGGCCGCTGGATGCCGCCCTCGGACGCCGACCCCGGATCGAGCGTCGGGATGTAGTTGTTCTGCAGGATGTACCCGAACGAATCCTGGCCGCCGACCTTGAACGCATGCGCGCCGGTGATGTACGACACCGCCCACCGATACGTATAGTTCGGCACCCAGTTGTTGTTGAAGATCGCGCTCGGCCCGTGGAAGACGACGCTCGGAATCGAGTCGCCCGCCGTCTGCGTCACGCCAATCATCTGCGGATACAACGCATATTGCGCCGGCGTCACGTTGAGCGAGCCGCCCTGGTCGGTCGGCCGCAGGTCCATGTTGCCCCACCGCTCGGTCCGGTGCAGCGCCACGAACTCAATGAGGATCTTGCTCGTGAGCGGCGACCACCATTCGCCGTGGAGCAGCTGCTGGGTGGGGAAGCGACGGTCGTTGCCCGCTTCGGGCGAGACTGTCGAGCTGACGCCGTTCGGGCAGCGGCAGTAATACTGCTGATCCCACGTGCCGGCGAACTTGTTCTTCGGGTCCATTTGCCACGTCAACCGCAGCTCGCTGTCCCACCAGTCGCCATGAATGGCCAGGCCCGGCCGGCTTGGATTGGGGACGCGCTGATAGTTGTTGGGGAGGAATTCGTTCTGGTTATAGAACATCCCGGCGGCGTATTGCTGCGCCCCGTTGTTGCGGTACGTGTAGTAGTACCACAGCTTGTCCTTCATGATCGGGCCGCCGACCCCAGGATTGAAGTCCCAGTTCATCTTGTAATTGCTAAGGGACACCAGCCCCTGATCCTGCAGCGCCTGCGTCAGATTGCTCGCTTGCTGGCTCTGGTAGGCGCCGGTTGCGAACATCGAGCCGCGGATCGTGTTGCCGCCGTCTCGTGGAATGAAGTTGACCGTGACCCCGCCCGTCTGCCGTTCGGCCGACGCCGCCGACGTGTCAATCGCCACTTCCTGCGCCGCGTTCGTGTTCGGCACCATCCCGCCGATATTGCCGCCGCCGGTCTGCAGCGTCATCACGTTGAGGCCGTTCTGCAGCACGCGCTGATCGCCCCCGCTGCCGCCGTGTGCGGTCAAGCTGGCCATCGTGTCGCCCAGTTGGCCGCCCACATCGCGGCTGCTCGAGTTGACGCTCGGAATGAGGACGCCGAGCGAGTTGTACATCCGCCCCGTCGGCAGCGCCGCAATGACGTCCTTCGACATCACGCGTTCCTTGACCGTGCTCTGCAAGTCGACGACGGGCGTCTCGCCGCTCACCGTGACCGTCTCTTCAATCGCGCCAACCTTCATCTCGACCGGGATCGTGAACACACCCGTGCCCGACAGTTCGATGTTGTCGCGCTTGAACGTGTTGAACCCGGTCAGCGTGGCGGTCACCGTGTACGTGCCGGGCCGCAGGTCGACGAACCGATACTGGCCCGTCCCGTCGCTCACCGTCTCGCGCATCTTCTCAATCAACGCCTCGCTGGCGACTGTAACGGTCACGCCCGGCAACACCGCGCCGGACGTGTCCTTCACTACACCCGCCAGGCTGGCGCCCGCGCTCTGCGCGAACACCCCGGTCGGGAGTAGTACGACACATATCAATAGTCCCAGAACCTTCAGAAATCCCCGCATGGGTCTGCCCTCCTTCAAAGGCGCGGCTTCGCAATGTCATAGGGATTTCCCTTAGTAGATACGGGTCATTCCCTAGGCCAGCACACGATACACCCTAGGAAGTCCAGGCCGGCAACAAAGTGAATATGATCTTCCGGGGGGTCCACAAAATACGAGCCCTGATCCAATTTAATGGACTTCAGGGCTCCCTAACTCAGAAATCATGAGTAAAGCCGTGCTAAAACTGTAGCCCTTGGCTGTCATTGTCTCTCTGCAAGAGGCCATACAGGAGATGGTGCGCGACGGGGATCTCGTGGCTCTCGAAGGCTTCACGCATCTCATCCCGTTTGGGGCCGGCCACGAACTGATCCGGCAAGGCCGCCGGCACCTCACGCTCGTGCGCCTGACGCCCGACGTCATTTACGACCAGCTCATCGGCATGGGCTGCGCCGACAAGCTTGTCTTCTCCTGGGGCGGCAATCCCGGTGTCGGTTCGCTCCACCGGCTACGCGACGCCGTTGAAAACGGCTGGCCCTCTCCCCTCGCAGTCGAAGAACACGCCCACGCCGGCATGGCGGCACGCTACGCCGCCGGGGCCGCTCATCTTCCGTTCGGCATCTTGCGCGGCTATCTCGGCACCGATCTGCCCAAGCACACCCCCAACATCCGATTCATCGAGTGCCCGTTCACCGGCGAACGTCTGGCCGCCGTGCCGGCCCTCAATCCAGACGTCACGGTGATCCACGCACAGAAGGCCGACCGCAAGGGCAACGTGCTGATGTGGGGCGTCGTCGGCGTCCAGAAAGAAGCGGTGCTCGCAGCGCGCCGCTCGATCGTCACTGTCGAAGAAATCGTCGATCGGCTCGATGCGCCGCCAAACGCCGTCGTCTTGCCGTCCTGGGTGATTGGCGCGGTATCGGTGGTGAAGGGAGGCGCGTTCCCCTCGTACGCGCAGGGCTACTACTCGCGCAACAACGCCTTCTATGAACAGTGGGACGAGGTGGCCCGCGATCGCGGGCGATTCCGTGCCTGGATCGAACGGCACGTCCTCGGCACGAAGGACTTCGACGGATTCCGCCGAAGCCTTGAAGGCGCCGTGAGCCATGCCTGAGAGACCCTACACCGCCGACGAGATGATGACTATCGCCGCCGCGCGCATGGTCAGAAACGGCGCCGTGTGCTTCGTGGGCATCGGACTGCCGAGCGCGGCCGCCAACCTGGCCCGCCTCACCCGCGCGCCAGACACGGTGCTCATCTACGAGTCGGGTACGATCGGCACCAAGCCGGCCGTGCTGCCGCTGTCGATTGGTGACAGCGAGCTGGCGGAAACCGCCGACGCCGTGGTGTCGCTTGTCGAAATCTTCTCGTACTGGCTGCAGGGCGGCCGGATCGATCTCGGATTTCTCGGCGCCGCGCAGATCGATCGCTTCGCCAACATCAACTCAACCGTTATCGGCCCTTACGACAAGCCGACCGTACGGCTGCCCGGCGCCGGCGGCGCGCCGGAGATCGCGGCTTCCTGCGGCGAGGTGCTCATCACGCTGCGGCAGAGTAAGCGCGCCTTCGTGGACACACTGGACTTCGTTACCTCGGTCGGATACCTCGACGGCGGGAACAGCCGCGATCGGCTCCGCCTGCCGGGCAAGGGACCAACAGCGGTCATTACCGACCTTGGCATACTGACTCCCGACCCAGTGACGAAGGAACTCGTGCTGACGAGTGTTCACCCTGGCGTGACGGTGGAACAGGCAACGGCGGCGACGGGATGGCCGTTGCGGGTGGCGCCCCATCCGGCCATCACGGCACCTCCCTCCAACGACGAGCTGACCGTGCTTCGCGATCTGCTCGACCGCACGGCGCGGGCCCACGGCACTCACGCCTGACCCAAGAAAAGGGGTCGGGAGTCTTTTCCAAAGCCGACTCCGGAAAAGACTCCCGACCCCTTTTCTTGTCGTACAAACCAAGACCGCCGCGTGAAGCGGCGGTCTTGGGCGTTCGATTGATTGATCCGACTCTTGCCTAGCTCGCCGTGCAGGGCTTCGGCTTGAACTTCGAGTCGTCGGCTTCCTTCTTGAAGTGCGTGCTCGTGATGAATTCCCCGTTGATGTACACCGGGTCGCGGACGATCGTGGTGACGACGAACCACTGATTGCCGTCCGGTTCGGTGAGACGATCGAAGAATTCAAGCACTGACGTCTGGTCGCTGTACGGCACGCCGTTCTTGCGCAGATAGCCAGCCTTGAGCCGCGACGTCTCGAGGGGGAACCACTGCAGCGACGGACCGACCCACGTGTACGTCGTTGAAAAGTGAACTCCGTTGGATTCGAAGGAACGATTCCAGTGATCGTACTCGAGGCCAACGATGCCCTGCCCCTCGCGGTAGCCAAGTCGCGCCATCCACGTGTGTTCGCCGGAATACGGAACTGGGCACGCGGGATACACGCAGCTCAAGGTCAGAGTGCCGGCGCCGAATCCGCCCGCGAGCGAAATGCGCGCAGATACATCCGAATCAGGGGCCTGTGCGTGCGCCGCAGAGGCAAACGCGATCGCAGCAAGCACCGTGGCGGCGGTGCGGAGCG
>JBGPHH010000095.1:0-13905 GCA_041484265.1 Vicinamibacteria bacterium
CCCGCCTTCGATCGCCAGCTTCACGAGATTCTCGGGATCGAAGTACATTGGGTTCGGCGCAAATGACGCACCGGCGGAATGCTCGACGCCCTGGTCGACCGGCAGAATGGACACATAGCCCGTCCCCGCCAACCGTCCATGCCCAATGAGCGACTGGAGGCTTGTCAGCACGCGCGCCGGCCGATCGGAGGCGGCATACAGCCGATCGACAGCATCAGGCCCTGGCAGATGAAGGCTTTCTTTGGGAATCGTCTTGCACTGATGGCCGAGCAGTGCGGCGGCGTCCGGGCCGAGCACCTCTTCGATATTCGAACTCAATTGCTGGACCGGCATGGGTTCCCCTCTTTGCGTCAAATCCGGTGGGACAGTCACCGCGAAGTGACGGGATATTTTAGCACCGGGTATTTGAAGTCTTCCACGGCAGCGACTTTAACCGCCGCGCTCACCATTTCCTCGATGGGCAGGGCCTCTTCGGCCGACAGGACTTCGTCCCGGCCGGCGCGCGTCGAGGGATGTTTCGGCGTAAACAGCTGGCAACAGTCCTGATCCGGCATGATCGAGATCGGAAATGTTCCAATGCGCTCGGCTTCGGCGCAGATCTCGTCCTTGTCCATGCCGACGAGCGGTCGGAGCACCTGCATCGACGTCGCCTCGGCGATCGTCGTGAGGTTGTCGAGCGTCTGCGACGCGACCTGGCCAATCACCTCGCCGGTGACGAGAGCCCGAGCCTTCCACGCGCGGGCGAGTCGTTCGGCGATCCGCAGCATCAGGCGTCGGTAGACGACGACGCGCAGCTCGGGCCGGACGCTCAATAACACCTGTTGCTGCAAGTCGCCAAACGGCACGAGGAGCAGGCGGGACTGAAGCTGCGACCTGGTCAGAATGCCCGCGATCTCGCGCACCTTCTCTTGCGACACACGGGAAAGAATCGGATAGCTGTGGAAATGAATCAGCAGCACCGAGCAGCCGCGCCGCATCATGCGGTAGGCGGCCACCGGTGAATCGATGCCGCCAGAAAGCAGGCACGCCACGCGGCCGCTCGTGCCCGTCGGCAGCCCGCCGGCGCCGGGTTCCTTGCCGAAAAAATAGAAGGCATGATCAGGCATCATCTCGAGGTGGATCGTCAGCGCCGGTCGATCGAGATCGACTCGCCAGCCTTTCGCGACCTTGATGTCGCCGCCCACCTCGCGCTCGACCTGCGGCGACGTGAACGGCAGCCGCTTGTCCGCGCGCGTCGCCGAAACCCGAAAGGACGCGGCCTCGCGGTCGCCCAGGTCCTTGAGAATGGCGGACGCCAGCAATGGAAAATCGTGCGGCGCTCGGCCCGCGTACGAGAAATTCGCGATGCCGAACACAAAGCGTACGCGCTCGCGCACGGCCTCCCACGACGCCGCCGGGCCAAGATCGATTTCGATGCGACCCATGACCGATCGAATCGATCTGATATCAAGACCCGCCAGCGCAGTCTTCAGATTCCGGACGAGGATCTGGATGAACCAGGGCCGATTGCGCCCCTTCAGTGCCAGTTCCTTGTAGTGCACAACTATCGAGTGCATAGCCTCGCTCTTGACCAGCATTCATTCATCACGAAGACACGAAGGCTCAGGCGCCGACATCAGCCAACTCCGCGGCTCGATGGCCAGCGCGGACGGCGCTTTCGATCGTAGCCGGGAGGCCCGTGTCGATCCAGTCGCCCGCCAACAGCAGCCCTCGCACCGTGGTCGCAGTCGCGGGCCGCGCCGGCTGACCCGGCGCCAGGGAAAACGTGGCGCGCGGCTCACGTACCACGGTGGCACGGATGAGCCGCGCCGCGCGCGCATCGGGCAGCGCCTCGAGGATTTCCTGGTGCGCCGTCGCAATCAGTTCCTGATTGGTCAGGCCGACGACTGGTGCGGCGCCACTCGACACGAGCGAGAGATGCGCCTGATGACCAAACACCCACTGCATCGTTCGACCCGGGAGGCCGATGAATGGCTCGTCAAGAACCGGCCGATCGCACCACAAGTGAACGCTCACGATGGGCGAGGCAGCCATGGCGCGCGCCAGCCGAAGGGTGTGGGCCAGCTCGGGTGGTTCCGTGTCGAACAGTCCAGACACCGCGAACCATGGCACGGCAGCAACGACGGCGCCGGCCGACAAGCGATCGCCATCGACCTCGACGGCTGCGACTTCTCCATTCACGACCCGGATCTTGGCGGACGTGCCCGTGCGAACGGTCCCGCCACGACTCTCGATGTAGGTTCGAGCCGGTTCTGCGTACATCAGATGGAGCGGCTTGATTGGGAGAACGATGGCGGCGGCTCGAGCGTCGGACCCGAACATCTCAGCCAACACGCGCGCAAACGGCGGCGCCGCCGCGTGATCGGCGGGCTGATTGAGCGCAGCGAGCGCGAGCGGTCGCCACAGCATCTCGCGGATGCGCTCGCTCTGTCCATTGCGCACGAGCCAGTTCTCGACTGTCTCGCCAGGAGAGGCGGCGATCTTCCCGGTGCCAGCCCCTTCGCCTCGGGCCTCGCCCTGAGCCTGTCGAAGGGCCAATCGCAGCGGCGTCGCCATCCGGAGCGCCGACAGCTTGTCGAGCCACCCGATCGCCTCCCACTCCAGCAGGCCGGCCAGCAAGCCAAGCGGCGAGGGCAGCGACGCACCGACCAATCTTGAGCGCCTCCCCGCCAGGTCGATCATCGTGACCGCCAGCTGAGGCGTCGCCTGCACGTTGCCGATCGCGTCGATTTCCCGCAGGAACTCGAATGTCTCGGTGTAACAACCGACCAGTACGTGCTGGCCGTTGTCGACAATCTCTCCGGTCTCGCGGTCGGGAAAGGCGGTGGCGCGTCCGCCGAGCCGCGCCCGTGCCTCGAGCACGAGCACGCGCGCACCGCGGCGCGACAGACGCACGGCGGCGCTCAGCCCGGCAAAGCCGGCGCCAATCACAATCGCGTCGTAGCGGCCTTCTTTGTTTACAGCGGCCACAACCACTCCTTGAGGGCGATCATCGCCTGACGGGGACGCCCCAACCGCACGCTCGCCGTCCACACGTCGTAGTTGCTCCGCTCGATCCGCCTCAATGTCGCAAAGTAAACGGCCCGCATAATCTCGGCCGCCACCAGCCGGCGCCGGTCCCCGGGCGGCCGCGCCTCGATCGCGCGCTGGTAGAAGTGACGGGCCCGGCGACACTCAAAGGCGATGACCCGCCGCAGCGGCTCGGAGATCACGCCGGACTCGAGGTCGCCGACCGTGCAGCCGCAGGCCGCGAGGTCCTCGAGTGGCAGATACACGCGTCCGCGCGTGAGGTCGTCCTTGACGTCTCGAAGAATGTTGGTCAGCTGCAGGGCGACGCCGAGATTGATGGCGTACTCGCTCGCCCGCTCGCTGCGGCAGCCGAAGATCCGAATGCAGATGAGGCCGACGGCCGACGCCACGCGGCGACAGTACTCGAAGAGGTCGTCAAACGTTTGATAGCGGGTCGTGTCGAGATCCATGGCGACACCGTCAATCACGTCCTCGAAGGCCTGCCGGGGCAGATCGAACTGCTTGACGAACGGCTGCAGCCGCCGGCCCTGGGGCGTCACTGGATCGCCCGCGTCGTAGCACCGCGCGAGCTCGGCGCGCCAAAACACCACCCCGTCGCGGCCGGCAGGGAGTCCCCCGGCCGACGGCGCATCGTCGACCGCATCGTCCACGGCGCGACAGAAGTCCCAGACGGCGAGAATGGCCCGCCGCTGCTCAGACGGAAGGACGAGAAACGAATAGTAGAAGCTGGTCTTACGCGCCATCCCTGCCCGCTTTCCAGCGCAGCGCTTGCCACGCGAGCACCGGGACATCGGCCGCGCCAAGCGTCGGCCGGTACTCGAGCAGGGTCGCCCGCCGACGCTCGACGCGATCGAGGACGCGGACGCCGCCGAGCCACGTGAATCGCAGTTCGAGCCGGAGCCGGCCGGTCAACGCGTCGCAGACCGAGCGGCCTCTCTCAAAGTGTGCGCGCGTCACGGCGATACATCCTTCGATCGCGCGAATCCACGACGCCGTCAGACGACCCGCCGCCAGCTCGTCCTCGGCCGCGCCAGCCTTGACCTGTTCGTCGCGCGGCACGTAGAGCCGGCCCGCGCGCCAGTCGCGGCCGAAGTCCTGCCAGAAGTTCGTCAGCTGCAACGCCGTGCAGAACGCGTCGGAGGATCGATCGAGCGCCTCATCACGATAACCCGCGATCCGGAGCACGAGTCGCCCGATCGGATTGGCCGATCGGCGGCAGTAGTCGAACACGTCGGGCCACGAGGCGTACCGCTTCGTCATGGTATCCTGACCGAACGCGCTCAGCAGATCGTCGAACAACGCGAGCGGAAGATCGAGCGAACGAATCGAGTGGCCGATCGCGATGGCGACGAGCGTATCGCGCTCGGTTGCTGCGGGGCCAGAGGCAACGGGGCCGCGCTCAGCGACCGATCCCGTGGCCGCGCGGTGCAGCCGTTCCTGCCAGGCAGAGAGGCGTGCCTGACGCTCGGCTGGCGTGGCGCTCCCTTCGTCGGCGATGTCGTCAGCGAGGCGCGCAAACGCGTACACTGCCGCGATGTGCGGCCGCATCGCCGCGGGCACCAGCCGCGAGGCGACCGGAAAATTCTCGTAGTGTGATTGCGCCAACCCCTCGCACGCCGCGTACGCCCTCGCGAGGGGATCGGGCCAGACGGACACGGACGCATTCTATTCAAGTCTCAAGCCTGAAGTCTCAAGTCTGAAGGCCTTGAACCCTGAACTTCGGAACCCGGAACCCCGTGATGCGTGATGTCGTTGCCGGACTTGTCGCGATCGCGCTCCTGGTTGCTGCGGCGAGTCTCGGCACCACGCTGACGGCGTACCGCCGGCGGCGGCAGCGGGCGCGCGACCTCGACCGAACGTTGGGACGGGCCATCGTGGCCGAGCTGCCGACCGCCGACGACCTGGTGATCGTCAGCGAGGATGCCCAGCGCTTCTACTACGGCGACCGCCCCATCGACAAGAAATCGATCGTCGCTGTGCGCCTGCTCATCAACGGGGCGCCCCTGGCCGCGTATACGTTACGGCGGCCGGCAGGCGAGCCGCCGGCCCAGGAACCGGCGACCGCTCAAGGCTTCACGGACGTTGTGGAGGGCATCGCGCGTGATCGGTGGGACGTCGCGATCGAGACGGCGGCCGGCACCACCCTGATCACGTGCGGCGCCGTCCGCGAGCGCGTGTCACAAGAGCTGGCGCGCGCCGTCTTCGACGCGGTCAAGCGCGATCTCGAGACTCGGGACCGCGCCTGAGCTCCTACCGCCCGCCGCCAGCGGGAGGTGCGGGAGGTGGCGTGCCGACGCCACGGCCCGCAGGATTGCCGCCGCGACCGCCAGCCGGTGCGCCGCCTGGAGCCGCCGCCGGCCCGCCGCGGCCACCACGTGCCGCCGCCTGGACCGCGACTGCCGCCTCAGGCTGGTTGACGAGGGCCTCGGCGTCGATATCCTGTTCCCACTGGGCGAGCATCGGTCTCAGACGCCGCGCAATGTCGGTCCGCTGGTAGGTCAGGTCGTTCCGCTCGCCGACATCCTGCCGCAGGTTGAACACGAAGACGTGATTGGCGTCCACCACCACTTTCCAATCACCGCTCCGGATCGCACGCATCGTCCGGTTGCCGACGTTGGTCCGCCAGTACAGCGTGCGTTCCACTTCGGGGGCCCGGCCTTCCAGGATGGGGAACAGATTGATGCCTTCGTATTTGGCGGTGGCCGGGAGCGTCGAACCCGTCGCCGCGACGATCGACGCGCTGAGGTCCATCGTAATCCCCACCTGATCGGAGACGCGGCCCGGCGGAATCTGGCCCGGCCACTTGGCGAGCATGGGCACGCGGATGCCGCCTTCCCACACCGTCCACTTCCGGTTGAACAGCGGTTTGCCGCTCGACACCCACTCGCCGCCGTTGTCGTTGGTGAAAATCACGATGGTGTTGTTCGTCAGTCCCAGTCGCTCGAGCGTCTTGAGAATCTGACCCGTACCCTGATCGACGGCCTCCACCATGGCGACGTAGTCGGCGCGCGTGGCGGTGTTGTCTTGCTGCGGCAACTGCTGCGCGCCGGTCCCGGGGGCCGGAGACGGCTTGCCGGGCGGCTGATACGGCCAATGCGGCGCGTTATACGCGACGTCCACGAAGAACGGCTGGCGCGCCGCGGCGCTCCGTTCGATGAACTTGATCGACCGATCGGTAATGAGATCGGTCATGTACTCGCCGTCAAACATTGGGTAGATCGCCTTGTCGTTCTCCCAGAGATCGGGCGCCATCGGGCCACGATTGTGATGATAGAAATCGATGTGGCTGCCCATGAACCCGAAGAAGTACTCGAATCCTTGCGCCCCGGGACCGACGTCGAGCGTATTGCCCAGGTGCCACTTGCCGACGAGCGCCGTGGCATAGCCGTTGTTCTTCAGCAATTGCGGGAGCGAGGTCCCCGTCACCTTGAGCCCCGGGGTAATCCCGCCGACGACGGCGTCGATCGCGTAGCGCTGCTGGTAGCGGCCGCTCACCAACCCGGCGCGCGTCGGGCTGCACAGCACGCCGTTGGCATAGAAGTCGGTCAGTCTGATGCCGTCCTGGCCGATGCTGTCGATGTTCGGCGTCTTCACATCGGCGGCGCCGTAGCTGGTCAAGTCGCCGTAGCCCATGTCGTCGCTCATGATCAGCACGACGTTGGGCCGGCCCGCCGGTGGTGCCTGCGTCTGCAGCGACACGGCCGCCGACCCTGTCATTGCAAGCACAGCGATGATCGTCAACAAACGGCGCATGGGCATTCCTCCGTGTGAGATCTAGAAGTCCACACTCACACTGAATTTGTAGAAGCGCGCTTGCAGAACGGAACTGGGCACCCACAACGTGTGGTACTTCAAGTCCGCCTGCTGAGCCTGGGCCGCCGCGTAGCTTCCCGGGGTCGCCGACTTGGCGAAGGTATTGTTGCGACCAAGGATTGTATTCGAGTTGAACACGTTGAACACGTCGAAGCTCAACAGCGTCCGTGTCCGGCCGAACCGCAGAATCCGGCTGACTCTCAGGTCGAGCTCGTTCTCCCGCTCGTCGTACAACGTGCCTGGCGCGACCAGGCTCACTGTCTTCGTGTTGGTCGCCAAAGTCTGGTTCGAGATGAACCGACCGAGTGTCGAGCAGGACGTATCCGCCGTTGCAGAGGGACACGCCGTCGCGAACTCGGTATTTGTCATTGCGTAGGTCGCCGACATGGCGCCGCCGGGAATGCTCTGGAACGTCCCGGCGATCTGGAAGTCCTTCACGACCCTGCCCACCGTTGGCGGCAGGCTCGCGTACTGCGGCAAGGTGTAGGTGGCGATGGCCTTGACCTGTGTGAGCCACGGCTCGGTGACCTCGCAGAACGATTGCGGGTTGTTCCCCAGCGTTTCCGGCAGCAAGGCGCTGACCTCGCAGTTGTTCGTGTAGCGCCGTCCGGTGCTGGTGCCGCCCTGGAGCAGCAGGCCATTCTGGAGTCGCGCGCTGATGTTCACATCCACGCCGTTCCAATGATCGATCTGGTTCGCGCCGATCTTGTCGCTGATCACGGTCTTGTTCAGGGCCGTCAGGGCCGCGATCTGCGCCGCCGTCCCGGCGCCGCAGTTGGCCTGCGCGCCTGTGCAGTCCGGATCGACAAAACCTGTCAGCACGTTCCCGCCACCTCCCGGCAGGCGCGTATCGACCGGCGTGATGACGTCAAACGACTTGAAGTTGCCTGGTACGACGCAGCCGGTTTGGGCCACCGTATTCACACATGCCGTGTTATCGGTTGCCGTGAAGTTGCCGTACCACCGTCTGAAATACGACACTTCGATCGACACTCTGGGCAGTAATTCGCGCTGCACACCGGCCGAGAACTCCCAGTCGTAGCCGCGCAGACCCCAGCCATTTCGAATGTCGGAGTCGAGCACCGGGCCGGGGGACGTGTTCAACACGCTCCCCGCAATCGCGTTCGTGCACTCGCCGTTGATCGCCGCGAGGTTCACGTCGCAATCCACAATGAAATTCCCGTTTCCCCTGAGGGGCGTGGCGTCGTTCGGGTTGTCGTCCCAGTTCCGGGTCCAGCTCTGCACAATTCCCCGCGCGGACCCGAGCGGGTTGGCGCTGGTGCCGATGCCTCCGAGCGCCTGGTTGACCAGATATTTATTGAGGCTGAGCTTGACGGCCGTCTTCCCGTCGCCCTGCAGGTCGTAGGCCGCGCCCATCCGCGGCGTCACGTCCTTCCAGTTCAGACTGTCACCAGCCGCAAAATCGGTCTGCGGCCGGCCGGTCGACGTCGCCAGGAGCGTCTGCGCGGGATAGCTGCTGCTGTACCAGTCGTACCGCACGCCCAGGTTTAACGTCAGACGGTCCCTCGTCCACCGATCCTGTGCGAACAGTCCGAGGTCGTGATTCTGATCGTCTTTCGTGAAGGTTGGGGTATTGAAGATCGTCACCTGGTCCGGCGTGTTCGCGCTCGCGAAGCGATAGCGGACGGGGCGGCCCTGAGTGTCGAGCGTCGGCAAATAGGTCACGGTCGTCGCATAGCCAAACGTGTCTTGTAAACCGACTTTGAACGCGTGCGCGCCGGTGACATACGACACAGCAGCCCGATAGGCGTAGGCCGGTCGAAAAGACGTATTGAACGTGCTGTTCGGGCCGTGGAAGCTCAAGCCGTTCGGCAAGATGCCGCCGCCGTTGGTCTGTGTCACACCGATCATCGACGGATAGAGGGCGTACTGTGCCGGCGTCACCGTGAGCGAGCCGCCGTCGCTCGTCGGCCGCAGATCCATGAAGCCCTGGCGGACGCCCCGTGCCTGCGTGACAACTTCCACGAGGAACTTGCTCGTCAGCGGCGACCACCACTCGGCCTGCAGCGTCCGCTGCAGCGGATTGCGGTCTTCGCGGGCCGCTTCGGGCGCCTGTGTCGAACTAATCTGATCCGGACACCCGCACTTGGTCTGGTCGCTGAAGGTGCCGGCCAGCTTGTTCTTCGCGTTCATCTGCCACGTCACCCGCAGGTTGTTGTCCTTCCAGATGGCATGCTGTGAGAGCGCGGGCCGGTTCGGATTCGCGACGTACGTCCAGACGTCGGGAAGGAACTCGTTCTGGTTGTAGAACATGTCGGTCCTGACCTGCGAGCCCTGGGCGCGGAACGCGTAGTAGAACCACACCTTGTCTTTCAGGATCGGCCCGCCGATGCCCGGATTGAAATCCCAGGTCTCTTTGTACTTATTGGGAGACACGGTCGCTCCCTGGTCGGCCAGCGATTGCGTAAAATTACTGGCCTGCTGGTTCTCAGTGGCGCCCGTCGCGAAGACCGTCCCTCGCAGCGTGTTGCCGCCATCCTTGGGGAGGAAATTCACGGTCACGCCGCCAGTCTGCCGTTCGGCCGAGGCCGCCGCCGTGTCAATCTGCACCTCCTGCGCCGCTCCGGTGTTCGGGATGACGTTAGAGATGTTGCCAACATGTATCGCCCCGAGGTTGAGGCCGTTGATCATGACGCGCTGGTCGCCGCCTGTGCTGCCATGCGCCGTCAAGGTGGTGTTGAACTGGCTGCCGCCGGCCCCGCCGACGTCGCGCGTGCTCGCGCTCACCCCTGGAACGAGCACGCCAAGCGAGTAATACAGCCTCGACGTCGGCAGCGCATCGATCACGTCCTTCGACATCACGCGTTCCTTGGTCGTGGTTTGCAGATCGACGACCGGGGTTTCCCCAGTGACCGTGACCGTCTCCTCGACCGCCCCGACTTTCAGATCCGCGTTCACCGTCACCACCGCCACGCCGGCGAGCTCGAACCCATCACGTCGCTGTGTATTGAAACCCGTCAGCGTGAACGTCACCGTGTAGATGCCGGGACGCAGATCGAGAATCTTGTACTGGCCGGAGCCGTCGGTGGTCGTCGTCCGAACTTTTTCGATGAGTGCCGGGCTTGCCGCTTCCACGGTGACGCCCGGGAGCACGGCGCCGGAGGTGTCCTTCACGATACCAGCAATGCTGCCGCCTCCGAAGGCGCTGCCTTGCGCCAACGCCGCTGCAGGGAGCAACACGACACACACTATCGCCGCCAGCCCGGTGAGAAGTCGTCGCATCACGCTGCCTCCTTCGAAATACAGCCGAATCCACCCCTGGCCAAGAGCACGCCTCGTTCGCAGCGGATTTAAGGCGAAAGGGGACTGAGCCGCAATACCCCGATTGAGGTAGAGCGGAATTCAGTCATGAGTGGCAGGATCGGGCCGCCGCGTGGGGGTATACTCGCCGCCGGCGTGCCCACCCAAGGATGGTGCCATGCGCAAGAGACTCGCTTCTTTTCTCTGCACGGTCGTCGCCCTTGCTGCCGCTTCGCCTGCAGCGGGTCTCGACCTGCAGCACGTGCTGACCGGCTACTCGCTCAGCTCCTGGGTCGAGCGGGACGGTATCCCGATTGGTGTGGTCCGGGCCATCGTGCAAGACCACGACGGGTATTTGTGGCTGGGCACGAGCTCGGGGCTCCTCAGGTTCGACGGCGTGCGATTCGTCACGGCCGAGGCTCTCGGGTACTCGCATCTTCCAACCTCCACCATCCGCGCGCTGCTCATCTCGCCGCGCGACGGCGCGCTGTGGATCGGATTCGACGAAGACGGGGGCGTCCGCATCATTCGAAATGGGCGTCTGGAACCACTCTCCCAGGACGCCCTGCGCGCTTCCGTCAGTTCTCTCACGGAAGACCAGTCCGGAACGATTTGGGCAGCCACCGACAGAGGTGTCTACGACCACGATGGCGGGCACTGGCACCGCATGGCCCTCGCCTCGGTCAGCCCTGAACCCACGCCACTCGCCGTGTACGTCGATCGGCACGGCGTGCTGTGGGTCGGAACGTCGGCTGGCTTGTTCAAGCGGGCCGACGCGGGTCACTTCGAGCGCGCGAACGCCTCACACGCGGCTGTGCGGGATATTCGCGAGGACGCGCGCGGGCAACTATGGAGCACCGACGGAGTCGTCGGCCTACGGCGTGTCGGCGCCGAGGACTCCATCGGTGCCGACCACGAAGGGATCGGCCTCAGAATCTTTCACGACCGGCAGTCCAACATCTGGCTGGGCACGAGAGGCCAGGGCCTGTGGCGCGTCCGCCCAAGCGACGGCGCCGGCCCTGCCGTGTTTGAGACCGCGACGGTTGAAACGGGGCTTGTGAGCAACGGCGTCTGGGATCTGCTCGAGGATCGTGAAGGCAACATCTGGGTCGCCAGCCAGCTGGGGCTGAACCGGCTGACGCCGCACACGGTGACGCCGATTGCCGATCTCGGCCTTGTCCACAGTGTGGAGGCTGGCCCGGCGGGCAGCGTGTGGGTCGGGACGGCTGGGGGACTCATTCAGGTGGCGGGTGACGCGCCAGACCACGTGTCGTCTCGAACGACCATCAAGGGGCTTCAGGTGCGCGCGCTCCATCGTGATGGCGGAACGCTGTGGGCGGCCACCGACGACGGACTGGCACGACTTGCCGGTGGGCGGCTCGTCCCCCAGGCGCGATCGCTCGCGAACCCGTTGCGTCAGATCCGATCGATGACGGGCGACGGTCGCGACGGATTGTGGCTGGTCGACATCGACCAGGGATTGTTCCATTGGGACGGGGCCGGCTTGAAGCCATTCGAGTTCCCACGCGACTCTGTGCGCGACCCCGTGCTGTTCGTCTACGCCGACAGCCACGCGAGACTTTGGGCGGCGTTCCAACGAGGCCGGCTTGGGCTCATCTTGCCGGACGGAAGCTTCCATCTGTTTACCGCAGAGGAGGGCCTCACCGATGGGACGCATGCGACGATCAACGCCGTTGCTGAAGATCGGAACGGTGCGGTGTGGATTGGCGGCACGGGAGGGTTGACGCGTTTCTTGAACGGTCGATTTGCGACGCTCAATCGCGCGATGGGTCTTCCAGGTCAGCGTGTGATGGGAATCACGACCGACGATCTCGGCCACCTCTGGCTCGCGATCGACGGTCGTATCGCCCGCTTTCACGCAGACGAATTCGCGAAAGCGTTGGCCGAGCCCGGCTACCGGATTCATCACAGTCAATTCGACCAGTCCAGTGGCGTCGCGGGCGTCACGCTGGCGGTCCGCAATGAGGGCATCGCACGCGCCACCGACGGCCGAATCTGGTTCGTGACCGGACGCGGGCTTACGGTGATCGATTCGCACTCGGTCGACGGCGGGCCGAGCGGGAGCGAACCGCTCGTGCGGATCGAAGGCGCCGTGGCCGACGAACAGCACTTCGCCGCTCTCGGCGGCGCGTCGCTTCCCGCTCGCACGACGCGGTTACGCCTCGACTACACGGCCCTGCAGCTGACGACGCCCACGAAGACACGGTTCCGATACCGGCTGGACGGATTCGATCCCGACTGGATTGACGCGGGCACGCGCCGCCAGGTGTTCTATATGAACCTGCCGCCGCGTACCTACCGGTTCCTGGTCCAAACAGCCGACCAGGACGGTCGGTGGATCACAGCGGGCGCCTCCTGGAGCTTCGCGATCGAGCCGACCTTCTATCAAACATCGTGGTTCTACCTGGCCGTCTTGGCCACGCTGACGCTTGCGGCCTACGGCGCCTGGCAGGTGCGCCTCCGTCACGTCCGCCACGAGTTCGCGCTGGTGCTCGCCGAGCGGGCGCGTTTGAGTCGTGAGATCCATGACACGCTCCTCCAGAATCTCGCGGGCGTCGCGATCCAGTGCGTCGGCATTTCCAACACCATCGAGCCCTCGTCGCCGGCCAGGGCCCAGCTTGACGCCGTTCGCCGGCACGTGGAGGAGTCTCTCCGCGAAACGCGCCAGGCCGTCTGGAATTTGCGTGCGCCAATACTCGAGACGCACGACCTTCGCGCGGCCCTGCAAGACGCCGGTAGCCGGGCGACCGCGGAGACTGCCGTGCGATTCGAGCTGGCCGTGTCCGGCAAACCTCGCCGATTGGCGGCGCATCTCGAGAGCGAGGTCCTGCGCATCGGACAAGAGGCGATCACGAATGCGGTTCGCCACGCGAAGGCGACGCGCGTGCAAGCGGAGTTGAGGTTCGATCGCAGCGGCTTGACGTTGCGCGTCTGCGATAACGGCTGCGGCTTCGATGTCGCGTACCAGGCCGAAGACGTCAGCGGTCAGCTCGGCCTCATTAGCATGAAGGAACGGGCCGCCGAACTAGGCGGCCGCCTGAGAGTCGCCGTGGGTTCGACCGGAGGCACTGAAGTCGAGTTGGTGGTGCCAGCGGCCTTTCGGCCCGCCGAAGCGTGAGCGACGAGCGAATTCGCGTACTGTGTGTCGACGACCACCGCATTGTCCGGGACGGCCTCGCCCTCATCATTTCCCAGCAAACCGATATGACCGTCGTCGGTGTCGCGGCCACCGGAGAGGAGGCCGTGGCCCTCTTCCACCAGCTGCGCCCTGACGTGACGTTGATGGATCTGCAACTGCCCGTGATGAGCGGCCTCGAGGCGATTCGGCAGATTCGACGAGCCGACGGGGCTGCTCGAGTCATCGTGCTGACCATGTATCGCGGCGACGAAGATATCTACCGCGCGCTGAATGACGGTGCGGCAACCTACCTCCTAAAGGACACGGTTGCCGACGACCTGATCCGTGTCATCCGGGCCGTCCATGCCGGCGAACGGCCCATCCCGGCAGAGATCAAAGCGCGCCTCGACGAGCACGCCGATCAACCCGCGCTGACCGCCCGCGAGGTGGAGGTGCTCGAGTTGGTCTATCGCGGACATCGCAACAAGGAAATCGGCGCGCTGCTCAACATCAGCGAGGAGACGGTTCGCGTCCACCTGAAGAATGTTTTCCTCAAGCTCAATGTCAGCGACCGCACGGCAGCCGTGAACGTCGCGCTGCACCGAGGAATCCTTCACCTAGGCTGAAGTTGACATTCGGCTATTGGCTGGTCACCGTAAACG
>JBGPHH010000096.1:0-13904 GCA_041484265.1 Vicinamibacteria bacterium
AATCAGGAACATCCAGACCCTGAATGCGATCTCGACTACGTGCCGAACATCAAGCGCGCCCTGCCGATTGAGTACGCGCTCTCGAACTCGTTCGGATTCGGCGGCACCAACGCAGCCCTCCTCTTCAAAAGATACGAGGCGTGAGATCTGGTCAATTGGTCATCTGGGTATCTGGTCATGTGATTCCACAATTGATCAATCCAGTGACCAGATACCCAGATGACTCGATGACCAGATGAAGATTGCTGTCTGTATCAAGCAAGTCCCCGCCCGCGACTGGCAGCCGCGACCAAACGACAGCAAGACCTGGATTGTCGACAGAGACGCCGGCTTCGAGATGAACGAGCCAGATGCCTATGCGCTCGAGGAAGCGCTGCGCCTCAAAGAGAAACATGGCGGCGAGGTGGTCGTCTGCTCGGCCGGCCCTGCCCGCGTCGCGCAGGTGATCCGCGAAGCGCTGGCACGTGGCGCCGACCGGGCGATTCACGTCGAAGACGATGGTCTGGCGAGCGCCGATGCCTTTGTGGTGGCCGATGCGCTCGCATCGGTGATGAAGGACGAGAACTTCGACGTTGTCCTGACCGGGCTGCAGTCCGATGACCAGGGCTTCGGCCAGACGGGCGTCGTCCTGGCCGAGCGGCTAGGCCGGCCGCACGCCACCATCGTGATGGAGGTGCAGGTTGTGGAACGCACCCTCCGCGTCAAACGCGAGCTCGAGGGCGGCTGGTTCCAGTGGGTGGCGATGCCGCTGCCGGCGGTGCTGACGATTCAGAGTGGCATCAATCAGCTTCGCTACGCCACGCTCAAGGGCATCATGGCGGCCAAGAAGAAAGAGATCCGCAAGGCGCCGGCGCCCGCCGGTCTGATGATGCGCCAGAAGATCGTGAGCCTGTCGGTGCCCGAGAAGACGAAGAAGACGCGAATCATCACCGGTTCACCCGCCGAAGCGGCGAAGGAGCTCGTGCGGTTGCTGCGAGAGGACGCACGGGTGATCTAATCGACGACGGCTTATCACGAGGACACGAAGGACACGAAGCTCAGATCTTCGTGACTTCGTGATACGCAGGCGGTGAAATGATCCTGGTTGTTGCTGAACAAAGAGACGGCATTCTCAATCGCGCGACGTGGGAGACGGTCGCCGCGGCGCAGCAACTCGCCGACGGATCTGCCGATCGGTCGATCGCGATCGCCATCCTGGGCTCGAATACGGCTACGGCGGCAAAGGAACTGGCTGCGGCCGGAGCGAAGGACGTGCAGGCTGTCATCGTCGTTGATCACGCGGCCCTCGAGTTGTACACACCAGATGGGTATGTCGCCGTGCTCGAGTCCCTGGTAGCCGATCTCAAGCCCTCACGTGTGCTGCTGCCGCACACGTATCAGACGCGAGACTTCGCGCCGATGCTCGCTGCTCGCCTGGGCCGCGCGCTTGTCACCGACGTGATGCGCATGAAGACGGCCGGTGGCGACACCGTGTTCGTGCGACCGATGTTTCAGGGCAAGCTCACGGCCGACGTCAGCCCGCAGGGACCGACGCCGCATCTGGTGACGTTCCAGATCGGCGCGTTTCGAGGCGATCAGGTGACCAAGGGCGCCTCGCCGACCCCGGTGCGCGCGATGACGGTGACGCTCGATGCTGCGGCGATTCGCGAAAAGCCCGAGCCGCCGTTCCGCGAAGCGAGACAGGCGGTCGATTTGTCCCAGGCCGAGCGGATCGTGGCTGTGGGACGAGGGATCAAGGGGCAGGAACATCTGCCCGTCGCGGAGAAGCTCGCGGCGGCCCTCGACGCGGAGCTGGCCGCCTCCAGACCGATTTGCGACGCAGGCTGGTTGCCCATGGAACGCCAGGTGGGGAGCTCGGGTCAGACCGTCGCGCCGAAGCTCTATCTTGCGCTCGGAATTTCTGGTGCGATTCAGCACCTGGTCGGCATGAAGGGCGCGCGCACGATCGTGGCGATCAACAAAGACCCCGACGCGCCGATGTTCGAAGTGGCCGACTACGGCATCGTCGGCGATCTGTTCGAGATCGTGCCGGCGATGGTGTCGGAACTGACGAAGACCTGAGAACTCTGTTATTTGATCATGTGGTCATCTCGTTATTTGGTCATTTGAGTCGCTCAACGGACCAATCAATGACCAGATAACCAGATGACCACACGACCAGATGCCCGAAGCCTTAGAGGTTGACGTCCTCATCGTCGGCGGCGGTCCGGCGGGGTTGTCGGCCGCGCTCCGGATGGCGCAGCTTGGCAAGGCGACGGGCGGGCGGCCTCTAGCGATCGCCGTCCTCGAGAAGGCGCGCGAAGCGGGCGCGCACATGCTGTCGGGCGCCGTCCTGGATCCCTCGAGCCTGCGGGATCTCGTCCCGGATTACGAAGCGAAAGGTGCGCCGGTCTCCACGCCGGTGGGCGAGGATCGTGTCTACGTCCTCACCCCGTCTGGCAAAATCAGATTTCCGATCACACCGCCACCGCTCAAGAATCACGGCCACTACATCATCTCGCTGAACCGGTTCGTCAAATGGCTGGCGGGCCTGGTCGAAGCCGAAGGCGTCGATCTGTTCACCGGTTTTCCTGGCGGCGAACTGCTGATGGAAGGCGACGCCGTTGTTGGCGTGCGTACCGGCCCCCACGGGATCAACAAGAAGGGCGAGCACAAGGCGACGTTCGAGCCGGGCGTGGAGATTCGCGCGAAGGTGACGATCTTGGCCGACGGCGTTCGCGGCAATCTCACCAAAGTACTGCAGGGCCGGCTCGGACTCGGCGCCGGTCGACAGCCGCAACTGTTCGCCATCGGGATCAAAGAGCTGTGGAGCGTCCCGCCCGATCGTCTGGCGGCCGGCACGGTTATCCACACCATGGGGTACCCGCTTGGTTTCGAGCAGTTCGGCGGCGGCTTCATCTACGCGATGCCAGGCGGTGACATCTCGCTCGGGTTCGTCGTCGGGCTCGATTACAAAGACCCGATGTTCGATCCGCACGACGCGTTCAACCGCTTCAAGATGCATCCGTTCGTTCGACGGCTGCTCGATGGCGGGCAACTGGTGCGCTACGGGGCCAAGGCGCTGCCGGAAGGCGGCTGGTCGACGATTCCGCGCTGCTATGCCGACGGCGCGCTGATTGTCGGTGACGCGGCCGGCTTCATGAACTCGATGCGGCTGAAAGGGATTCACCTCGCGATGCGATCCGGGATGCTCGCGGCAGAAACGGCCTACGAGGCGGTCCGCGACGGCGACACGTCGGCCGCGCGGTTGCAGCAGTTCGAGCAACGGGTCAACGACGGCCCCATCAAGCGCGAGCTGTATCCGGTGCGCAACGTCCACCAGGCGTTCGGCCACGGATTACTCGCCGGGCTCGCGTACGCGGGATTCGCGCTGCTGACCGGCGGCTGGTGGCCCAGGCCGATGAAGAGCATACCTGGCCACCAGCGGATGGAGAAGCTCGCGGCGATGCCCAATCGAGTGACGGACGCGTCGAAGCCGGATCGCAAGATCACATTCGACAAGGTGACCAACGTCCACTTCTCCGGCACGCGCCACGATGAAGATCAGCCGTCGCATCTCCTTGTACAAACCGACGTATGTCACAGCATTTGCACGGAGGAGTACGGCAATCCGTGCCAGCGCTTCTGTCCGGCTAACGTGTACGAGATGGTGATGGACGCGGCGGCCAGCCGGCTGCAGATCAACGCCTCGAACTGCGTCCACTGCAAGACGTGCGACATCATGGATCCGTATCAGGTGATCACGTGGGTGACGCCCGAAGGCGGTGGCGGGCCACGATACGACGGGATGTGAGCGCGCGTGTGAAAACGCCCGACGCCGGCTGGCAATCGTCTTCGACGAAACGGCTGCAGGCCAGGCTCATCTCGATGGCGGGCTACCGTCTGGTGTCGTGGCTGGGCGCCACGCTGCGGTACAAGACCGAAGGACTCGAGCATTTCGATGCGATTGCCCAGGGTGGCCGTCAGCCGATCATGGCGTTCTGGCACGGGCGCATCCTCGCCGCGACGTATTTCTTCCGGCGGCGCGGCATCGTGGTCATCACGAGCGAGAACTTTGACGGCGAGTGGATTGCGGGCATCATTGAACGATTTGGGTACGGGACGTCGCGTGGATCCACGTCGCGTGGCGGCACGAAGGCGCTCTTGCAGCTGACGCGGGACATGGCGGCCGGCAAACCCGCTGGCTTCACGGTGGACGGTCCGCGCGGGCCCGCCCGGATCGCTCAACCAGGAGCGGTCTGGCTCGCCAAGGCGACTGGCAACCCGGTGCTGCCATTCCACCTCGAGGCCGATCGATGCTGGACGCTCAGGAGCTGGGACCGCACGCAGATTCCCAAGCCCTTCGCCACCGTGGCGCTCGTCGTCGGCGAGCCCTTCGACGTGCCGAAGGACGCCAGCGATCGGGGGATCGAAGGGGCCCGAATCGAGCTGGAGACTCGACTGTGCGCGCTGGAGCAGAAGGCCGCTGCCCTGCTTGAACGTCGGTGACGTTCTGTTCTAGATACGCGCGAGGACCACGGTCCGAGCGCGTGGGCGAGCGGGGGTGGGGCCCCGCGAGTAGTAAGTAATGATGTCAGGCGCGGGGGTGGGGCCGCACGCGAGTAAATAGTGATGACATTTATCTTAGAGACCGAGCGCTTGAAGCTGCGCGAACTGACGTCAGACGACCTGGATTTCATGGCCGAGATGCTGGCCGATGCCGAGGTCATGCGGTACTACCCGAAGCGCCTGACGCGCGATCTATCGGCGGAGTGGATCGAGCGGCAGATCGCGAGATACAAAGCTGACGGCCACGGGTTGTGGCTCGCGACCGAAAAGGCGACCGGCGCCAAGGTCGGACAGATCGGATTGGTGCGGCAGACGGTGAACGGCGCCGACGAGTGTGAGGTCGGCTACCTGATGCACCGGTCATATTGGCGCCGCGGCTACGCCACAGAAGGCGCGATCGCGTGCCGCGACTACGCGTTCAAGACGCTACACAAGCCGCGGGTCATTTCGCTCGTGCGGCCCGAGAACGAGCCGTCGCAAGGTGTCGCCAAGAATCTCGGCATGGAGATCGTCGGCCGTGCTCCGTACGGCGGCTACGAACACTTGGTCTTCGCCGTTAAGAACCCAGCGCCTTGAGCCCTGAGCCTTGAGCCGACAATGTCCTTGATCCTGATCTCCTCCGAACGTTTCGCCCGTCACGAGCCGCCCCCGGGCCACCCCGAGAGCTTCAAGCGTGCGGACGTGATGCTGCAGGCCGCTTCGCGGTGGCGTGACCGGGACGGGCTCGTGGGGGTGCCGCGAGCGGCCACCCGCGACGAGCTCGCGCGTGTGCATACGGTGGACTACATCAATCACATCGCGGAAACGGCCGGCCAGTCGGTGGCGCTCGATCCGGACACCTACACATCGCCAGAATCGTACGAGGTCGCCCTGCTGGCGGCCGGCGCCGGCGTGGACGCGGTCGAGCGCGTCATGGGCGGCACCGCCACGTCGGCCTTCGCGCTCATCAGGCCCCCCGGGCACCATGCCGAGCGCGATCGGGCGATGGGGTTCTGTCTGTTCAACAACATCGCGGTGGCGGCGGCGCATGCGCGCACGCTCGCCGCGGCTCGCGTGGCCATTGTGGACTTTGACGTCCATCACGGGAACGGCACGCAGCACACCTTCGAATCCGATCCGAACGTGCTGTACGTGTCCACCCATCAGTTTCCGTACTATCCAGGCACTGGTGCCGCCCACGAGATCGGTCTGGGGAAAGGCAAGGGGTCGACCGTCAACCTTCCTCTCGAAGTGGGCGCGGTGGACGAGGATTATCGGATTGTGTTCGCGGAGGTCGTCGTGCCGGTGCTCGCGCAATTCCGGCCGGATGTGATCCTCGTCTCGGCCGGCTTCGATGCCCACGAGCGCGATCCCCTCGCGGGCATGCGGCTGACAACCGACGCGTTCGCGGCCATGACGCTCGAGCTGCGGCGAGTCGCTGATGAGTGCTGCAAGGGCCGGATCGTCCTCGTCACCGAGGGCGGCTACGACCTTCAAGCGCTGAGCGCGTCGCTCGACGCAGTCGTGCATGCCCTCTCGGCCTCGTCCAATGAGCCGCGCTGGCCGGTCAGCACCATCAAGTCCGCTCGCGGCCGAGCGTCGGCCGACGCCACCAAGCGCGCCCTCGCGTCGTTCTGGAAGCTCTGACGCACAGATGTAGTGTCCGCCTTCAGGCGGACCGTTAACTGCGGAAGACGAAATAGACGGCGCCTACCAGACACAGCCCCGCCCACAGAAAGTCCAACTTGACCGGCTGTTTCATATAGAGCACGGCGAACGGCATGAAGACGAGCAGCGTCACAACCTCCTGGATGACCTTCAGTTGCGAGAGCTGCAGCGTTGTGTAGCCGATCCGGTTGGCCGGCACCTGCAGCAAGTACTCGAAGAACGCGATACCCCAGCTGACGAGGACGGCGATGATGAGCGGCTTGCTCCTCAGGTCCCGCAGGTGGGCGTACCACGCGAAGGTCATGAAGACGTTGGAACAGAGCAGGAGGAGAGCGGTCTGTGCGACGACTGGCATGTGATGTGGCGCTCCGTGGATAAGGATTGGTCCTACTTGATCTCCTCGACGACAACCGCCGTGCCGTAGCAGAGGACTTCCGAGACGCCTTGCATCAGCTCGGTGGCGTCGTACCTCAGCCCGATGACGGCGTTGGCGCCGAGTTGCTGTGCGTGCGCGAGCATCATGTCGTAGGCGTCGGCTCGCGTCTTTTCGCAGAGCTCCGTGAAGAGGGAAATATTGCCGCCGAAGAGCGTCTGCAGGGAGCCGCCGATCGTTCCGAAGATTGAGCGGGAGCGAACGACGATGCCGCGGACGATGCCCAGATTCCTGGTGATTCGATACCCATCGAGCGTAAAGGCGGTGGTGGTCATGGAGTGGCGCATCAATTCTCCCTATGGCGTGGAAACGCGCGGCGTCAACGCGCGGCGACTCGGTGAATCCAGGTTGACACCTCGTCGAGCAGGCCGGGAACGAAGGCCTTGTCGAGCGTTGCGTACTCCGTCACGAGGCCCGTGCGCGCGGCCTGGAATAAATGGTTGGCGCTGTCGTACACCTTGACTGTGGCATCGGCGTCGCCGGCGAGAGCTGCGCGAACCGGCGCTTGGTTGAGCGCGGGTGGGACCTGCATGTCCAGGCTTCCGAAGAGCGCGAGCACCGGACATCTGACCTGCCGAAGCATGGTGACCGGGTCGAAGTCCAACATGAACTTCATCCATGGCGAGGTCAGCTGCACGGAGGCCTGGCGATAGCTGCGATCGATGAACGCCTGTCGGTCGCCAAGGGCCGCGCGCTGCGCGGCTGGCAGCGAATCGTACTGCGCGCCGATGAGCTCCTTGACCGCCTGATCCAGCGGCTCGCCGCCCACGTTGGCGAGAACCGCCTCGGTGACCCGGCGATGCGCGGCGACGATTCTGGCAACAATCTCTTCGTCTGCGCCGAGCGAGCGGGCCCCGTCGGCCGCCTGCTGCCGCGTGACGTCCGCGCCCGGCAGGCCCGGGCCGGCCAGCATGACGGCAAACGTCACGTCGGGCGATCGGCCGGCTGCGATGGCCGCCACGGTCGCACCCTCTGAGTGGCCGAGCAGGCCGATGTGGCGCCCGTCGATCTCCGGCCGCGCCTTCAGCATGGCGATGGCCGAGAGCGCGTCGCCCGCAAAGTCCGCCGTGGTCGAGAGGTCCAGTCTGCCGGTTGAATGGCCGACACCGCGGTCGTCGTAGCGGTAGACGGCAATGCCTTGTCGCGTCAGGTGATCGGCCATCACGCGGAAGACCTTGAAGCCGAACACGCCCTCGTCTCGATCCTGAGGCCCGCTGCCGGTGAGCAGCACGACAGCAGGGAAGGGTCCTCTGCCTTCGGGGATCGTCAGCGTGCCCGCGAGCGTGATGCTGCCATTGGTCACGCTGATTTCTTCTTCGCGGTATGGCGGCGGCGCTTGCGCCGAGGCTGACAGAATCTGCGCGGCGTTTGCCGGGCGTGGAGCCAGCGCGCACACGCCCAGCAACGCGACAAGGAGAGCGAGCCGACGAGCGCGCATCGGATAACTCTACCGGTTTCGCTCTTTGAGGGACAAGCACTGCGTGTCGGTCACGATCGGTTCGGCGCGCAGGGTTTGCGTGAAGCCGACAGCACCGAACGTGACTTCGCTCTTGTCGGGCCAGTTCAGGCCGATCCGCCATCTGTAGTACGGCCGGTCGAGGTGCACTTTCTGATCCCGAATCAATTCGCGCTCGATCGCGGCGATCGACGCCGGATGGAGAGCCGCCTGAAAACCTGAGCGCCCCCAGTCGATGTCGATCTTCGGGTCGGTGACGCCATGAAAGACGAGCGTGGCAGGCGCCACCCGGAACTGCGCCTGTTCGGCGACGCCGCAGATCCACTCGGTGATGAAATCAATGTCGAGCGCGAGATCGCTCGTCCAATCATTGTCATCCGCGTCGCCGGCGCGCAGCTCGATCGCCCAGATGTGGCAGTCGTGCCACGAGAGGCGATCGAAATCCACTTGGGTGTAGGTCATGGACCGTCCTCACATGTCGAGTCGAGCCTCCGCCGCGGCCAGCAGGTCGGCGAGGTCGCGCAATTCCGCCCGTTCCGCCATGTCGCGCGGCGACTCGCAGTCGTCGATGCGCGTGCGAAGCCTCGGATCGGCGCCGGCCTGGAGCAGCAGCTCAACGGCCGCCCGATTGCGTTCGGCGACGGCCATATGGAGGGCCGTGTAATCGTTGATGCCGCGCTGATTTGCATCCGCCTTGAAGGAGAGCAGCAGCGCGATGATGTCGGCGACGTCGGACCTGGCCGGAGAGCCGGGCTGCGATCGGCTGCACGAGAGGGCCGCGATTAAGGGTGGAAATCCGGCGTGGTCCTCTGGATTCGGATTCGCGCCGATCTCGAGCAGCGTTCGAATGAAGGGCAGTGGACTGTGGTAGATCGCGTACTCGAGGCACGGACCAATCGCGAGCGGCATCGGCCCGTTCGGCACGACGTCGGGATCCTCGACCGCCGCCCGGAGCGCGACGAGGTCGCCGGCTGTGAAGGCGGCGTCGATCTTGATGAATCGCTGCTGCTCCGCGCGCGCTAAGTCGGATGTCATGTCGTCAGTAATGCCAATCGCCACAGCATGGCCGCCAGGCCGAGAACCGCCGCCGCCAACACGATCGCGATGACTTGCATGACGCGTCCACGGCGACCAACGACGCGATCGCCGGCCCACCAAAGGTACACCGCCAAGGCGAAAACAGAGAGACAGAGACCACTCGCCAAGACCGCGAAGGTGATTCTGGCGCGAGACTGGAACTGGCTTGCGTCTGCGATTATCCAACGGCTGACGTCCATTCGGTACGACCCGGCGAGAGAGAGCGCGAGGACGCCCGCGAGGGTCACACCCAAGAACCAGAGGACCTGACGTCGCATCGTCACTCTACTTCTCCGATTGCATGGCAGCGACCAGAAACGCGAGGATCTGCGGCGCCAGCTTCGCGTGCACGGCCTCTCGGTCCACGCCCTCGCGATCGACGCAAAGCCGTACGCCGTTCACTGCAATGTCCGAGGTGCAGACATTGAGATACACGAAATGCCCTTCACCTTCCCGCAACGTGACCAACAACGCGTTGGGAAGGAGAGCCGCGTAGTGAGCGGCGTGGTCGTCGAACGGCAGAAAGTCGTTGTCCTCGGAGGCGACGACCAGGACCGGCGCCTGCACCTGGGCCAGCGACGCCGCGCCATATCCCGGCCCTATCGCTGGGTCGAGCGCGACGATGGCGGTGACGCGAGGGTCTCGATAGGACCAGGTGGCCTCAACTGGCGCCGGTGGGGGAGTCTCGTCTTGCCTGGCGTAGCGGCGTCCGCGATCCAACTGCGCATCAGCAGATTGGTAATACGCTGACAGCGCTGCCGGGTCGAGCGTCGCGCCGCCGAGCATGATGGCGGTGGCGCCTCCCGACGAGTGACCGATGGCGCCGATGCATGTGGAATCGACGCACGCCTGAAAGTATTCGTCCATCAACAACTGGGTGAGGGCGAACGTGCAGTCGCCGGGCCGAAGCCAGAGTCGGGTGATCGCGATGGGTTCGATGGTCTCTGCGCCGTAGAGCCACGACTCGCCGTAGTGGGACACGCCGAGCACAATCACACCCCGTCGAGCCAGGTACTCCGCCAGCCAGGCGTAGTTCGGCGCCGAGCCCGATGCGCCATGGGACATTACGACGAGCGGAAAGGGAGCCCCGTCGGTTGCCACTGCAGCGGTTGGGATGGCCTTCCCGTGTCCCAGGCCGTAGGGCATCACACGTTCGTCCGCCGCATCGTTGGACGGAAACCAGACGTCGGCCCACACCGGTCGGTTGCGGTCGGCGTCGTGCCATTTGAAGCGGCGGTAGCCGGCCTTGAACGTGGCGCGTACGGCTCCGAGACTATTCACCTCCGCGGCGCCTCTGTTCGAGCAGTCGGATAGCCCGCCACACGCCGATGCCCATGACGATGAGAGCGCTAACGAGGAGCACCGTGAGGTTGATTTGGGCATGGGCGCGCGTCGAAAGACCTGGAAGATACGCGGTGCCGGCCGCCACGAGGGCTTGGATCAGGCCGACGACCACAAAGTCCCGACCGCTCTTCGCGTTTGCCTCGTACCAGACCCAGTCGTCGGCACGTGTTGCGAGCGAACGCAAACCGTACAACCGGTTCGGCGGTACCCAGCGGAGCATGAGCGGGATGCCAGCGACCACAGACAGCAGTCCCACCCAGACGAACGTGAGATCGATCGTCATGCGTCGCGTCGGACCGTGGCGGGCGAGAACGCCGGCAGGCAGATGGCCACATACTCCGCACCGCCCGGCTCTGGTGTCGAATAGCGCACCCACTCTCCAGGGTTGGTGACGACCGCTTCGCCGGCACGAACCATCAGCGTTCCACCCTCGTGCTCCACCCGCAGGACGCCCCGCAGCACGACGGTGATTTCTTCGAACTCCGGCCGCTGGCCGGGCTCCTGCCAGCCGACGGGGGAGACCATGCGCGCGACGCTGACCGAGGTGTGGCCGGAGTTGACGCGGCCGGCGAACTCCTCGATGCGTTTCGGCAGATTACCGGCGGACTCGATCACCGTGGGCTTTGCGATATGTCTGGGCATGATGATTTAGATTTGTGCAATATAGCTCCTGCGTAGCTCTGCCACGATCAGGCCCTGACCTGCACCGACGACCAAGGGCGAGTCACTTCAGAATGCCGATGTCAGCCGGCCTCTCAAATCGGAAGCTTCATTCGCCGGAGCAAATCCTGAAAACGCGCGTCGTCGTGCAGTGCGTCAAAATCCGGCAGGCTCCGCAGCGCGCCGCATGGTTTGTTGATAGTCGTCATTCTGCCTCGTGCGCGCCAGCGCGTCTTCTACTTCACGATAGCCCATCACGGTCGCATAGGTCTTCAGGGCTTCCACGGCTTCCGCGTACATTCGCTCTTGATGGAACGCCGAAATCAGGCGCTGACGCACGAAGGGCAAGTCTGGCACTGTTTTGAGCGCGCTGCGGTATTGGGCAATTGCTTCGTCAAACCGGCGGACGCACAGGAGATTCACACCGGATTGGGCGTTGAAGAGGGCGTTGAACGGATCCAGTTCCAACGCGCGCGCAATCTCGACCTGGGCCTGCTGCGGACGTTTCATGTTGGCCAGAAAGTTGGAATAGAAGGCATATGGCGTGCCGGCGACAGCGCCCATGGGCGCGAGTGATGCTTGAGCCGCGCGCCGAAGCGACATGGTGACACGGTCCGTCAGGCGCCGGCTCCAAGTGATGGGTGTTAGCCGGCTACTCTCTTCGCGCCACGATATTCACACGGCGAATCAGCGGATATGCCTCGGGCATCTTCGTTGCTTCCGTAGCAAGCATCGTCGCCACAGTACTGCCGAGTTCAGCGTTGAGACGCTCCGCGCTTTCCCGAATGCGCGCGAACACCGCCGATTCACGCTGCTCCCAGTCGGGAGGCTCGTGACACCATTCCAGGCTGAAGCCAGCAGCCTCTAGTAACGGCTGATAGTCGACCGGAAATGGAGGACCTGTACCGGGCTGCCGTAACAACCAGGTGGTAAAGGCCAATCGCCCACCGCGCTTCACGATACGGCCGACCTCCGCCAACACCGCGCTTCGATCGGACATCAGCTGAAGCGCGTCGATAGAAATCGCCCCATCCATGCTGGCCTCCCGCAGGCCGGTCGCCGCTGCATCCGCCACCATGAACATGGCCCGACCGGCGAAACCTCGCTTGCGTGCAACGGAGGCCGCAAACTGTACGGCGATACGCGATGAATCGATGCCGACCACGGCAGCGCCGGTCTCTCGTGCGACGAAGAGACTGGGGCCACCCTGCCCACAGGCGATGTCGACAAAGCGCCGGCCTTCGGTCACGCCCAGCGCGTCAGACAGCGAGAGCAGTTCCCGCGTTGTGACAAAGCTAAACGGGCTTGCGCCCTCTGGGTAGTCGTCTCGATAAACGTCCCGCCAGAGTCTCGTAAGCGTGTCGCTCTGCGCAACCTTCGAAAATATCTCATCGAAATGAGCTCGGTCGTGTTTGTCGGAGTGAGCGTCCAAGGCTGATCCCGTCCGAGATTCTCTGTGTGTCCGGCTAGACAGTATGGCTGTCACGGCTTCTGCGCGGTGCTCAGTCGACGGCCGCCTGCGCGGGCCCCGCTATTGAGGGGGGCCTACTCGGCGGCGAGTCGTTCGACGGGACCGCGCTGAGATCGCGCCAGAGCAGCATAGACCTACCTCCTCGTCACATCGTGGATTATGCGGAGTGTCTGACGCTTCGCACAGGGCCACACACGAGGAGGTAGGTCATGGAGAACCGTAGCATGTTCGTAGGGCTGGATGTCCACAAGGAAACGATTGACGTGTCGATCGCGGACGGCGAGCGCCACGGCGAGGTCCGCCACTATGGGGTGATCGCGAGCGATCTCGAGCCCCTCGACAAGGTGGTGCGCGCGCTCCGCGCGCCCGCCCGTCGTCTGCACTTCGTCTACGAAGCCGGCCCGTGTGGGTTTGGGATCTATCGCCACCTGACCGGCCGCGGCGAAGACTGCGTCGTGGTCAGTCCGTCGATGATTCCGAAGCGCAGCGGGGATCGCGTGAAAACCGATCGACGCGACAGTCAGATGCTGGCGCGCCTACATCGCGCCGGCGAACTTCGAGCGATTTACGTCCCCGACGACACGGACGAAGCGATGCGGGATCTCGTCCGCGCGCGCGAAGATGCGGTCGGCGTAGGGACGCAAGCGAAATACCGATTAAAGGCCTTCCTGCTGCGGCAGGGGCGCCGTTATCCGGGACGCGAGGGCTGGACGCTGCCGTACCGCCGGTGGTTGACCGACCTCAGTTTTCCCAGTGCCGCGCAACACATCGCGCTCCAGGAATACCGTGACGCGATCGCGGAAACTGAGCAACGCATGGACCGGCTCACGGAGCAACTGCGGCAACTTGCGCCCACATGGCGCTGGGCGCCGGTCGTCGCGGCGCTGCAGGCGCTACGTGGGGTGTCGTTCCTCACCGCGGTGGCCCTCGTCGCAGAGCTCGGCGACCTGACGCGCTTCCGGCATCCGCGCGAGCTCATGGCGTATCTTGGGCTCGTGCCGTCGGAACATTCGAGTGGACCCACGGTGCGACGCGGGGCGATCACCAAGGCCGGCCATCCTCATGTGCGACGGTTGCTCGCCGAAGCCGCGTGGGCGTATCAGGGGATTCCGAGGATCGGGCGTCAGCATGCGTACCGCCAGGAAGCCTTGCCGAAGGTCGTCTGCGACTTCGCGTGGAAAGCCCAACTCCGCCTGACCACGCGCTTCCGGCGCCTGGTCGCGCGAGGCAAGGCCAAGCCGAAGGTCGCCACCGCGATCGCGCGCGAG
>JBGPHH010000097.1:0-13861 GCA_041484265.1 Vicinamibacteria bacterium
ATACGCGCGAGCACCACGGTGCGAGCGCGTGAGCGAGTGGGGGTGGGGCCCCACGAGGTTTAAAGAATGAAGGGTTGGAGCAAAGGCGACCGCGTCACGCAGCCCACGTATGGGCCGGGCACTCTCGTCGAGGTCAACGAGCACCACACGGTGATTGACTTCGACGAGCACGGTCGTCGTACGTTCTCGACACGCCTCGTGGCCCTCTCGGCCACCAACGAGCCCGCGCCTCACAAGCCGTCGGCCAAGCGGGCCAAGAAGAAAAAGGTAGAGGCGGCGAAGGCCTAAGCGGCGCGTCGTTTCGGCAGCAGCGACATCAGCGTCGGGACGAAGACGAGCGTAATAATCGTCGACACCGACAGCCCGCCAATCACCGCGATCGCGAGCGGCTTCTGCAGCTCAGCGCCCGCTCCCAGTCCGAGCGCGAGCGGCAGCAATCCAAACAGCGTGCAGAGCGTCGTCATCAGAATCGGCCGGAGGCGGATCGCGCCGGCCTGGACGAGCGCTTCTACATGGTCGAGGCCCTCCTCGTCGAGCCGATCGGCGTAGTCGATGAGGATGATCCCGTTCTTCACGATCAAGCCAATCAAGAGAATCAGCCCCATGAAGGACGACACATTGAGCGGCGTGTTGGTGATGAGGAGCAGTCCGAACGCGCCGACGAGCGAGAGCGGGGCGGCCGACATGATCACCAGTGCCGCGGTAAAGCGCCGGAACTGCGCGACGAGGAGTCCGAACACGAGCAACCCGGAGACCGACGTCACCAGCAGCAGCGACCTGAACGACTCCTGCTGACTTTCGTAAATCCCGCCGAGCGCGTAGGTGTATCCGACCGGCAAGTGCTCGGCGGTCAGAATCTTGTTCACGTCTTCGATCACGCTGCCAACGTCCCGGCCTTCGAGACGGCCGGTGATCGGCACCATTTGCTTCAGATCCTCCCGGTAGAGCTGCGACGAGCCCTCAACCTGTATCACCTGGGCCGCGGCTGACAGGGGCACCACGGCGCCGGCCTGTGTGACGAGCGGATAGTCGCTCACCCAGCGCGAATTGAACCGATACGCGTCCGGATAGCGAACGCGCAAATCGAGCAATCGATCGGCGCGGCGCACCTGGGTGGCGATATCTCCGAGCAAGCCGTCGCCGAGCTGCGTCGCCACTTCCTGCGTCGTAAACCCGGCCTTGGCCGCGCGCGTCGGGTCGATGCGGACCTCGAGCTCGGGATTGCCGTGGCGGGGCAGGACGAGATCGACAAGCCCCGGAACCTTCTGCAGCTTGTCGCCCACTCGGAACGCGAGCGCTTCGAGCGTGCTGAGGTCGTCGCCGAACAGTTTGATCTCAATCGGCTCCGGCACACCCTGGAGGTCCCCGAGCATGTCCTGCAGGATCTGCACGAACTCGATCGTCATCCCGGACATTTCCTTCGCGAAGCGTTCGCGCTGCTCCGAGATGATCTCGTTGACGCCTTTGTCGCGCTGCGCTCGCGGCTTCAGGCGTACGAGAATGTCCCCGCGGTTCTGCTCGGTCGCGAACATGCCCATTTCGGCGCCCGTGCGCCGATTGAACGCCGCAATATTCTGTTTGTCCGCGTTCAGCACGTCTTCGATCCGCTTGATCATGCGGTCGGACTCGGCGAGCGACGTCCCGGGCGGCGTCCAGTAGTCGATCACGTACCCGCCTTCATCCATCTCCGGCAGGAAGCCGGTCTCGAGCTGGAAGTAGAGCGCACCGCCAACCGCAGCGACGATGAGCGTGACACCGATGACCCAGAGCGGCCGCTTGAGCGCGCCCCTGAGAAACGCCTGATATTTCCGGCTGAGCCAGCCGGCTTGGTGTGCGCTCTGTAAACCCTTGTCGTCCGCCTGAAGGCGGACACTACGAAGGAGCCGTGCGGCGGGCACGGGGATGAAGAACAGCGCGTAGGCGAGCGACAACAGAACGGCGGACGACAGCGTTAGTGACAGTGCAGCGAAGAACTGGCCGACCATGCCCTGCAGCAGCCCCAACGGAATGAACACGACGACCGTCGTCAGCGTCGATCCGACGACGGCGCCGACCAGCTCGTTGGTGCCGTGCTCGGCCGCCTCGTCGGGTGTTTCGCCCGCGGCGAGATGCCGGTGGATGTTCTCCACTACGACAATCGCATCGTCTATGACAAGACCGATGGCGACGGCGAGACCGCCCATCGACATCAGGTTGATGGTGCCGTGCGCCATGTGCAGGATGAAAAATGATCCGACGATCGTCAGCGGGAGCGTGGTGGCGGCCACGAACGTCGCCCGCCAGTCGCGCAGGAAGGCGAGCAGGACGAACACCGCCAGCAGGCTGCCGATGACAATCGCTTCGCCTACGCTTTGGACGGCATCCGCGACGAAGGCGGCGAGATCGTAGGCCTTCGAGATGCGGATCGCCGGCGGCAGAGAGGTGGCGGCGTCCCGCAGCGTCTGTTCCGTGTCGTTGGCAATCGCCAGAATGTTGCCGCCAATCTGCCGTGCGACGCTGACGAGCGCGGCGGGCTGGCCGTTGCCGGTGATGAGCGTCGTCCGATCGACGACGCCCTCGCGCACCTCAGCAATGTCACTCACATAGACAGGCGTCTGGTTTCTGAAGGCGACGACGACGCGCCGGATCGTGTCGAGATTGGTGAGCTCGCCCGTCGCGAGGATCAGGAACTGCTGGTAGTCCTTCGGCAGGCGCCCGACCGAGGTCACCTGGTTCGCGCTCTTGAGCGCCTCCGACACCTGGTCGAGCGTCACCTTGGCCGCATTCAGCTTGATGGGATCGACGATGACCGACACTTCGCGCTCGTCGGTGGCCTGGACGTCCACGCGCGACACGCCGGGAATGCGGCTCAGCAACGGCCGGATCTGGAACATTGCGATGTCGCGCAGATCGGTGGCCGGCAGGTCGCCCGTGACGTTGAAGGTCATCATCGGAAAGAGCGACGGCGTCATGCGCTCGATGCGCAGCTCGGTACCGGTGGGCAGCTCGCCGCGCGTTTCGTCGATCTTGCCGAGCATCAACTGGAGGGCGTACGGCATGTCCGCGTCGGGATTGAAGATGGCGGAAATCTCCGTGGCTCCGCGGATCGTCCGCGATCGGACGCGCCGCACGCCCAGCACCCCGCGCGCGGCCTCTTCGATTGGACGCGTGACGGCGATGAGCATGATGCGCGGCGACAGATCGCCCGAGTGCGCGACGATGGCGATGCGCGGGAACTCGACCTCCGGGTAGATGCCGCTTGGAAGCGCCGTGATCGAATAGAGACCCGCCAGCGTGATGAAGACCACGCCGAACACGATCGCGCGGGCGTTGTGCTTGGCGAAGCGGGCGACGTTCATTTCTTGTCCGCCTCGGCCGGCTTTTCTGCTTTGCCCGGCTTCTCGGCAGCGTCGGGTTTGTCGGCGGCGCCGGGCTTGGCCAGTTTCGCTTTCTCGCCCAGACCGTACACCGAGGTGGTCAGCACGCTCTGGCCCTCTGTGAGGCCCGAAAGAATTTCAACGGCGTCGGGTTGCTCGATGCCGACCTTCACCTCCGTGCGCTGGGCCGTATCGCCCGTGACGACGTAGACGGCAGCCCCGCGTGCGTCGCGCACGAGCGCCGGCGGCGGCACGATGAGCGTGTTCGGATGCTGGGTCAGCGCCACGTGGGCTTCCGCAAACATCCCCACTTTCAGCAGGCGCTCGCCGTTCGTGATGCGGATGCGCACGAGCGCCGAATTCGTGGTGGAGTCCACGACCGGCGAGATGGCAATCACGGCGCCAGGGAAGGCGCGGTCGGCGTAGGTGTCGCTGGTGACCGTGACGGTCTGACCGATCTTGATGCGTGCCAGGTGCTCGGCCGGGACGTTTGCCGCGAGCTCGACGCGGTCGACGTTGGCGATCTCGACAATCGGCTGGGCGGCCGTGCCGTCCACCTGCTCGCCGACGCTGACCATCCGTTTGACGACCTGGCCGGCGATGGGCGACTGGACGGATGTGCGTTCGATGTTGCGGTCGACCGTGCTCAGCGCCGCGTTGGCCTGTTCGAGCGCGGACTGCGTCGAGGCCATCTGCGCCCGGGCGTCTTCGACCTCCTTGCCGGCCGCGATGCCGCGGTCGAAGAGTTGCTGGTTGCGCTGGAGGTTGAGCCGGGCGTTCTCGATCTGGGCCTTCGCCTGATCGACGCTGGCGACCGCCTGACGCCGCTGGTCGTCGAGCGGCCGGCGATCGAGCTCGGCCACGACCTGGCCCTCGTTGACCGAATCGCCCTCCGCGACGCTCACGGCGTTGACCCGGCCTGCGACGAGCGCGCTGACCTTGACGTCGGCGTTGGGCAGGGCGGCAATGGTGCCCCGCACGACGAGGGTGTCGACGAGCGTCTTGCGCTCGACCCTCGCGACCTCGGCGGTAATCGTCGGCACCTCGGCCGGCGTGGCCTCCTCTTCGTCGGCCTTCCTCGCGCATCCGACGGTCAGCGACAGTACCGTCACGAGGACACACAAAGGCAACCACGAAAACACGAAGGCATCGTGGCGTTGTTGATTACGGCAGCGGCGTTCCAAGGAGCTCCTCCAAATCCGCGAGCGATAGTTGTAGATCGAGTGCCGCTTGCAGCGCCTCACGACTGAGATCGCGCAGACTGCGCTGCGCGTCGAGCACGCCGAGCACCGAGGTGCGGCCGGCGCGATAGCTTTCTTCGGCGAGCGATTCGAGGTTGGTGGCGGTCGGCACGAGCTGCTGTTCGTACGCTTCGACCTGCCGGCGTTCGGCGTCGATCTTCGCGACCGTGCCGAACACGTCGTTCTCGACGGCCCGCCTCGTGGCGTCCCTCCGTCCCCGGATCGCCGAGGTCGTGGCGACCGACTGGGCGATCTCTCCCTGGTTTCGACTGAAGAGCGGGAGCGTCATGCCCACGCCGGCGCTCGCGGCGGAACTGAAATCGGGGCTGTCGAAGAGGCCCGACACCGAGAAGACAGGTGTTGGGAGGCGCTCGGCGCGCAGCATTTCGACCCGCCGCTCTTCAACGGCGATCTGACGATCGAGGCCGACGAGATCCGTGTTGGACGTTGTGGCGACGGCGAGCGCCTGCTCGTACGCGACGACCGACCGGCGATCTGCCAGGCTGCCCGAAAGGACGAGCGCCTGCTGCGGCGGCAGGTTGAGGATTGCGCCGAGGCTCGCCTGTGCGGCGGCGCGTATGCTGCGCGCCAGATCGAGGTCGGTTTCAGCGCGCGTCACGCCAAGGTCGGCTTGCAGCACCTCGAGACGCGGCACGGCGCCCGCGTCGAACCGCGCCTGCGCTGCGTCGTGCAGGCGCCGGGCGATGTCGAGCACCTCATTGGCCAGCCGGACGCGCTCGTCGGCCGCAATGAGCGAGTAGAAGGCCTGGCGCACTTCGTGACGCACGGCCCGCAGCTCGACCTGAACATCGATCTCCGCCAGCGTCCGCTCTTCGGTGGCGAGATCGATGCGCCGGCCGCGCCGGCCGCCAATCTCGATCGGGACGGCCACGCTGAACACCTGATGCGGCGTGTCCTGCGACCACTCGAAGCTGAAGTCGGGATTCTGGAACTGACGCGCCGCGCGGATGCTGGCGTCGCGGATCGCACGCTGCCGCCGGACCGCTTCGACGCCGAGGTTGCGGGACGTCGCCAGGTCGACCGCAGCCTCGTAGGTGAGCGGAGTGGGGACGGACGCCTGAACGCCTTGCGCCGCGGCCGGCCTGGCGCCGAGCGCCAGCAGGAGAACGGCACCGCCAATTGCGAGTCGAAGGAAGGTGGAAGTCATGGGCGCCCATAATTTACTTGGACGCCTGCGACATGTCGAATCCCGCACTATGAACGGACGATGAACGGACTCCCCGGGCGCGCGAGCGCGGCGCCGGCGACATGTCCGCTCGACCACGCCCACTGGAAGTTGAAGCCGCCGATGCGCCCGTCCACATCCAGAATCTCGCCAACCAGATAGAGTCCCGGGCAGACACGAGACGCCATCGTGCCCGGATTGACGGCAGTCAGGGCGACGCCACCAGCCGTCACTTCGGCATAGTTGTACCCGCGCGTGCCGACGACCGGCAGCGGCCATGTGACGAGCCCGTGCGCGAGCCGCCGCCGGTCGTCGCGTGTGAGGTGCGCGAGCTCGCGCGTGCCGTCGATGTGAAGGGCGGTCAGCATGGCCTCGGCCACCGACGCGGGCACGATGGTCGAGAGCGCGCTCTGCACGGATGCCTTCGGCCGTTCCGTCGCGAGCGACGTCCAGCGCGCGTCCACCTGATCGAACGAGGCGCCCGGACAGAAGCTGGCGGTAATCGCGACCCGACGTCGGTCGAGCGTCGCCCGGAGCCAGTGGCGCGAGGCATTCATGGCGACCGGGCCGCTCACGCCGAAGTGGGTCCAGAGCAGAGTGCCCGTCAGCCGGGCGCCGACGGCACCCTCGATCCAGATGGTCAGCTCGACGTCCTGAGAAACACCCGAAAGTCCCCGATGCAGCCCGGTGTCGGGATCGAGCAGGAGCGGCACGAGCCCCGGCGTGGGCTCGACGAGATCGTGGCCGAGCCGGCGGGCGAGCGCGAAGCCGGCGCCGTCGCTTCCGGTCTTCGGCAGCGACTGACCGCCGGTGGCGAGGACCACCGCGTCGGCCTTGAGATCGCCACGAGAGGTCGCGATCAGGAATCCGGCGTCGCCGCGTTGTACGTCGAGTACCCGGCAATCCGCGACGAGTGTGACGCCAAGACGGTCAGCTTCGCGGAGCAGTGCCTCCAGGACGTCGCGCGCACGGTTGGTGTCGGGAAACAGCTTGCCGTCTGCTTCTTCATGAAGGCTGACGCCGATCTCGCGGAAGAAGGCGACGGTCTCCTCGACGGGGAACGCGCGCAGCACCGATCGGACGATCGTCGGTCGCCCGCCCCAGAAATCGCGTTCGGTGACGCTGGTATTGGTGACGTTACAGCGCGAGCCGCCGCTCACCAGAATCTTGGCGCCCGGTCGCTTCGCGCCCTCGAGGAGGACCACCGAGCGCGTGGGATTGAGGCGTCGCGTGAAGATCGCCGTCGCGAGGCCGGCCGCGCCGGCACCGACGATGGCGACTTCGCAGGCCGGCGGGAGGTTTGGAAGGCTCACGGCTTGAGCCCGAAGCCTTGAGTCATGAGCCAGTAGAATAGCGGACCGTGGAGCTCTCCGTCGTCGTACCGACGTTCAACGAGCGCAGCAACCTGGTCGAGTTGCTGCGCCGCCTGGATCTCAGTCTCCAAGGCATCGCGTGGGAAGTCATTGTGGTCGATGACGATTCTCCCGACCAGACCGCGGCGTTCGCGCGGCAGCTGGCCCAGCAGGATCAGCGCGTGCGCTGTCTCCAGCGTATCGGACGCCGGGGCCTGGCGTCGGCCTGTATCGAGGGGATGTTGGCGAGTGCGGCGCCGTACCTGGCGGTGATGGATGCCGACATGCAGCACGACGAAACACGCCTCCCGGAGATGCTTCGGCTGCTCAAAGCAGGGGGAACGGACATCGTCGTCGGATCGCGGTACGTGGTCGGTGGTGACGAGGGAGCGCGCGACAAGACGAGATCGTCGATGACGGCGGCCGCGAGCCGCCTGAGCCGGCTGGTGTGCAAGCAAGACATTTCCGATCCGATGAGCGGTTTCTTCATGCTCCGGCGAGAGACGATGGAGCAGGTTGTTCGGAATCTGTCGGGCGTGGGGTTCAAGATTCTGCTCGATATCCTGGCGTCCGCCCGAGCTCCACTGCGCGTCCGAGAAGTGCCCTACACCTTCCGGGATCGGCTTGCCGGCGAGAGCAAGCTGGATACGAGCACCGTGTGGGAGTACGGCATGCTCCTCGCCGACAAGCTGGTCGGCAGTCATGTGCCGGTTCGGTTCATGTCGTTCATCCTCGTGGGCGGTGTCGGCGTCGTTGTCCACCTGGCGGTTCTGACGTCGCTGCTCAAGGGCGCGGGAGCGCCGTTTGCGGCCAGCCAGACGTCGGCGACCATCGCGGCGATGGTGTTCAATTACTCGGTGAACAACGTCCTGACGTACCGCGACATGCGGCTCCGTGGCTGGCGATGGCTGCGCGGGCTCACGACGTTCATGCTCGCATGCGGCCTCGGCGCGGTGGCCAACGTTGGTGTCGCGTCGTATCTGTTCGACCAACGGGCGGGCTTTCTCGTCGCGGCGCTTGCCGGAATCGCGGTCGGCGCCGTCTGGAACTACGTTGTCACGAGAGAATACACATGGAAGGCAGGGCCCCGAGCCGAATGAAGATCTTCCTGGCAGTCGTGTTCCTGGCCGCCCTGGTCCTTCGTGTCGGCGTCGCGGTGTATTCGCCGAACATCGCCCATCCGGATGAAGTGTTTCAGACCCAGGAACCCGCGCATCGGCTGGCCATGGGCCCCGGCGTCGTCAGCTGGGAATGGCGGGAAGGGATTCGGTCGTGGGTGTTCCCGGCGTTTCTGGCCGGCATCATGCGAGCGACAGCCTGGATGGGCAATGGATCCTCGGGGTATGTGTTGGGAATCATCGTGGTCCTGTCTCTGATCTCCCTGACAACCGTCTGGTTCGCTTATGCCTGGGGAAGACGCGCGAGCGGCATCAACGCCGCCCTGATCGGCGCCGGAGCCTGCGCCATCTGGTGGGAGCTCGTCTGGCTCGCACCCAAGGCCTTGACCGAAGTCGTCGCCGGCCACGTGCTTCTCATAGGCCTCTATCTCGGAGTCTACGGAGATAGATTTGCTGAACGAACACGAATGCTGTTGGCCGGGCTCTGCTGCGGCGTGGCGATGTCGCTACGGGTTCATCTGGCGCCGGCCGTCTTGTTCGCGGCTTTTTGTTTTTGTTATCCGAACTGGCGCAAGAGACTGCCGGCTCTCGCCGTGGGGCTTCTTCTGCCAGTCGCGGCCTTCGGCGTGGTGGACGCGGCGACCTGGTCGTATCCGTTTCAATCATTCGTCCGGTATGCGTGGATCAACGTCGTGGAAGGACGCAGTCTGCGCTATGGCACCGAGCCCTGGTACGGGTATGGCGGGATGCTGCTGACGCACCTCGGCCCGATCCTCTTGCTCGCGCTTGTCGGCGTGCGCCGGAGCCCGGTGCTCGGCGGGGTGGCGTTGATTACCGTGTTCGCCCACTCCGTTCTTGCTCACAAAGAGATCCGCTTCCTGTATCCGGTCATACCGATTGTGATCACGCTCGCGGCGCTCGGCCTTTCGGACATCGCGGCTGCGGTCAACGCCCGACTCAAGTCGCAGTTCTCCGACATGACGATCGTGGCTGCAAGTCTGGCGTTCTGCGCGATCACGTCGGGGGTGTTCGCCTGGGCGTTTCCCGTGTGGAACATCTCGTCGGGCGGCCTCATCGCCATGGACAGGCTCAGCGAGGACTCGACCGTGTGCGGCGTTGGGCTGTACCTGGTGTGGTGGCAGAACACAGGTGGCTATACGCACCTGAACCGAGATGTCCCGATCGTTCAGATTCCTTGGGACTCAAGTCCTGAGCGGGAACCACACTCGTTCAACGCCTTGCTGGCGGGCCGGGCATTCCGTGGCGCGACCGGAGAGTACACATTGGTTGAGTGCTGGAACGACGTGTGCCTGTATCGGCGGGCGGGTCCCTGTGTGGCTCCCGGAGACAACGAAATAAACAGTCTGCTCCGGCGGACAGGAGCCTGAAGGAGCGTCGGATCAGGGCGCGCTCGGCCTGAAGATCAGCGCGACACCTCGGAACGCCGGTCCCTGAACCGGGAATCTTTGCGTTTCGCGGTACGTTCCCTCAACGCCCGCGAACAACGGGAGTTGGAGATCACCAGGATTACCAGCGATAACAGTGGCAAAGCGTCGCTCGCGAAGGGCGGCGGCCAGTTGGTTCAAGACTGGCGCGTCGGATGAATAGTCGACAAGCTGCGCGATATGTGGCGAGGGCTCGTGGCCGGCGAGCATCGACTCGTAAGGGAGAACCGGGTTGAATACAGGCCCCGGTACCTGCCTGAGGCCGGCGACGAATGCTTCGTAGGTCTGCCGATCCGCAACTGTGGGCAACGGCGCGATCGGCCGATGCGGCAGGACGGCCGCCTGAAGCGCGATCGGATAGAAGAGGAGATGCCGCCACGAGAGTCGCGGCGCTGACTCGGCCCAATACCGACCGAGGACGACGGCGGCGAGCGGCACGACGATCATCCAGACGTTATCGGCTCCGCCAAAGCGCGCGTTGGTGAAGAGGGCCGCGGGAACGCTGAACGCGAGCGTCGCTTCCCACGCCGACAAGGGGCTCGACGCCGGCGGCCCGCGGCGGACCCGCCAAACGACGAGCGCGAGCGCCGCGAGCGCCCCAGGAAAGAACAGCGCCAGACGCGCGAGCGCAAGGGCCAAATCAGATGCGACGAGCGGTGAGCGCCCGGGAAGCGTCACGAGATAAAACGTCGCCCAGCCCCCGCTTGCGGCGTCGAGCGCCGCTCCTACGCTCAACACGACGCCAGCGACGAGCAGGGCGAGGCCGACAGCCTGGGCGCGGCGCCCGACCAGCCACAGCGCCAGGCAGATTCCGAATGCCGCCGTGGCCGCGGTTTGTTTCGTCAGCACGGCGGCGCCCAGTGCGCACGCCGCCGTGACCGTCCAGGTCCAGCTTCGGCGGCCCTGCGTGCGGCAGGCGAAGTCGCCCGCCGCCACGGCGAGGACGGCGAACAGGACTTCCGGGGCGTCGACCCGAGCCACATCGAGGCAATCGCCAAGCCGCGTGTGTGCGGCCGGTAACATGGCGGCGCAGACCGCGGCGATGGACCTTTCTGCCTGGTGCGCTCGCAAGACGCCGTACACAAGCAGCATGATCCCCAGCGTAGAGGCAATCGACAGCACGCGCAGCACGGGCAGGTTCAAGCCGAACGCACGCGCCAGTCCGGCGTCCAACACAAACGACAGTGGGGTATAGACCGGTCCGACGTACTGCGGCGTCGGCGCGGCATAGAGCGGCAAGCCGGCGAGGAGGCGCTGGACGACGACTGGCTGCAGCGCTTCGACGCCCGTCAGCTCGTACGGAAAAGAGACCCTCGCCGTGACGGCGATGACGAACAACCCGATTGACACACTTGCGAGAACGAGAAGAACGATGCGGGACGAGCGCGTCATCTCGGCGGGCAAGCTTAGCAGGATTGCCGCCGAGCCTTCATCAATTCGTCACACCGCACGTTCAACTTCGTGCTGGCAGCTTGATGCCCAACGCGAGGGCGATCTCGCGGAGCGACGCCTGGATCCTCCGCGTATTGGCAGGGCCGGTGCGCAAAAGCGCCTTTTGGGCGTCGCTCAGAGCTTCGATCTTCGGAGCGGCAAATCCGTATCCGATGCCGCTCGACTCGGTCACCACGTGCACGGGATCGGTGAGCACTGGTACGGCGAGGAGCGAGACGATGGCGCGTTCGAGCGTCTGGTCAAATGGCGTGTCCGGATACCCCAAGCCCCGGTACGCTTCCTCGATGCGAGGTTTGAGCGTCGCGTAAAGCCGAGCGGCGCCCAGCGGATCGATGGCCGCAGCCGCGGCGGCGATCCCGTCGTACCGCGCGTAGCTGTTGGGGTCAATCTCCAGGCCGCCGTCGCGCTCGACCACACTGAAACGCGACGATGGACGCAACATCTGGAGTTGGCGGGTTGGCGCCTTGCCTTCGGCGACCTCGTTGACCACGACGGCGAAGTTGCGGATGAGGTCTTTGCTTGCGAGCCAGGCCGCGACACGTGGATTCGAGGCGATGCCCTTGACCATCTCACGAACCAGCCCATCGCTCGCGTCAAGCGGCGGCAGAACAATGGGATCGGCGGCGCCGCCGAGCGGTTGCGCAGGCGGTTGCGGCGCCTCGGCGCGAGCAAGCGCGGCAGGAACCGGCAGGGGTGTCTGCTTGGGGCCGTAGATATAGTAGGCTGCGGCGCCCGCGGCAGCAGCAACCAGGATCGCGACGCCAATCCACAGCCCCACGTGGCCCTTCGAGGTCGGTTCGTACTGTTCGTGGGAGGATTTCAGCAGGTCGTCGTGTGTGAGATCGAACATCGTTCACCTCACGGTCCAAGATCTACATACCTGCCAGATTTACACGCCCGCTGGGAAAATATTTCTCGCTGTGGTCTTCGTCCGTTCGGGCCCTTCTTTTCGACTGCATGGGCGGCGGGCCATCGGGAGGGGAACCTGCATACCGCGCGCCGTTGACACGATCCGCCTTTGACGGCGGGCGATGGGCTATCGAGCGCAGCGGCGGCTTAGACGAACTGTTCGCCTAGCTGTTCTTCTTCTTCGGAGGCAATTCTGCGTCGGTGGGCGGCCAGATGGGGAAGGCTGCGGCGTGGTCACGCGAACTGCGAGGCAACGGGCCGGCCCGATAGCAGACCGGGCTGGCCCGTCACCTTCGCGAGATCGCTCAGAAATAGAAAGCGAGCCTCATCAGACCCGAGCCGCCGACACCGAGATTGAGAGTTTTTGAGCTACCCTGCGGTATCGTCGTTGTCGTCCCACCGGTCGTTGATTCCGAATCCTTGAACGAGTTCGAATTGAACGAGATTTGGTACTCAGCCGAGAGACTGACGTTGTTGATCAGAAAGACCTCGGCCCCCACGAGACCGAGCACAGCGAACCTGTTAAACCCCGATGCCGCTGCGTTCTTGATGACTGGTTGAGCGACTGGGGGATTTCCACTGGTAGCAGCCTGAGTTTCCGTGCTCGCCGTCCGGAACCCGGCGCCTCCTCCGATATAGGGGCTCACCCGACCCATGCTCAGGTGATGCTCCAGCACGACAGTGACGCCAACAGTTGTGGAATTGTTGTAGCCATCCAGGGTTGTGACCGGGGGAGTCACGGCAGCCGGAAACGTAATCGTGGTGTTGCTCTTCGCCAACTGCAACACGCCGCGCACTGCGTCCGTTGGTGACAAGAAGTACTTGAATCCCGGACCGCTGACGGGACCCTCGTTGACGTTGTCGACCAAGGTGAACAACCCCTCGGTTTCAAACAACAAGGCTTTCGAACCCTTCGCCAAGTTCGGCGTGACTCCCTGTCCGTAGCAGACCGACCCCACCAGGACGAAAACACCGGCCATTGCCAAGACCTTACGCATCACAAACCTCCTCTATTGTTAGTAAGACCCTGCCGTACCGACACAAGAGTACCCCTTTTGGGCTTGGTGCGGAAGCGGGGGAATTCCGCAAGGCGCGTGTAACTGCCTCGCATGCTGCCTATATCGGTCCGGGTCGACGGCTCCGTTAGCTCTTGGGAGAGATGAGCCTCGTTGCACGACGTTGCACAGACCGCGCCACACGGCGGGTCTGGTGGCTCTTCGAAAGATAAACCAGGCCCCCCTCCCGCCGCCGGACGGACTAGCGGCAGCCCGCGCGCAGCCCTTGCGCAGATGCGTGTAGAATCCGAAGGACGCGTCTGCCGGAGAGTCTCAGGCGAACCGCTGCTACCTCGTCTCCGCGAAGCACGCTGACATCAATTTATTTGATCTATAGGCGCCCAAGCGTCAGCCTGTCGGGACGGGTCAAAAACACAAACCAGGATCGGAGAGGAATCATGGATACGGAAGCCAAGTGCCCAGTCAGACACACAGTGGCTGGGGCCCCGGCGAACGCAGGCTGGTGGCCGAATCAGTTAAACCTGAAGATGCTGCACCAGCACTTGCCCCTGTCCGATCCCATGGGCAAGCAGTTCAACTACGCGAAGGAGTTCAAGAGCCTCGAGCTTCATGCTGTGGTCAAGGACCTCCATGCGCTGATGACGGACTCGCAGGACTGGTGGCCGGCGGACTTCGGCCACTACGGACCGTTGTTCATTCGCATGGCCTGGCACAGCGCCGGCACGTACCGCATCGGCGACGGCCGCGGCGGCGCCGGAGCCGGCCAGCAGCGCTTCGCGCCCCTCA